>CANLQR010000189.1 GCA_947492135.1 Deltaproteobacteria bacterium | reverse complement strand
CTCGACACCGACATGTCGGGGGCGGAGTCACCGTCGCTTCAAAGACAGCAGAAGGTCACGGGCGCTTCGCCGGTGACCGTGCCGACAGGTGGCACGCTCGGCGCCCCTGCGGTGCACGCAAGTGCAGGCGCGCCCTCTTGCGAGCCGCGCAACTCGGTGACGCCGGTGCTATCGAAGCAGACGCCGAAGTCTGCGAGTTCGACCCCGCTCGCGCAGTCCTGGGCGTCGCCGCCCCTGGCATTCCCCGTACAGGTTTCGGGCAGGACGCAGGTACACGCGCCCTCGCAGTCGCGATCGTCGACGACGCCGTCGAACGCGACGATGCGTTCGCCGCCGTCGTAGCCAGGCGGACACTTGACGTCGCCGCTGTGCCATACGCACAGTCCGGTCGCGAACGGTTCGGCGGGCGCGTCGACGCACGCACCGATTTCGCAGGCGTCGCCCGGTAGCGCGCCACCGCAGGCGCGAAGTGACCCCGTGGGCGTGGCCGGGTCGAGCTGGGCGGTCGCGACCGCCGGACAGCTGCCGCCGGTGATCGGCTTGGTCACGCGCATGCTCTGCGCTGACACTGACACGCACTGGCCTTCCACGGTCTGGAGGTCCGTCGGCGCACCGCCGCACCCGGGCGCGTCAAACTGGTGGATCAGCAAGGACTCGCAAACGGTGCCGACCGGGTCGCCGCACGAGCACGCACAACTCCCCGAGGCGTCGATCCCGATATCGAGGTCCCAGACGAGGTCGGCGTAGGCTCCGGCGCAGCCTGGCTGGGCTCCGAGCCCCGCGGTTCGCAGTGCCACCGGGCCGGACCACGAATCCGGAACTTCGGGTGCGCAAACCTTGGCGGGCCCGCAGGCCGTGGCGCCGCTGCTGCTCGAGTCTGCGCTCGTCGTGGGGGTCGACTCGCCCGAACTCGTCGTGCTCGTCGATGAAGTCCCCGAGCCGTCGCCCGACGAAGTGTCTTGGGGCCCTTCGGAGAAGCACCCCGTCACTACAACAAGCACCACGACTGCGCGCACGGCCGCGAGTCTATCGTCATTCTCGTTTGCGAGCGTCAAAGCAGGGACGGATTGGTGCGCAGCGCGTGGTTGCGAGGTGTCTCGCCGAGCGCGAGTGCGGGCCGGGCCCTTGCTCAGGATCAAGGCTTCACTGCGAACGGCGCACGATCGTAGCCCGGCGTGATCTTCAGGACGACGACGCTGTCGACCCGTGCCGCGGGTGGGCCCTGACGACACCACTCGACGAGCGTCTCGACTTTGCCCTCGAGTCCTTCGATCTCGAGGGTCACGCTGCCATCGGGCTCATTGCGGACCCAACCGGTGAGACCAAGGCTGGTCGCGTTCGCCTCCGCGCTGGCACGGAACGCCACGCCCTGCACCTGTCCGACGACCCGTACCCGCACGCGGGACCACTGAACGGTGTCGTGGCGGCCACTTGCAGATGGAGTCACGAGCCAGAGCCTATCAAGAGATCGCCGACCCCGGCAGTGGGTCGGCGACCCCCGACGACCGGGGGCCCCGACGATCACGGCCACGCACGCGGGCGGCGTGGCCGTGGGCCGTCACTCAGAGGCGAGTCAAGCAGGCATCGGCGCCGGTGACCTCGATGCCGCCGGCGGGCTCGGTCTCGATCGACTCGATGATCCCGTCGTTCACCACGGCCACGAAACGCTTGGTACGAATGCCCATCACTGCACCCGTGAGGTCGAGCTGCACGTCGAGGCCGCGGGTGAGCTCGCCGTTACCGTCGGCGAGCATCATCACCTTGTCGCCCGTGCCCAACGACTCGGCCCACGCCTGCATCAGCCAGTGATCGGCGATCGCCATGCACACCACGCCTTGGATCCCCTTGGCGCGCAGCTCTTCGGCGCGGGCCACGTAGCTCGGGACGTGTTGGTTGTGGCACGTCGGCGTGAAGGCCCCGGGCAACCCGAAGAGGATCATCTTCTTGCCGGCGAAGACCTCGGTGGTGTCGAGCACGACGGTGGTGCCGTCGGCCTGAATGTGCTTGAACTTGACGGAAGGGATGCGCGAAGAAACAGCGATGGTCATGCGGCGCGTAAGTTACCCGGGCTCGCCACCCGAGGCCACGGCTATTCGCTCGCGGTCAGCTTGAGGCCGACGATCGACGCCACCAAGCCCAGCAGACACAGGCTGCGCACCAGCGAGAACGACTCGTCGAGCGCCACGAACCCGACGATCGTGGTGCCGACCACGCCGATCCCGACCCAGACCGCGTAGCTGGTGCCGATCGGCAAGGTCCGCGTCGCGATCGCGAGCAGCCACATGCTGCCGATCATCGTGGCCGCGACGAACACCGTCGGCCACACGCGCGTGAGGCCTTCGGTGTACTTGAGGCCCACCGCCCATGCGGTCTCGAGCAAGCCGGCGATCACGAGCAAGACCCACGCCATCGGAACGGGCACTGTAGCAGACGGTGGTGGGGGGAACGAGGCGTCGCGACGTCGACGTAGTGCACTCGTCGAGGCGCGCTAGATCCGCTCGACGTTGTCGAGCTTGCCGAACGCGCGGTCGAACGTGCCCACGGGGAGGTGACCGGCCTTGCGCGCGATCTCCAGGATCAAGCAGTCGGAAAAGCCGAGAGCCGGTCGCGCGGTGAACTCGGCGAGCGCGGCTTCGACGACGTCGGCATCTTGGACGACGAGCGACGCGTGTTCGAGGAGCATCCGAACCGCGGTCGCGAGCGACGTTGCCGGAAGCTCGTACACCGAATCGAGCACCCACACCGCTTCGGCGAGCACGAGATGGGAGATCCACGCGCCGGCCGTGACGAACTTCTCTGCCGCCTCGGCTTGCTTCGCGTCGTCGCGGGCGATCAGCCGGACGAGGAGATTCGTATCAACGGCGCGCATGTCGGGCCTTGATATGATTGCGGACGCCCTGGTCGAGCTCGGCAAGCGACCGCGCCTTGGGTTTCCCGCGAGGAAAGAGCGCCTGGTGGATGTCGTCGGACGTGAATCGACCTGCGCGTCGGACGACGATCTCGGTGCCTTCGTCGTTCCACTCGAGGACCGAGCCCGGTGCGAGCCCAAGGCGGCGTCGGACCTCGGCGGGTACCGAGACCTGGCCCTGGGCAGTGACGCGGGACTGGGCGATCTTCATCGCGGGATAGTACCACGGTAATGAGGCCGACACCAGGGTGGGTGCGCGATCGAGACGCTGTCGCGAGACTTCGCCCCGCAACCCGCGTAACCTCATCGCCAGTGATCTACCCCTACGACAACGCCACGCAGACCCGCTGGGACCACGGCGAGTTCAAAGTCCAGCTGTGCATGCCCAACACGCCGCGGCCGATCGGCTTTTGCGACGGCACCGACGCCGACATGGCAGAGCTGGTGTCGCGCGCGGAATCCGAAGGCGCCGAGTCCGTGGAGATCAGCAAGAAGCTGCTGAAGTCGGGGCGCGAGATCTGGACGCTCGGTGGCTGACCCACCGCCCTACGGATCGTCGATCGGATCGCGATCGCCGAGTTCGTACCGGGTGCGCCCGAGCACGATCATCGGGATGCCGGCGAGCAGTCCGGGCACGCCGACGGCGAGCAGGATCAGGCCCGGTGTTCTGGTTGATTTCGGAATCGCGAACAGGCCGCCGGCGATCGTGGCGCCGATGCCGATGCCAAGCACGACCGCGCCGGCGATCCGCAGCGCCCGATTTCCCGGCTTGACGCGCATCGTCACCGGACCCTGTTGATCGGCGAGCGTGAACTTGCGCGACGCGGTCCACACCGCACCCTCGCCCGTGCCGAGAAAAAATTCCTGTCCGCGCGTGCCGTCGACAATCGCGTCGCATGGGGCCGCGCACACGCTGCGAAACTTCATCCCGTACATCGACGCGTTGTAGCCGCTCGCGACGATCTCGCTGTCGACCTCGAACAGCGTCACCGGGCGTACGGGGCTGACGTCGAGGTGGAGACGAGGGCGGCCGCGCGAGGGCGGGTCCACCGGGGCCACGCGTTCGGGCACCGCGAGGTCCTCCGTAGGCGGCGTCGCGTGCTTGTCGCGCTGGACCTCCACGACTTGATCCCACGGGATCTCACGACGCTCGGCGGAGCCGTCCACCAAGATGACGACCCGCGTGTTGGCGACGATCTCGAGGATCGTGCCGCGGACGAAGCCCCCATCGAGCAGCAGCACCTCGTCAGGGCCCAGGCGCGGCGGCGAGGGCGGGCTGTGGTCGGCCGCGACGGCGGGCGGTGTCGCGCTCGGGCTCGCCGGAGGTTCTGCGAACGCGGTGGTCGGCACGACCAAGCCGATCGCGAGCGCCGCTGCGATCGACCGCACTCGTCGACAGTGCCCGCGCGCGTTCATGCTCGCCAGCGATAGCACGAGGGGACAGCGCTTCCGAGCCGTTTCGCCGCCGACTTGACAGCCCGACCCCTGCGGCTACATTGCGCCGACCGGCCAGGGGCGGAATCGTCGAGCGCGCTCGCGCGTTCGACTCTGAGCATGGAGTTCGCCGCGATGGACCCCGAACAACGCCACGCAGCAGCCTTCGAGGCCGACGAGCCCCGCACCGAGCGTGCCGAGGGTGCCATGGCACTCGCGGGCAACACCGCGGTCGACTTGGCCGTCGACCTCGCGAGCGAGCGGCCGCACGCGGTGCACGGTCTGCATCCCGATCGTTCGATGCGCTGGCTCGGCGCAGTCATGGCCGGCGGCGCCGTGGTGCTGCTGACGATCGTTGCCGCGGTTCGCTCCGGCGATGAGCCGACCGAGCGCGACGACGTGACGACCGAGGTCGAGCGGCTGCACCCCCAGCTGCGCACCGCATTCCGGACGGCCCTGCTCGCGAACGAGGGCATCCGCATGGAGTCGATCACGGCCGAGATCATCCGCAACAGCGACTCGCGGCCGGCTCGGGTGCCGCGACGGGTCGCCCAGCGGATCGACAAGGCAACCACCGCGCCGACACCGATGGCCCATGGCCGGCCGCGCCTCGGGTCGTTACCCGCTCCCGAGACCGCGCCAACGCTGGTGCCGGCGACCGTCGCTGCTCCCACCGACGTCGTGCTCCCGGCGGGCGGCCTGCCCAGCGTGGACGAGCCCGAGCCCAGCGCCGAGCCCGAGCCCGAGCCCAGCGCCGAGGTCGACGCGGTCGATCCGCCGCCACCGATCGCTCCCGCGCCCAGCTGATCTCGTCGGTGCCGCTCGAGCGCCACGAGGGTCACAGCTGCCCCAGCGTGACGCTTCGCACAAAAACGCGATGCGCCTGCGCGCGCCATCGGCTGGGGTTTGGGCCGAGCATACGCGCGCCATGACCCGACACCTTCGCAGTCTGATGGATTTTTCGGCCGCCGATGTTGAACGCCTGATCGACCTCGCGGTCGACGTCAAGCGCAACCCGGGGATGTACTCGACTCGCCTCGCAGGTCGATCGGTGGCGATGATCTTCGCCAAGCAATCCACGCGAACCCGCGTCTCGTTCGAGGTCGGCATCCACCAGCTCGGCGGCCAGCCCCTCGCGCTGTCGACGTCGGGCGGAACCGGGATGCAGATGGGTCGCGGCGAGACCGTCGCCGACACCGCGCGCGTGCTCTCGCGTTTCGTGCACGCCGTCGTGATTCGCACCTTTGGTCAGGATCAGGTCGACGGACTCGCCGAACACGGCACGATCCCGATCATCAACGCGCTCACCGACATGTTCCATCCCTGTCAGGCGCTCGCCGACCTGTTGACCCTGCGCGAGAAGCTCGGCACCACCCACGGCAAGAAGCTGGTGTACGTCGGCGCCGCCAACAACGTGTCGAATTCGCTGATGCTCGCCGGTCCACGCGCCGGCATGGACGTCATCGTCGCGACGCCGCCCAGCATCCCGGTCAACCCCGAGGTGCTCGCGCGTGCCCAAGCTGACGCCAAGCTCGCCGGTACTACGGTCGCATTCGATCACGATCCGATGCGCGCAGTGAAGGGTGCCGATGCGATCTACGCCGACACCTGGGTCAGCATGGGCGAAGAGGACCAGGCCAAAGAGCTGATCGCTCGACTCGATGGCTTCCGCGTCACCCGCAAGATGATGGAGGCGACCGGCAAAGAGGCGCTGTTCCTGCACTGCTTGCCCGCACACCGCGGCGAGGAGGTCGATGCCGAAGTGATGGATGGTCGCTGGTCGGTGGTGTTCGACGAGGCTGAGAACCGCCTGCACGCGCAAAAGGCGGTGTTGCTGCTGTTGCTCGGGGGCGCGTCGTGGAGCTGAGCGACACCGATCTGAGCCCGCGCTACGCCGCGATCGTTCGCGATTGCACGCCGTTTCTGGTCACGTACCCGGGCAACCTCGCGGCATTGGATCTGGCGCCGTTCGGGCGTCAGATCGCACCCGCGCAGCTGTTCGACCCCACGCGCCTGCACAGCCGCAACGTCATCGATGGGCTGCACTATCTCGACGCCTTCTCGTTCGGTGGACAAGAGATGCTGATGCCGCGGTGGGTGCTGTTCGATTGCGGGGAGTTTCCCGGCATCGTGTTCGGCTTCGGTCGCCCCGCGCGCGAGCTCGGGCCCGAGCTGCGCAAGGCCTATCATGTCAGCCACGCGGCCCAAGACGACGTGTACGTGCCGCTGTCGATGTGGGTCGCGATCCGATGTGCCCAGGACGGCGCGTGGTTCGGTCACAACCTGTCGTCTTGCAACTACGTGCCGAGTGTCGCCGAGGGCGGCGAGGCGCTGCCGGGCTTGGGCACCGTCACCAAGAGCTACGGCGTTCGCGTGGCCAAGCTGAGCAAGCAGTACGGCGCGACCCAGTGGGCGAGCAATAGCCTGGGCTTGCATCTGTCGCTGGGCGACATGCACTTGCTCAACGCATTCACGCCTGCGCACACCCACGAAGAGTCGTTCACCTACCGTATCGACGTCGACTGGGACCGCTTGGTCGCGCCGATGCGACCGGGTTGGAAGCGCGCGGCGACCGGCGGGGATCGAGTGGTCGACGCCGATGACTCCAAGGCGATTCGCGAACTGCATGACGACATCGAAGCCGGTGGCCGGTTTCGGCTGGTCCGCGTCGAAGCTCGCGGCAGCGGAACCGACACCCAGCGTTTGTGGGTCGAGACCTTGGGCTAGGAGCCCGACCCCGCAAGGGGTCTGGCTCCTCCGCGCCCGCGCCCGCGCCCGCGCCCGCCCATCGCGGGCGCTTCAAGTCGGGGGAACCACCGCGACAGGCACCGGCAACTCCGCCGCGAGGCTTGCCGCAGTGCTGCCGACGAACGTACGCAACACCGTCGGAAGCCGACGGGCCCCGGCGACAACCAGCGGCGCCCGCAGTTCGACTGCGAGCTTGCCGATCTCCTCGATCGTCGAGCCCTGCACGACGCGCTGCTCGAGCCCGCCGAGGTCATGCTGGTGGAGCCACGCGTGCAGCTGCGACAGGCCTCGCGCGTGTTCTTGCTCGCCGAGCTCGAACCATGGGCCTTCGGCGAGATAGGCTCGCAGAATCGGATCGATGGCCGGGATCACGTGCACCGCGATCACTGCACGGCCCATACGCGTACCGACCTCTCGCGCGAAGCGGCAGGCCGCGATCGCGTCATCCCCGAGATCGGTCGCGACCAGGATCGGACCCGCGCCGAACGGGAGCTTGGCGTAGTCGGGCGGCACCACGATCACCGTGACCGGCAGCGCGCGAAGCAACCGGCGGGCGTTGGTGCCCAGCCGGATCCGCGCGATCGAGTCGCTCGCCATCTGTCGACCCACGACAATCGCATCGGCGTGCTCGCGTGCCGCCTCGTGTTCGAGAACCTCGTGCGCGCGGGCCCCGAGCGCCACCCGTTGGGCCGCGAAGAACTCGTGCATGGCCGCCTCGTCGAGCTCGCGCTCCAACGCCTGTTGCGCGCGCCGCCCGACCTCGTCCGGACTCTGCAAGCGAAAGATGGGCGCGAGCTGCTCGCGCTCGATGACGTGGATGCCGACGAGCTCGAGGTCATGGGGTGCCGACCCGGCGCCTGCCATCCACGAGGCGAAGCGCACCGCGCCGTGGCTAGAGGGCTGCAGGTCGAGGGCGACGATCCACTTGGGCATTGCACGATGTTCGCTGCTCCGTGCAAGATGCGCGCGCGAATGGTTTGCGGCCGCCCACGGTTCACCCGGTTCGGTCGGCGTTGTGCCGAGCCCACTGCCGTGCTCCGCCTCACAACGCCCGCGTGACAGCACCCCTGGCGACCGCAAGAGCGACGCCTCGCGGCTAGCATGACACCATCGATCGAGCCGCGAGGTGCAGGGACAGCCCGAGTGGTCGGCTTCGCTCTCCGTTGGGCTGTGGCACGCGAGTGGCGGTGCGCGACCGGGACCGGCCTCGCCCGGCCACGCACGTCACGGGCCAACGCCTCGCTACCCGCAGCGGCCACCCGGACGACCAAACCTCCAGCCGGCTCGAGGTGTCGTCGGAGGCCGACGAGCCCGAGCTCGTCGTGCCATCGCGCGTGCTCTCGGTCGTGGCATCGACGGTGTCCATGCTGGTCCCAGCGACCCCGGAGCTATCGTCCTGCGCGGTGGTCGAGTCGGGCCCGGGGGTGCCGTTGGTCGTCTCCGAGGTGGCTCCCTCGGTCGACGAACCCGCGGGTGAGGACGATCGGCATGCTGCCAGTAAGACTCCGAGCGATACCAAGGCAAGACGACGCATAGGACAACAAGTTAGCACGCGTTGGACTACGCCCTGTGGCCCGTATCACAGTACAGGCACCGCGCTGCCCCCTGCGCGGCTCCGACCGAGACCACGCTCGCCGTTCGTTGCTCAGCTCGTCATGATCGCCCCACTTTCGATCCTCCTGCCCGGGCTCGACGGCACCGCAGCGCTCTTCGAGCCGTTCGTCGCCGCCGCTCCACCCGCGTTCCCGGTGCAACCGCTGCCACTGCCGAACGATCGCCCGCGAAGCTATCGCGAGCTCGCGGATTGGGTGCGTACTCGAGTCCCACTCGAACCATTCGCGCTCATCGCCGAATCCTTCTCCGGTCCGCTCGCGCTGCTCGTCGCCGACCGCTGCCCGCAGGTCACCGCCGTCGTACTGTGCGCGAGCTTCGTCGACGCCCCACTTCCGAGCTTGCTGGCTCGTCTTCCGAGCTTCGTCTGGCACCGACTCCCGCCAACGGCGCTGATCCGCTTGTTTCTCACCGGTGGCGACCGCGCTCTCGCAGCTGCGGTCCGTGCCGTCACCGCCACCGTGCCCGCCGACGTCATCGCCCACCGGATCGCGGCCGTGCTGCGCACCGACGTCGCCGCCGAGCTCGAGCGACTCACTCGACCACTGCTCTTGTTGCGCGCGCAACAGGACCGGGTCATTCCATCGCGCAGCTTCGATCGCGCGCGCACGCTCAAGCCATCCGCGCGCTTCGCTGAAATCCGATCACCCCACCTTCTTCTCCAGACCCACCCAGACGACGCCTGGGGTCATATCGGGCCGTTCCTCGAAGAAGCCTCCGCGTGCCGAGCCGAGTGCGGGCCACGATGACATTGTCGCGGTCACCCGGAGATCCGCGCACGTCCCCGCGACACCACGCGCACCAGCGTCGCCGGATCGATCCCCGCCGCCGCGTGCGGGAGCGACTATCACAAGTGCGAGGTCTGCTTCGCCGACGAACCGAGCTTGTGCGGGACAACCGTCTCGAGGCTATCGGCGTGCGGGACCTGGAGGTCGCGCGCTGCTTCGCCGCGCGCAAGGCGTGCGATCGACTGATGCTCGGCGACGCCAAGCACGGTGCGCTCTGCGATCTCCATTAGATCGCGCGGAGCACCGCGACGGGAGCGTGCGTCTCGAGATCGAGTCGCGCGCTCCGGCGAACCTCCAGGGGATGCAGCGCGTGTACCGGCGACCACAGATCGCCGGTGACCAGGCCTCTGAGGCCACCTGGGCCGCGCCGCTCGCCCCCGCGCGAACGCCGAGTACAGACCTTGAACCGAGTACAGACCCCCTGGGCGGCCTATCGTGCTGCCGCCTATCCGCAGAGCACTGCGCGCATCATCGAGTGTCCTTCGGCTAACGCAAGCACGAGCGCAGCGCCGCTAGAACTTGCAGTCCTCAAGCGCCACGCTACCGATGACTTCTGCGCCGATCGTTCCGATGGCGACGATCGGCTGGCCCTTGCTCAGCACGTTGGCGTCGGCGTCGTTCTCCGGCTCGCAAATCACCGTCTGAAACGCGAATCGATCGCTACCCCTGATGCTGACGACGGGATTGTCGAACAGATCCAGGTGGATCGAATCGATGGTCCCTGAGACGGCGACGCGCTTGCCGCCCCAACGGCTCTGCGCCCGCGCCTCGTTGTCGGCGTAGTCCTTCAGCAGTTGCGCGGCCGTGACTTCGACGCAGCCGCTTCCGCCGCAGAGCGTCTGGTAGGCCTCCAGTTTCGCCTGCGCCGCCTCGTGCTTGCCGACGATCTTCTGCGCCAGCGAGAGCGACTTCTCGATGGCGCTTCTCTTGGCGGCCAGCCCTTTTGGGACGTGGACCTGCATCTCAGCGCCAGCAGCATCGAGCGTGTCGATGTTCTTCAGCGCCGCCTCCCACTTCGTCTGCGCGGTCTTCCACGCTTGGCCATCCTTGGTGTCCTTGGTCAGCGCTGAAGCCTCACTAAGGTTGCTCTCCAACTGATCCGCGGCGACGAGGATCGATAGCACTGGAGCGATGGCTTTCATCAGCTTCGCCGCGCGCGGGAGCGCGGCGACGATCCCTTCGGGAGCTGGATCGAGCGTCTGATACTCCTTCACGGCCAAGATAGCGTTCGCCAGCTTTGCGCCCGCCTGTCGCCACTTCCCCTCGTCGAGGAGCGCCTGGACGGCGTCGAGGCCTTCGGTGAAGTCCTTCGTCGCCTTGCCGACGTTCTCCCTCAACTCGGCCTCGTGCGCCGCCCTGGCTGCGGCCGCCTCGGCTTCCCTCTGCTCGCGCTCAGTGTTTGCAACGGCCTCGCGTTCCTGCTTCTGCGTGGCCTCACGCGCCTCTCTTTCGGCGCGGTACGACTTCGAGGCAATGCCCATGGCGCCGCACGTCATCCCGAAAGCGCCAAACGCCAGTGAGAGCGCAGCCAGGGCGGATGTCTTCGTTGAGTCGTGGAACACGAGACTCATCGGGTCCTTCACCTTGCCGAGCGTACCGGCGACGCCCCAACCCAGCAACACGGCGCCAAGCACGATGCCCCACCATTCCAACGCGATCGCAACGACGCCCAGAACCATGAACGCACCGAGCACGTAGGCCTTGCGGTTGTCGGTCTGCGGCTGCGGCGCGCGCCCTTGATAGTGTGGCGCTTGGACGGGCGGTGCGACGTAGTACCCGGGATGAACCGGGGCCGCCACGACGCTCACGGCGCGGCACACCGGACACTGAAACTGCCCGCCTTGCGGGTTGACGGTCATCACCGTGCGGCAGTGGTAGCACTGAATCTGCATTGAGCCTCCGAGAGTCCAGGGGTCGGGTGTGGTCGATGGAGGCGCGAGCCCGCGAGGTTGCGTCGTCTCTGGTGCGAGACGGCTTGGCCAGCAGGCGCGCGCGGCCACGGCAAGTTGCGTTGTGGTCGAGGCGCCCCCTGGCGAGTTGTCACCGGCTCCTCGCCGAGAAACCACCGACGAAGATCCTTTCGTCTACGCATGCCGTACTTCTGCCGCGGAGTGTTCCTCACTTTGGAACCCCCGGTCAACCGAGGTCGCGCTCGAGGCAACGCGCATGAGCAAGGACATGCCGCGCCGCAGCGCGACATCGCGCACCGGCTTGTCGGCGCAGCGCAACGAAGACGCCCTGCTCGTCGGCGAGGTCGCGGACACCGAGCCCGAGGAGCCGGTCCTCGAGTCTCCGCGCGAGAAAGAAGAGGCGACGTCATCCAGGCCGCACGCAGTTGTCGCCGCCTCTCGAGCGGGTGGCATGCGACGTACCGGTGCCCGAGGATGAGCGCAACTGCCAGCTCTGAGGCACGGAGATGACCTGCATCCGGCATGTCTAGCGCGAGCGTGTCGAGTACGTACCTGCGAAGTTCGTCGTTCATGTCGAGCGGATAGGTCGGACAAAGGAGTCCGTGATTGTCATAGCCCGAGGTCGCGGAGTCCTCGGCGTTCGCAGGCCTGCGGGCTGGCCCCGTGGCGCGGGCATGCGCCGGGTGGCGCACCCCGAACTGTCGTGGCCGATACGCGGGTTGCATCACCCGGTGTGCGGAGGGAGTGTGCGCGACGATCTCGACGCGCAGGCAGCCGTGGTGATGGTTGCCGCGCTCTACTCGACGTCGGTGGCTGGGGAGGCGTGTTTGGCCGGATACGTTCGCGCTCCTGTTCAAACGCGCGAACCGGACCGATTGAGCGCTGGCCGGATCAGCTGCGTCCGGGTTACCCTCCCGCCGCCGACTCGGTGACAAGAGAGCCATACTGCGATGACACATCTCGAGCGAAACTCCCGCGGTTCGATCCTGGCCCTGCTGCTCTCGCCACTAGTTGCATGCGATTCAGCGAGCACCGGATCGAGCAGCAACGAGCCCGGCCCCGCGCAAGCGGCAGGCATCGATCCGTCGCTCGTGCTCGCGTCGCGCGGTGGCGGCACCCACCCTGCGGCGGGCACCACTGCGATCCTCGGTCGAGGATTCGACTCTCTGCAAGGCGAGGTGCTCGGCGACTGCGTCGAGAAGGCGAAGGCCGTATCCTTCGCCGGAGACGACGGACAAGGAGGCGCGACCTCGAACCTCGAGGTGCGTTACGCGAGGACCCGCGAGGAGCTCGCGAGCGCGCTCGGAGTGAGTGCGGAGGCGTCGGCGAGCTTCGGTTTCTTCTCAGGAAGTGTGCGGGCGCAGTATGCACACCAAGAACAGATCGCGAGCGACACGACGTTTCTCGTGATCTCCAACGAGATCGTGAACGACACGGAGAGTCTCGAGACGTACCGGCTATCGGAAGGTGCCGAGAAAGTACTGCGTGACGGCGGACCGAAGGC
>CANLQR010000188.1 GCA_947492135.1 Deltaproteobacteria bacterium | reverse complement strand
CGGTCATTGCCCGGGTTTGCCAATCTGACGCGCGGAGGCGCGGGCGCTGGCCGAAACGTCAGGTCCGCCGAAGCCTCGCCCAGCGCACCACGCGTCGCCGTCAGTCGCCCTTGCGCGCCAGCTCGAGCTCCGAGTCCTCGATGTGCACGACGAGCCCCGTGGCAACCCCGTCGCGATCGGTCGCGAAGGTCAGATAGTTGCCGCTGTTGTCCTTGAAGAAGAATCGGTGGCGACCCATGGGGTGCATCCACGTCGATCCGTGGCCAGGTACGTCGAAGTACAGTCGTTCGCCGATCCGCTTGACCGTGACGCTCTGCAAGGGCTCGACCTGGGCCTCGGCGAGTGGGTCGCCGAGCACACGAACGGTCTCGTCGGTGATCCCGTAGGTGCCGACGTAGCGGGTAAACGTGCCCGGCGCGACCTCGACTTCAGGAAACTCGATGCGCGGCGCCGGCTGTTCGCCGTAGATCATCATCGCGATGTCCTGCGCGACGCGCCCGGCGGGGACCACCTCGGTGTTGGCGAGGACCACGACGAGCGTCTGGTCCTCGAGGAACCGCATGACGGAGGAGTTGAACCCGTCGATCGCACCGGGAAAGCTGGTCACGCGCTGGCCGTAGGCCTCGGCGATCAACCAACCAAAACCGTACCCGAATCGATTGGCGTCGGACATCTGGTCGACGCTCGCCGTGGACAACACGTCGCCGCGGTACAAGGCCGAGTCCCACCTGGCGAAGTCCTCTACCGTCGAGACCAGGCCTCCGGCTGCGCCGAACACCGACGGATCGATCGGATCGGGAGGATCGAGTTGTTCCTCCTCGTTCCACACGTTGCCGCGGGCGACGTCGAGCTCGTTGCCGAAGTCGGTTCGGGTCATACCCGCAGGCTCGAACACGTAGCGCTGCATGTACTCGCCGTACGACATGCCACTGCAGCGTTCGATGATCGCACCCAGGAGGTAGTAGCCCGAGTTGGTCGGATTGAAGTCGGTGCCAGGCTCGAACTCGAGCGGTAGCTCGGAAAAGCGGCCGATCATCTCCTCGGTGCGATGGGGCAGGGCCTTCCACCGATGGAAGTTCGGCTCGTTGGTGTAGTTGGGGATCCCGGAGGTGTGATCGAGCAGGTTCTCGATCGTGACCCGTCGGCCATTGGGGAAGCCCGGCAGGTGGGTGTCGATGGGGTCGGAGAGTTCGAGCATCCCGGCGTCGCGCAGCTGCAGGATCGCGGCGGCGGTGAACTGCTCGGTCAACATTCCGATCCGCATCCGCGTGCTCGGTGCATCGGGGGCGCCGGTCTGGGGATCGGCGACACCGAAGCCGCGCTGGTAGTGAATCTTGCCGCCGCGCGCGACGAGGATTGCCCCGTGAAACTCGAAGGTCGGACCAAAGTGGTGGCCGTACTCGGCGATGTACTCGGCGATCTGGGTGTCGAGGTTGGCCGGGATGGGCAGTCCAGCGGGGCGGACGGTGTCCGCCGCATCATCCACCACTGCCGTCGCCGCGGTGGTGGGCGTGGACGCTTCTGGCACGCCCGTCGTCGGGCCGAGCGTTGCCCATGCGCCTGCGCTGCCGACGAGCACAGCGGCGGCGAGGCCCAAGCCCCACCCACGACCCCACCCACGAACACGCGGGGCTGCGGCCGCTGGCTCAGGCTCGGCATCGATCGCGATCAATGCTCCAGGGAGGTCGAGCACCGACAGTTCCGCGGCCATCACCCGCTCGGCAAACCCCAGATCCACGCCGCCTGGTAGCGGTGAATCCTCCGCGTCGTGGCCCTCGCGGGCCCCGGCGTCATCGCCCGCTTCTTGCCACGCTGCGAGCGCCTCGGCCTCGATCGCGTCGAGATCGATCGGCGGGCGCGATCCTGCGTCACGCACGGTAGACCTCCGAAAGCGCATCGCGCAGCCGCGTGCGCGCCCGATTGAGCCGCGACTTGACCGTGCCCAGGTCGATGTCGAGGATCACGGCGATCTCCGCGTACTCGAGTCCATGGACCTCGCGCAGCACGAAAGTCGCCTTGTACTCGGGCGCGAGCCCCTCGATCGCGCGCTCGATCACGCGCGCCAGCATGCGCCGTTCGGCGTTTTCGTCGGCGCGATCGTTGGCGGCAACATCACCCGGGCCGGCCTCGAGTGGACAGACGTCGAGTCGGCGGCGCCGCAGCTCGTCGATGGCGCGGTGGCATGCGATGCTGAGGATCCAGGTCGACAGCCGCGCAGGTCCGGCCCGGTCGAAGCCCGGCAGCGCACGGAACACCCGCAAGAAGGTCTCTTGCGCGACATCCTCGATCAGGGCCGAGTCCCCATGCCCCCGCAACATTCGTGAAACCAGCGCGAGCACGGGGCGCTGGTAGCGTTCGACCAGCGCTCGGCGGGCCCGCATGCTGCCCCGCTGCGCGCTGACGACCGTGACTTCGTCCAGCTCCGGGAACCGGTCCTTTGCTCGACCCGGCTGAATCGGTGCGGCCACGCTCACCGAGTCGGTGACACGGGCGAGCTTCGCCGGGGTTCCCTCATCGTCGCGTGACTCCACCAGTCGTTACAGATTACGGCGCGCAACCCCGGGTAGCCGGGCTTTTTCGCTGGATCGGCGTGCGGCTGGCCCATCGCAGCGGCTGTCTCCCACGGCGTGATCAACCCGCGCGTCGCACGCGCCCCGCGGCCGCGTGGAAACTTGCCACCATCGCCCGTGGTGGATCGCGTCCCACACCCCCCCGCGGGGCTCCGGTCCACGCGGCCGTGGGCGTGGGTGCTGGGAATCCTCGTGGTGGCTGCCGCGATCCGGGTTCACGCGCTCGGGGTCGGTTTTGTGATGGACGACTATGCCCAGCTCGCGATGCTCGCGGGCGCGTACCCGGTCGAGCGCGAGCCCTGGGATCTCTTCTCCTTCTGCAGGGGAACTCCCCAGGAACTATCGGGGCTCGTCACGAGCGGGGCTTTCCCGTGGTGGTCCGACCCCGAGCTGCGCTTGTCGACGCTGCGGCCGTTGCCGAGCCTGCTCATCTGGCTCGACGTTCGCGCGTTCGGCCTCGAGGCACGGTGGCATCACGCGCATACGTTCGTGTGGTGGGTGGCGATGCTGCTGGTGGTCGCACGCCTGCTGTTGCGGGTGTTGCCGGCGCGCTGGGCATTGCTCGCCTTCGCGTTGTACGCCCTCGACGAGTGTCACGCTCAACCGCTGGCCTGGCTCGCGAATCGCAACGCGATTCTAGCGACGACCTTTGGGATGTTGGCCGTGCACGCGCACGTTCGCTGGCGTGAAGCCGGCCTCGAGCGCTCGCGCTGGCTCGCGATGCTTCTGATCATCCTCGCGCTGGGCTGCGGTGAGGCTGCGCTCGGGGCGTTCGGTTTCCTGCTCGCCTACGAGCTCGTCAGGCGCGATCGATCGTTGGGGGCCCTGTGGCCGCTGTTGATCGTACTTCTGGTGTGGGCCGTGCTGCATCGCGGTGGGGGCTACGGCGCGGATTTTTCCGGGGTCTACGTCGATCCGGTTGCAGAACCGCGGCATTGGTTGGCCGCGGCGGTCGTGCGTGCGCCGATCCTCCTGGCCGACCTCGCGTTCGCGGTGCCGACTGGCCAGCTCGCCCTGGGAGGGCGTGCGATGGCACTACAAGCGGTCATCGGCGGCGTCGCGCTCGTGGTCGCGTTGTTGTGGCTGGGGCCCGCACGGGTGCGCCGCACGGAACTCGAGCGCGAGCGCATTGGGTGGTTTGCCGTGGCCACCGTGCTGTCCCTGCTGCCGATGGTCTCCGCCTTCGTTTCGGCCCGGCTGCTGGTGATGCCCGCGATTGCGGCCCATGTGTTGCTCGCCGCCGTGGTCCTCGAGGGGCTCGACGCACGCCTCACAACCGGCGCAGCGGCGCGGGCTCGTACGGCGCTCGCCGCAGCGCTGGTGGTCGCCCACCTGGGTCTGGCGCCGTGGTGGGGGATTCGCGAGATCGCCGAGTTGCGCAGCTTTGGTGCCGCCGTGGATCGTGCAGCAGTCGCGATGCCGATCGACGACGCGGTCATCGCCGGCAAGACCGTGATCGTCCTCGGGGCTGCAGACCCGTCGACGTTGCTGTATCCGCCGCTGATCCGGTCTGCGCGGGGCTTGGCGCGACCGCGCCGCTGGATGGTGTTGTCGGCGGCGCCCGGGCCTGGTCGATTGCGGCGAGTCGATGCGCAAACCCTGGAGATCGAGGTCGAAGCCGGAATGCTGCGCGCTGATGTCGAGCAGATGTTTCGTCGCGAAGACCGGCCGCTGCGGGTGCACGAGGTCATCGCGTGGGGTGACGCGCGAGTCGAGGTTCTCGCGGCGGATGCCGAGGGATTTCCGGTGCGGGTGCGCTACTCGTTCGCGACCTCGCTCGACGATCCGTCGGTCGTCGTGCTCTTGGCGACGCCGAGCGGGTTCGTGCGTTATCCGCTCGGCCCGGTCGGCGTGGCAATTGCGCTGCCGCCCGCATCGGCGCCGCGCTGACTGTGGTCAGCTAGCTCCGCGACCGTGCGCTCGGTCTGCCTCACCCACGAGGCCGGAGCATCGGTAGCAGCTCTAGAACTCGGATCAGCAGCCCGCGCTCGTCGTCGCTGACCACGTCGTCCGCCAGTGCGATGCGGAGCACATCATCGAGGATCACCTGTCGGGTCGTGCGGAGCTGGCGGAACTCGTCGAAGTCGACGACCGAGTCCTCGCGGATGCGGGCGGCCAAGTCGTCGAAGACGTGCAGATGTTCGTCCATTCCGCGCAGCAGGGCACGCTCGTCTGCGGTGATCCGCCCGTCGAGACGCGCCACGATGCGAAGCTCGGCCATGATCGCGTCGTGCTCCGGGCGCACCGTCGCGATCACGAGCTCGTCTTGCGGCGCACCGAGCCGGATCATCCCGTGGACCGTGCGTCCGAGCACCTCGCGAAACCGGGATGGGGCGTCGAACTCCGCGAGGAGATCGCCGAGGTCGAGCAACTCGGCCGCGAAGATCGCCCGCATGCAGCGCTCGATCTCCGCGGCGCCGAGCTTGATCACGCCCGCGGGAATCGCGAAGCGGCGCGAGATCATCTCGTCGGGCCGCAAGGGGCCGTCGGCGGCCGCGTACGAGATGACCTCACGGGCCCGCGCGACGACGCTGTTGCCTAGCTGCAGGGCGAGCTCGCACTCGCTAGGGTGGAGCATCAAGGTGTGATCATCGAGCACGATCGCGGCCGCGGTGGCGACGAGGTCGGCACCCGCGAGGTCGGCCGCGTCGCGATACGCGACACTCCTGCCGACCCCGCCAAGCTGGCGATCCTGGGTGAGCACGTCGACGACGGTCCCGAGCGCTTCAGCGAACGCAGCGCAGCCTGCGGGCCACCCTGGCAGGTCCGCCAGCCCGTCGCGAAAACTCGAGGCCATGGCCGCGAACGCCGGGCCCACCGCGGCGAACTCCTGGGCCGCTGCGGTCTGGGTGCGTGCCCCTTCGCCGTCGAGCTCCGCGTACAGCAACGCCGCCTGGCGATCCATCGCCAGCGCGAGCATCGTGACGGGCATCATCACGTGCACGACGCTCTCGGCCACGGGCTCGCCGTCGTCGGGGTCGCCCAGCACGAAACGGACCAAGGCTGCGCTCTCGAGCGAAAGCGAGGGGTGGTCGAGCAACGCCTCGAAGAGCCCGCCGGGCGCCGCAACGCTGCGCGCGCTCTCGAGCAAGGCGGCGGTCCTTGGGTGGCCCAGCTCGGGTGCGGTGTCGAGGTCGAACACCGAGGCGCTGTCAATCATGCGCGATGGTAACATCGACCGGTGAAGCTGGGGCTGGCCGGTAAGTTCATGCACTTCGATGCGTCGGACGTGGGGTCCGAGGTGGAGGTCTGCATCGAGGTGCCGCGCTGGAGCTTCGTGAAGCGCAAGGCCGACGGACGCATCGACCTGATCTCGCCGCTGCCCTGTCCCTACAACTACGGCAGCGTCCTCGGCAGCGCCGCCCCCGATGGCGATCCGCTGGATGCGTTGGTCCTGGGTCCGAGGCTCGGGTTTGGCCACACCGCCGTGACCCGGGCGTGGGCGGTGATGGGATTTCGCGACGGTGGCATCGACGATCCCAAGCTGGTGTGCGCTGCGCGGGCGCCGACGGCCGAGCAACGGCGTGGGATCGAACGTTTTTTCACCGCGTATGCGGTGTTCAAGCGCGCGGTGTATCTCGCACGAGGGCGCCCGGAGGGGTCCACGCGATCCCTGGGCTGGCTCGATCTCTGAAGCGACTCGCTAGGCTGCGGTGGCTTCCTGTTGTTGCTCGAGCTCGAGCTGGCCACGCAGGTGTGCGGCCGCGATCACCAGCGCGGGTCGAAACAGCAGGTTGACGCCCGGGATCACCAGCAACACGAAGACGCCAGCGCCGTACCCGGCCGCGAGCGCGCGTTCGCGTTCGACCAAGCGCAGCTCTGGACGGAACCCGCGCACCAGGGTTTCCATCACTTCGGCGAACATGCGAACCACACCCAGCACTCGGTGCAGTCGTGGGTGCTGGGGCTGCTCGAGTACACGCGCAAACCACGGTCGATATCCGTGGGTCTGCTCGGCCACCAAGGCGTCTGCGACCGACTCGCCCGCGGCGAGTGTGCGCCCGTTGTCGAACGACTCGACGACCATCCAGTGCATCGTCCACAACAGCTGGGCCGCGAACGCGGCCGCTGGCCCGACGGTGGGGATCACAGCGAGCAGCAGCGTCACCGGGGCGAATCCGATCGCGATCACCACCGACTGCGAGATCGTCTCGCCGATCGATTGGTTGATCGGCTTGAGGTATGCGACTCGCGGTCCGAGGCCGAGCCGGTCGCGAGCGCGGGCGGCCATCCGTGCGTAGAGGCGCGCAAACAGAAAGGGCGGCACCGGGGCCAGTGCGGCGAACGTGGTGAAGAACGCCGCCGTGAAGCCCAGAACGCGCGTCAGCCCAGGGTTGCTGAACGACCACCACGCCGAGCTGTCGATCACGCGCAGTGAGGCCGCCGCAGCGATCGCACAAACCACCGCGACCATGAGCACCGGCGCGAGCGCCGAGCCCAGCATGTCCGAGTCGCGCAGCAGCAGCCGCATGCCGAGCAGCGGCTGCTGCACGCCGTACCAAAACCGCCGCCAGGGGTCATGACGAGGCGGCAGCGGGGAGGGCCCTTGGGCGGCGTCCCAAGCTCGGGTGGCCACGGCGCGGATCTGCGCCCACGAGGAGCCGGCCATCGCCGGGTACGGTGCCGTGCGGGTCACGCGCCTCGGGGCCAAGTCGGGGGATCGGACGGGGGGCTCCACGCGGATGGCGGCAGGATACCTCAGACCCCCCACGACTTATTTCGCGCGACTGACCGACTCAAAGTGGGCCCAGAGACGCGCGCTCGCCCAAAAATCCCAGTCTCAACCCCGCTTCCGCGCGTGCTCGTTCGTGCAGTGCAAGCCCGAGACGCAGTTCCGCGACGGCCGCTTCGATCTTTCGATCGCGAGGTCGAAACGTCACAAAGGTTGTGCGTCACATCCAAACCTCGGCAGTATCCTTTGATCAGGTCGAGATGGAGTTCGATTCGTCGATCAAGGCTGCTGACACCGTGGGGAGCTACGCCGTGACGACGGCGCCAGCTGGACACGAACTCGACTTCGCTACGCTGCCGGAGTCGGTGGATGCGATGTTGCTGCTCGATCGGGATGCGATCGTGCGGGTGGTCAACTCCGCGGCCCAGCGGCTGTTTCAACGCGATGCATCCGCGCTGATCGGCACGCTCTTCGAGGTGTTGCTCAAGGGTGACAACCGGACGGTGAGGGGCTCGCGGCACGAGATCGTGGTCGGCGGTGCGGCCAAGGGGCGCATGGTTCGAATGATCGCGGAGCTCCCCGACGGCACCAGCCAGCCGATCGAGATCTCGCTGTCGCCCCTCGGGCTTACAACTCCGAACGGGCAACTTGCGGTGTGCCGTGACGGTACCGATCTCGAGCGGCTCGAGGCCCAGGTCCGCCAGGCCCACAAGATGGAGGCGGTCGGGCGCCTCGCAGGCGGGATCGCGCACGACCTCAACAACGTCCTGACGGTCGTGCGCAGCTTCGGCGAGCTCGCGCTCGAGGAGGTCGACCCCGACAGCGCCGCGCACGATCATCTCACCCAGATTCTTCGGGCAGCCGAGCGCTCGGCGCGACTCACTCGGCAACTTCTGGCGTTTTCGCGGCAACAGCCGGTTGCCGCGCGGGTGGTCACCTTCAACGAGTTGGTGCGCGACACCGAACAGATGCTTCGCCAGGCGGCAGGTGAGGGGGTCGAGTGCAGCGTGCACCTGCTGCGCGGGGCGTGGCCCATTCTCGTCGATCCTGGTCACATCGAGCAGGTTCTGCTCAACCTGGTGGTCAACGCGCGCGACGCGATGGACGGAGGGGGTGCGCTGAGCATTTCCACCGACAACGTGGTGCTCGACGAAGAGTACGCCCGCGCGCATGGCGTGCAGCTCGCCCCGGGGCCCTATGCGATGCTCTCCGTGACGGACACGGGCGAGGGCATGTCGGAGGAGACTCGCGCACGCATTTTCGAGCCGTTCTTCACGACCAAGGGCAGCGATAAGGGCACCGGTCTCGGATTGTCCACGTGTTACGGTATCGTCAAGCAGGCCGGTGGCCTCATCTGGGTCTACTCAGAGCCCGGTGTCGGCACCGCGTTCAAGGTGTACGTGCCACGCACCGACGCGGTCGCCGAGGATCGCAAGCCCCCGCCGGCCGAGTCCAAGCGCCTCGGGGGCCACGAGACGTTGCTCGTCGTCGAGGACGATTCCCAGGTTCGCCGGGTCCTCGCCGACACCTTGTCGCGCGAGGGCTATCACGTCGTCGTCGCGCAACACGGCCAGGAGGCGCTGCGGATCGCAGCCGAGCGCGGGGCCAGCATCGACATGCTCGTCACCGACGTCGTGATGCCCAAGATGGGTGGCACGGAGTTGGCGGAGCACATGCGGATCGCGCGACCCGACCTGCCGATCTTGTTCCTGACCGGATACTCGGAGCATGCGGTGGTCCAGCACGGCGTGATGCAGGCTGGGGCCGCCTTTCTCGAGAAGCCGTTTTCCCGTCAGCGACTGCTCGAGCGGGTGCGTTCCATTCTGGATGGACGCAGCAAGCCGGCTTAGGCTGGGCGCGAGTCCAGATCAAGCCGGCGGCTGGGCCTCATGGGCAAAGAGTTCGCGAATCTCCTCCATCGCGTCGTCGATGAACTCGCGCACCGGTACGGCGCTGGCGTGCATCAGTTCCTCAGGGGTTGCGATGAAGGGGAACCGCGTCTCGTAGAGCATCGCGATCCGGTTGGCGATGCCAAAGGCGGTGCGCATGTCGTGCGTCACGACCACCGAGGTGACCTTGAGGCTGTGTTGGAGCTCTGCGATCATCGCTGCGATGTTGGTGATGTTTTGCGGGTCGAGGCCCTGGGTGGGTTCGTCGTAGAGGATGACCTCTGGCTCGATGGCGATCGCGCGGGCCAGCGCGACGCGCTTGCGCATGCCCCCCGAAAGACCGGACGGGAAGTCGTCGATCGCAGTACGCCGTAGGTTGACCATGTCGAGACATACCAGCGCCCTTTCGCGGATCTCCTCGTCGCTCTTCTTGGTGTGCTCTTTGAGCGAGTAGCCGATGTTCTCGGAGACGGTCATCGAGTCGAACAGCGCGTCGTTCTGGAACACGTACCCGACCTCGCGGTGCAGACGATCCATGGCGACGCGGTCCATGTCGGCCAGGCGCCGGCCCTTGTAGAGCACGTCGCCGGCATCCACCGGTACCAGGCCGGCGAGCATCTTGAGAAACACGCTCTTGCCTGAGCCGCTCTCGCCGATGATGGCCAGCGTCTCGCCCTGGTAGACCTGCAGGTTGGCGCCGTCGAGCAGCACACGCTCGCCGAATGCCTTGGTCACGCCGACGACCTCGAATACCGGCTGGTTCATGGCGCCGCAGGCCGTTCGGTGTCGGGTTGGTGGGGGTCCGGGCTCAGCGTGGCCGCGCCAGCGTCGAGCTTCCACTCGCGGGTCGTGATGAGGCGCGCGCCCCGACGGTAGCGCACATACGACCAGATCCACTGCAGGAAGACCAAGAGCCGGCTGCGAAAACCGACGAGAAACAGGATGTGCACGAAGCACCACGCGAGCCACGCGATGAAACCGTCGAGCTTGAACGCCTTGGTTTCGACCACCGCGCTCGCCCGCCCGATCGTTGCCATCGAGCCCTTGTCGAAGTAGGAAAACGGAGCACGGGCGTGACCCCGCAGGTCCGCCAGGATGTTCGCCGCGGCGGCGCGGCCCTGTTGCAGGGCCGCCGGCGCGAGCCCAGGCACGGTGCCGTTGTCGTCGACGAACAGTGCCTGATCGCCGATCACGAACACCTCGCGATGCCCCGCAATCGATAGGTCGGGGCTCACCGCGACACGCCCGTCGGCATCCAGCGGCAGCCCGAGTGTCTTGTTGAGGGCTGACGCATGCACGCCTGCGGCCCACAGTACGGTCCTGGCCCGCACGAACTCGTTGCCGGCGCGCACTCCGTGCCGATCGATGTCGGTCACGCGGGTGTCGGTCCAGATCGTGACGCCCAGCCGCTCCAAGCTCCGGGCCGCCGATCGCGAGAGCTCCGGATCGAAACCCGCAAGGATGCGAGGGCCGCCTTCGATCAGAATCACGCGCGTGCTGGCCGGTTCGACCCGCGCAAAGTCCCGCGCCAGCGTGTGCCGACTCAGCTCTCCGAGTGCGCCCGCGAGTTCCACACCGGTCGGTCCACCACCGACCACCACGAACGTGAGTAGCTCACGTCGACGCTCGCGATCGTCCTCGAGTTCTGCGAGCTCGAACGCAGTGAGTACGCGGCGTCGGATCTCGGTGGCTTGCTCGAGAGTCTTGAGCCCCGGGGCATGCTCCTCCCAGGCGTCGTGACCGAAGTAGCTGTGGGTGGCGCCGCAGGCGAGCACGAGGTAGTCGTAGTGCACCGCGCCCGTGGTTGAATCGACGATGCGGCGGTCGAGGTCGAGGTCGCGGACCTCACCGAGGCGCACCGACACTCCGGGATAGCCCGCGAGGATCGATCGGATCGGCATCGAGATGTCGGCCGGCGAGAGTCCGGCCATCGCCACCTGATAGAGCAGCGGTTGGAAAAGATGGTGGTTTCGCCGATCGATCAGAACGATCTCGAGCTCAGGACTGCGCGCCGACGCCAGCGCCCGGGCCGCCGCAAGCCCGCCAAAGCCGCCGCCGACGACGACCACCCGCGTCGGCGCCCGCGTCGATTGCTTTGTCTGTAGGGCCATGGCGTGGGCGGGGGCGAGTGCTCTTGGCGCGCGAGTTCGGGCGCCAACCGGGGGCAGTGTACCCGCACCACCCCCTGGCGTGCTTGGATCGAGCGAGTCGGGGCCCCGACCATGGCATCGCCTGCGTCGCCGACGTAGCCTTCGGCAACAAACCCCTGTTCGCCGCCCGCGAAACCGGGAAAAATGGGTTGCGGTCCCTCGTGGGCACCGCGGCCTCTCCGCAACTGGTCGATTCCGCCGATGCCGTCCACCCGCGCCGAGAGACCCCGGACACTCGACCCTTATCTCGGGGCGGTGCTCGCCGGTCGTCACCGTATCGAGCGGTTGATCGGCCGAGGTGGCATGGGGCTGGTCTATCTCGCGACCGACATCGTCAACGGCGGCGAGCTCGTGATCAAGCTGCTCGCGCCGCACTGGATGGAGGATTCCACCGCGGTCGCGCGATTCGATCGCGAAGGCAAGCGACTGCAAGAGCTCGCGCATCCCAACGTGGTGAAGATGCTCGAGTGCGGCCATGACCGTGGGCAGACCTACATCGCGATGGAGTACCTCGATGGCGAGCCGTTGCGGCGCTTCTTGAAGCGCCGCGGGCCTCTGCCGTTGCAGGAGTTCACGCCGATCACGGTGCAGGTGCTCTCGGCGGTGGGCTACGCCCACGACCTCGGCATCATGTTGCGGGACATCAAGCCCGCGAACATCATGTTGTGCGAGCGAGACGGCAAGGCCAGCTTCGTCAAGCTGCTCGATTTCGGCCTCGCCAAGCTGGTCAACGGCGACGACGAAGAGGTCACCAAGTCGCACGTCATCGGCACGGCGGGTTATCTCGCGCCCGAGCAGATCAAGGGCGAGCCCTGTGATCTTCGCGCGGATGTCTACGCCATCGGGGTGCTGCTGTACCTGATGCTCTCGGGCGAGTCGCCGATCCAGGGCGAGAACGATGGCGCGCTGCTCTACAATCACGTCCACGGCACTCCACGCCCGTTGGGGTCGTTGTTACCGCCTGGGAGTGCCATTCCCGAAGCGCTGGTCGCCCTCGTGCATCAATGCCTCGAAAAGGATCCGGCGCGGCGGCCCGCCGATGCGAATGAGGTCGTCGAAGCGCTGTTCGAGTGCGTGCCCCCCAAGATGTTCGCGTTGCCCGATGCGACCGCCGCATCCCGCGAGGAACTCGCCGAGTATCGCAGCGCCCGCGACCGCGGGCTCGACACCGATGCCGGCCCGCCGAGCTCCGAGTGGACCAAACCGGTGGTACGGCCCGCGGGCGAGTCGAGTCCTGCGGATGCGTCGACGGCAGCGTTGCCTCGTCCGCCTCGACGGGGCACGCCGACCTTGCCGCCGCCACGCCGGTCGACGTATCCCGAGATTTCTGCCCGGCCGACCGCACCCGCGCCGGCTCCTGCAGTCGTGGTTCCGCCGGTGCGAATGCCTCGGACCAAACCCGTCGACGTCGCGGTGATACCCGCGCCCGGCGACACGCTCGCTGCGGGGCCTGCCGCGACCACGGTGTCGACACCACGACCCGGGGACACTGGGCTCGCAACCGAGACCATGACGCCGCTGCCTGAGGACGGCGACGATGCCGTCAGGGGTGCGCTCGCAGTACCCCCTGCGCGGTCGTTTTCGCGGCCGTGGTGGTTGGTCGGCGGTGTGCTCGCGGCGGCGCTCGGGGTG
>CANLQR010000187.1 GCA_947492135.1 Deltaproteobacteria bacterium | reverse complement strand
GAAGGCGCCAGCAAAGCTTGCTACCGTGTCCCCGATGTTGCTGTTCAAACGGCCGTTCTGGGACGGTCTCGTGAGCGGAGAGATCACGCTCACGTTTCGCCGCTGGCCCTCGGCGCGGGTGCGTGCGCAAGGACGCTATCGCTGCCACCCGATCGGCGTGCTCGAGGTCGACGACGTCCGCCTCGTGGCTTGTGGATCGATCGACGATGACCAGGCCCGGCGGTCGGGCTTCGCTTCGCGCGACGAGCTGCTCGCCCACCTTGCCCAACCGCACGCAGCCGCGGCTGCGGCCTCGATCGACGCCGACACCCAAGTCTACCGCGTCGAGTTGCACTACGGAGGTGATGGCGACCGCGTGGCGATCGCCATGCAGGACACGCTCGCGCCCGCTGAGCTCGAACAGCTCCGCAACGAGCTCGCGCGGCTCGACCGCAAGACGAGCTGGACCGCAGCGACGTTGGCGATCATCGACGCGAACCCGCGCATCGCAGCCTCGAAGCTCGCGCCGCAGCTCGGCCGCGAGACCGCGCCGTTCAAGGCCGACGTCTGCAAGCTCAAGCGGCTGGGCCTGACCCAGAGCTTCGAGATCGGCTACGAGATCGCGCCGCGGGGGCGCGCCTATCTGGGCGCGGGTGGCCCCGAGGCCGGGCCGCAGCCATCGGCGTCGCCCGCGGCTGGCCGTCGCGCTGTGTCCGTGGCAAAACCCCGTCGGGGCCGCCCCGGATGAGCCAGACCACCGAACCACCGCAGTTCGCCGTCGGTATCGATCTCGGCACCACGCACTGCGCGTTGTCGTGGGCCCGACTCGATCATCCGCAGGTTCGGATGATGCAGATCCCGCAGCTCATCGCGCCCGGTGAGCTCGCCGAGCATGCGCTGCTGCCGTCGTTCCTCTACCTCGCGGCACCCGGCGAGCTGTCGGTCGCCGATCGGAGCCTGCCCTGGGGCGAGGCCACCCATGTGGTCGGTGAAGCTGCGCGGCGCCTGGGCGCCAAGGTGCCCAATCGACTGGTGGCCTCGGCCAAGAGCTGGGTGTGTCACGGCGGCGTCGATCGCAAGGCGCCGATCCTGCCGTGGAATGCACCGGACAGCGAGCCGCACATCTCACCGTACGCCGCGCAGATCGAGTACCTCGCCCACCTGCGCGCCGCCTGGGAGTCCGCCAATCCCGGCACCTCGTTGGCCGCGCAAGATGTCGTGGTCACGGTGCCGGCGTCCTTCGACGAGGGCGCGCGCGAGCTGACCTCGGCGGCGGCGCGCGAGGCCGGACTCGGTGAGGTGCGCCTGCTCGAGGAGCCTCAGGCCGCGTTCTACGACTGGCTGGGCACCCACGCCGATGCACTCACCGAGCACCTCGGTGATGCGCGACTCGTGCTGGTGATCGATGTCGGCGGTGGCACCACCGACCTGACACTGTTGCGCGTGCGGCCCGAGGGCAATACCAGCGGTGATCCGCGGATCGAACGCATCGCGGTTGGCGGTCACCTCATGCTCGGCGGCGACAACATGGATGCCGCGCTGGCCATGTTCGCGCTGACCAAGGCCGATATCCCGCGGCCCGAGGACGCGACGCTGTGGTCGGCGCTGGTGCAGTCGGCGCGGCAGGCGAAGGAGCGGTTGCTCGGCGCCGATGCGCCGACGCAGGCGGTGATCTCGGTGCAGTCGCGTGGTTCGCGGCTGGTCGGCAACACCAAGTCGATCACCATCGACCGCGACGACGCCACGCGGGTGTTGCTCGACGGATTCTTGCCGCACACCGGATCCACCGAGACCGCGGGGCGGGTCGGCCGCGCCGGCCTCACGACGTTGGGCCTGCCGTACACCAGCGATACGGCGATCGCTCGCCACGTGTGCACGTTCTTGCGGCGCCACGCGCAGGCCGCCCTCGAGGCCGGCGCGCGGGTCGAGGACGGCCTGCCGCGCCCCGATCGGGTGCTGCTCAACGGCGGAGTGTTCAACGGCCCGGCGCTGGTCGATCGCCTGATGGCCGTGCTCGCGAGCTGGTACGGCGGCGAGGAGATCGAGCGGCTCGACCACACCTCGCTCGATCTCGCGGTCGCCCACGGCGCGGTGCGGTCGGTGCTCGCGCGCCGCGGCCTGGGCGAGATCATCGGAGGCGGCACGCCGCGCGCGTACTACATCGGCGTCGCCGATGCCCAGGGCAAGCGTCGCGCGCTGTGTGTCGCGCCGCGCGGGATGGAGCCGGGCATGAGCGTCGCCGTGCCCGATCGGATCTTCGAGCTGGTCCTCGACTCACCGGTCGCGTTTCCGCTGTTCGAGTACACCGGAGACCGCGCCGATGAGCCAGGGGCGCTGGCCGACGACACGCTAGAACTCCAGCCGCTGCCACCGCTCGAGACGCTGCTGCGCGACCCCACGCGAGCGACGGCGAGCGCGGCCGTCACACTGACGACCACGGCCACCCAGACCGGTGCGCTCGAGTTGTTCCTGGTGACGGTCGACTTGCCACCGCGCCGCTGGCGACTCGACTTTGCGCTGCGCCGGGCGCCCGTCGAGGCACCGATGGCACCGCCCGTCGCCGCTATCCCAGCGGATCCTGCCGTCGCCGCCGCAGGGGTGCTGCTGACCGCCGCGTTCGAGGCGCGCGACGACTCGGCGGTCAAGGCCGTGCGTGCCGCGATCGAGAAGGTCTTGGGTCTGCGAGGTCAGTGGTCGGCGCCGACCTGTCGCGCGGTGGCCGATCTGTTGCTCGCGCGCACCAGCGTGTGTGCACGTTCGGAGGTTCACGAGCTCAACTGGCTGCGGCTGGTCGGCTGGTGCCTGCGCCCCGGCTTCGGCATGGCTGGCGACGAGGCCCGCATGGAGACGATGTGGCAGCACCACGAGGTCGGGCTCGCGCATCGCAGCAAGGCGATGTGGGCCGAGTGGTGGATCACCTGGCGGCGCATCGCCGCGGGGCTCGCGGCCCCACGACAAAACGCGCTACTCGACGAACTGCGGCCGTGGTTGTGGCGGAGCTCAGATGGTGCGCTCCCGGCCGGGCCGCATCGCCATGGGCCCGTGGAGATGATGCAGCTCGTCGCCACGCTCGAGCGCTGCGACGCCGAGGCCAAGCGAGCGATAGGCGAGCTGTTGTTCGATCGTGTCGACAAGCTCGGCTCGTACTGGCCGCTGGGCCGAGTCGGCGGTCGGGTCCCGTTTTGTGGTGAAGGCGGCGACGTCGTGGCCGTCGAGGTCGCCGAGGCGTGGTTGCAGCGCTTGCTGCGGCTCGATCTGGCCACTGCCGAGGGAGCGTCGTTCGCGATGGCACAGATCGCGCGGATGACCGGCGATCCCGAGCGCGACGTCTCGGTGTCGATGCGCCAGGCTGTGGTCGCCGCGCTCACCAAGGCCAAGGCGCCCGCGGGTTGGGTCGAGATGGTGCTGCGGCCGCAGGAGCTTTCTGAAGGTGACCGCGGGCGGTTGTTTGGGGATGCGCTGCCGGCGGGGCTGCGGCTGGGTTGAGCTGTTGGAGAGCAGGGCTCAGCGCTGCGGCACCGGCACCATGGCCTCCACCGCGTCGATGTCCGCGCCCGGTGTATCCGCGGTGTTCTCGCCCTGTTCGGCGACGTCGCGCAGCCGCACCGCAGCGAACTCACGGGCGTCGGGCGGGATTTCGGAAAGCGTAGCGTCGATGTCGAAGTCCACGCTGTCGGGTGGACCCTCGATCACGACATAGCCGTCGACGCCCAGCACGCTCCCGAGCAGCACGCGCGTGCGATCCGTGGGCAACAGGGCGACCGTGGTGCGCTCGGAATAGCCAAACTCGTGGATCACGAGATCCGGCGCGGAGGTGCCGTCGGTCCCCACGAAACACGGTGAGAAGCCCAGTGTCAGGGTCCCGCCTTCGCCAAGCGACACGGCGCCCAGTGGCGGAGTCGGCCGGGCATCCGGCGCACCGAGGGCGGTCTGCGGATCGACCGCTTCGTCATCCGCCGCTGCGAAGTCGATGACAGATGGCTCGTAGTCGAGCACCACCGTGGCGAAGAATCCGTCACCGTCCGCGGTGCAACGATCTTCCGCTGCGCTGTCGAACGCGCTCCCGGTGCGTCCGCAGGCCCCCATCATGAGGGCCACCACCAGTCGCCACGCTCGATCGCTGTCTGGACACGAGCGCGGCATCGAGTGCAACGCACGCTAGCACGCACAGAGGCGGGACAATCGGGTGCGAGCTTGTCCGTAGCGCCGCCCTGAAGCACAGTTGTCCGCTGGGAACGAGCAGTCGCCTGTGGCCTCGCACCGGCCCCGCGCGCCGCTGGCGAGGTCGTCGCGACCCGCGACGACCTCGGGCCTCCGCACGCACCGATGGAGGCGGCCGAGCTGAGGCGCTTGCGTTCGCGCGTCCGATCCGTCACCCCATCGCACGCCGAGGGTGCCCCAAAGCACCAGGGCGCGGGGAGTGTCCGATCACGCATTTGCAGTCGTCACTTTGCCATGACAAGCTCCCGCTCGCTCGATGGTCGGCGGATCGCGATGGGCTCGTAGCTGGGTGGCATGGCGCGGCTGGGGCGTAGCCGCGGCTATCGCGGCTACCGCGACGTTCTTGATCGATCGCCTTCGGATCACCACCGTAGCGGCAAACGCGAACGGGCTGTCGATGATGCAGGAGTGGACCCTGTGGAGCGGGCACGCCGTGCTCGCTCTGCTTGTCGTCGCGGTGGGAACGCTCGCCTGGCTGGCGCGCCTCATCGTCCCCGCTCGTCGTCGCGACAGCTGGCTCGGCCGCGTCGTCGCGCCTTCTGTGGTCGCGCTCGCGTTCGTGCTCGCGCCCTTGCACTGGGTTGGTGAGCAGCTCGCCTCGGGCGCATGGATCTCCGACCAGTGGTTCGCTCCTTTGGTGGTGGTCGGACCGCCCAGCGTAGGACTCGTTTCGGTTCCGATCGCGATCGGAATCGCGTTCTCGTCGGCACCACCGTCGCGGCGGCACAGCCTTCTGACCGCTGCCCTAGGGGGCCTGCTGCTCGTGCTCGCCGTCGCCGACCACTGGGTGGGCGCCGGGATCCACCCGTCGTTCCACATGACGTTGCACATCTTCATGGCAACTACGACGATACTGGCCGCGGCGAGGTGGCTTGCGGTCGGTGTCCGATTGTTCCGTTTCCCGCACGCGATCATTGGGGTTGTTCTGCTGACCTGCGTCGCTGCGCCGATCACGTGGGCGACCATGGCGGGGCAAACGAGGTCGGCCTTGGTGTTGCGATCGGCGGTGGCACGCGACTGGATCCGACACGCCATGCCGCAACGACCCAAGACCCTGCTGCGCGACATGCTTGGCGGCCTCGATGTCCATGCCGGTACCTACGCTCCGAGCGAGCGAGTCGATTCCCCGCTGCCTTTCGCCGGGCGTGGTCCACGTAACGTGGTGCTGGTCGTGGTCGACACGCTGCGGGCCGATGCCCTCCCGCCTGCACGACCCCAAGACGGCCTGGCGTTCGCACAACCCGGAGATACGCCGCGCATCGACGCGTGGATCGATAGCAGCTATCGCTTTCGGTATGCCTATTCGACGTCGACCAAGACCCATCGCGCGATGCCGACGATGTTCCGGTCGATCGGCGCCGGCGACGATCCGCTCAGTAGCGGGGTTACCCTTGGTAGGCGAATGGAAGCGATGGGGCTGCGCCCGGCCGCCTCCGTGAACACGTTCTTCATCGCGCAGAAGTACCCGCAGATCGCGGCGCTCATGGAGGGCTTCGGTGAAGACGTGGCGGTGTACGAGAAGCTGGACACGGCCAAAGCGGTGCCCAACGCGCTCGAACTCATGCGCTCCTTTGGCACCCAGCAGTTCTTCGTCTGGCTGCACCTCTACAACGTCCACGACCCCGGATTTGACGGCGAGCTGCTCGGTGCCAGCGACGGCAGCCGAGTCGAGCGCTATCAGCGGTCACTCCGTTACCTCGACACTCAGTTCGGCGCGCTGCTGGATGGGCTCGCCGAGCTCGGCGTCGACAACGATACGATCGTCGTTCTGACTTCCGACCACGGCGAGGGGTTGGGTGATCACGGACAGATGCTCCACGGGCCCAACGTGTTCGAGGAGGATATTGCCGTACCACTGGCCTTCGCGATCCCGGGCACGCCGGGTCGTCGGATCGATGAGACTGTGGGGACCCTCGACCTGCCGCCGACTTTGGTCGATCTGCTCGGGGGGCAACCGTTGCCCGGCGACCGCGGGCGCTCGCTGGTCCCACTGTTCGATTCGGACCCGCAACAACCGGATCGTCCGTACTTCTTCGAGGCCGCCGACAATGGCACGGTCGGTGTCATCGTCGGTCGCGACAAGCTGATCTACGAGAGCGACCTGGACGTGGGCCACCGGTTCGATGTCGGAGCGGATCCCGACGAGAAGAGCGACCTATTCTCGGTCGATGACGAAGCGGACGCTCGGCTGTTGCGAATGCTGGTGGAGTACCGGCCGTCGATCGTCGCCGCAGAACTTGAAGAAGACGCGGTGGTGGGACAACTTCGCCAGCTGCTTGCCGAGGTGGATCCGAAACGTCCAGGCGCCGCGTTGCCGCTCCTGATCCAGTTGGTGCGGATCAAGCCCGAGCGTGACCTCGTGCTACGCGCCGCGGCGATCTTCGAGCAGGGGGACCGTGACGTGCGGCTTCTTGTCGCCCGACACCTGCTCGCACAGGCGCCCAAGACGCTAGTGCCGATGCTGGTGGCCTGGTTTCAGGAGGTTGCGGACTCTCCGGCCGAGCTCGAGGTCGTCACGGCACTATCGCGCCAAGCGCAGGCAGCGTTCGCGCGCGAGACCATCGCCTCGCGCATGGAGCACTATGCCCGGACGCAGCCGCCGGCCACATGGGCGCCGTGGCTGCACCTTGTGACGCCGTGGCCCAAACGGACGAAGGAGTTTGCCGCCCCGCTCCTCTTGATGCTCGAACGATGGGAGTCGGCCCGCGCCGAGGTGACACCGCAGGTGCTCGAGCTGATCCTGCTCAACGTCGCGTCGCTCGATCTCGGGCCCAAGGGCGTCAAGAACAAGCCGAGCCGCCGTCGGACAGCGCCAGTCGGGCACGACGTCCGGTCGAGAGTGCTCAGCGTAGCGCGGGCGCTGTTTGCCCACGACGACCCGAGAATCCGCACGGCCGCGGTTCGAGTGCTGGGGGCATTCGACGACGTCGACGCAATCCCGCTGGCCCGCGCGCGGATGTTCGACCCCAACGAGGACCTACGGGTGCGCAGGGAATCTGCCACCACGTTCACTCGCCTTGCCGGAGAGACGGCGATCGACGATCTCATCGAGCTATCTAGCGACGGCGAGATGACGACGTTCGCAGTCCGGAACCTCAAGAGCATCGGCACGGCCGAAGTCGTTCCCTTCCTGCAGAAGATCGCCAGCGAGCACTACAACCAGTACTTGCGACGTGAAGCGCGCGTGGCCGCAGAGCGGATCGAGAAGAAGCTTAGTCGCAAGCGCGGCGGCAAGTGATCCACGTTGCGTTCAGGCGGCCGCCGTGACACGCTCGAGCTTCGGGACTGATGGCGCGACGCCTGCTCGATATGCCGCTCGCGCGGTGGGCTGCTGCGGCCACGGCGGCCGGTAGCATTACCTTCTCCATCGACCGCTGGCGCGTGTTCATCCTGTCGCGGGGGCACGCGCGGCTGCGGTGGGTCCAGGAGTTGACCCTCTGGAGCGGACACGTGTTGCTCGCCATATCGTTGGTCCTGCTCGGGGTGCTGGGCATCGTGGTGGCGGCCAGAGCGTTCCGCCGCGCTAGCCGGCCGACATCACGATTCTCCAGCGCCCGATTGCAACTGGGGCTCGCATCGTTGGTCGTCTATTTGCCTCTCGTATGGCCGCTGTCATCGGCGGGCAGCATGCTCGCGTCAGGACCCTGGGTTTCCGAGCAGGCGTTCGCTCCGCTGGTGCGCTGGGGTCCGCTTGCCTTCGGTGTCGGCGCAGTGCCCGTCGTGCTACTGCTCGCGACAATCCAGCTACCGTCGAGGCGGCGCGAGGCGCTTCTGATCGGGCTCGGAGCGTGTGCAATCGCCGTCACAGCGCTCTTGGACCACGAAGTTTCGCCCGGACTCTACACGGAGTTCCACCTGCTGATGCAGGCCAGCACAACCATCGCCGCCGTCATCACATCAGGCCGGTGTCTTGCGGTCTACTGGCGGCCTGACGCACGCTGGACACGCGTTGTTGTGCGCGTTGCCGCGGTGGCCTGTATTGCGGCGCCGGTCTTTTGGTTCGGCATGGCGCCGAGCACTCGATCGGCCCTGGTGCTGCGCTCGCCTGTCGCTCGGGATTGGATCCGTACCGTGCTGCCCCAGCCGCCCTCGACGCGGTTGCGCGATGTGCTCGCCGAACTCGACCCCGCCGAGGGACGTTACTCCGCTGCGCAGGAAGCGTTCGACACCAGCGCGTTCCCACGGGACGCGGGGTGGAACATCATTCTGGTGGTGGCCGACACGCTCAGGGCCGATGCGCTCCCGCCGGCGCGGCCCAGCGAAGGCACCAGGTTCGCACAGACGGGCGACACGCCGAGGCTCGATGCGTGGATGCAGGGCGCCTACCGGTTTGGCTATGCCTACTCCGCAGCTACCGAGACCAAGCGCGCAATGCCGTCGATGTTCCGTTCGATCGAGGCGAGCGACGACCCGATCGCCACCGGCGTTCCGCTCGGTAGTCGCATGGAGTCGCTGGGGCTCGAGCCCGTGGCCGTCGTGCATGGCTACTTCATGCCGCCGAAATTTCCCGCGGTGGCGGCCCTGCTCGACGGTTTCGCGGCCATTCGAGTCTACGAAAACCCTACGACAGACACGGCGATTCCACAGGCTCTCGATTTGGCGGCGACACTGTCAGCTCGCCAGTTCTTCATGTTTGTGCACCTCTACACGGTGCACGTGCCCGGATTCGCCGGTAGAGTATTGACGCGCGATGATGGCTCGCGGGTGGAGAACTACGTCAAGTCTCTACAATACCTCGATTCACAGTTCGGGGCCCTGCTGGATGGACTCGACGAACTCGGTCTGCGGGAGCGGACGATCGTGGTGTTCATCGCCGACCACGGCGAGGGGCTCGGCGATCACGGACAGCTCCTGCACGGCCCCACCACCTACGAGGAAGACGTGAGGATCCCGCTCGCCTTCGAGATTCCGGGCCACGGTGGTCGCCAGATCGACGAGACAGTCGGAGCCATCGACCTGGCCCCTACGTTGGTCGACCTGCTCGGCGCTCGTGGGGACCCGGGTGATCGCGGCCGGTCGCTGGTGCCGCTGTTCATCCAGGACCCGCGTGAACCTGAGCGGCCCTATTATTTCGAGAACAGCGACGCCACCACCATGGGTGTCGTGGTAGGCCATGACAAGCTGATCTACGAGAAGGGGATCGACATTGCATTTCGTTTTGACGTGCTTGCAGATCCCGACGAGCGCGACGACGTTCACGACCCAGCGGGCAAGATAGACCGCACGCTGCTGAGCAACCTCGTACAGTTCAAGCCGGAGATCGCTGCCACGGAGTTGGAGCAGCCCCGGACCTCCGAGCTACTTCGGCAGCGGCTAAACGCGATCGATCCACAGGCTCCTGGAAGCGCGCTTCCTTTGCTGGTGCGACTCGTCGCCCTCGAGCCGGACGAAGATTTGGTGCGTCAATGCGTCGCGATATTCGAGGAGACCCCCGATGCCACGGTGCGGCTGTTGCTCGCGCGTCACTTGCTCGATCGCGCAACGGAGTCCATGACCCCGCTCATGGTCAGCTGGCTGGCTGAACTCGAGCGCACGCCAGACGAGGAACTCGAGGTCGTGACCGCGCTCGCGCGCCAGGGCCAGGGTAGCTTCGCGCCCGCTGAAATCGCGGCGCGGATGGACCACTTCGCCAAGCTCGGCACGCCCCCGGAGTGGGATCCGTGGCTGCGACTCATTCGCGGTTGGCCCAAGCCGGCGGAGCTCTTCGCGCGGCCGTTGAGCGGGATGCTGGCGCGCACGTCCGGCGTCGCGGACATCTCGGTGCCCACGCTTGTTGTCTTGCTCGAGGCCGCGGGTGGCCTCGAGGGCACGTCCGTGCACATCGGTACGGTCGTCGCGAGCGCACGCGGCTTGCTCGCCCACATCGAACCGCGCGTGCGAGCAGCCGCAGTGCGAACGCTCGGCGCTCTGGGCACTAGGGCCGACGCCCGCGCGCTGCGAGCCCTGCTCGTGGCCGAATCCGAGGACATCCGGGTTCGCCGCGAGGCCGCCGCGGCGCTCACCGCGTTGCTTGGCGATGGCGCACTCGACGATCTGGATGGGGTCGCCCGCGAGGTCGCAATGACCACAGTGGTGGTTCGGCACCTGCGTGACAAAGGCAACGTGAACGCGATTGGGATTCTCAAGCGCATTGCGAAGCAGGGCGTCAACGCCGATACCCGTACCGAAGCACGCAGAGCGATCGAGGCGATCGAGGCTCGGGAGGCCGAGGCGCCTACGCCGCCACCGACGTTGGAGAAGCGGAAGCCGAAGGTGAAGAAGCCAAAAACCAAGAAGGCCGGCACGAAGGGTCTCGTGCCGACGCCGCCACCCCCTCCACCTGGATCGGGGGGCTAGCCGGCTACGGGACGTAGATCGGCTCGGACTTCATCCCGCCGGGGTACGCGTAGCTCGAGTAGCACGGCTGGTCCGGCAGGCCAGTCATCGGGTCGAGGTACTCCTCAGTCAGTTCGCACTTCTCGTCAATCCCAGGACCGCTGTAGCCGACCTGGACGATCCCGAATGGAGCGTCGCTCTCGATGAGGTGGGCGCCCTCTTCGATCAGGACATCCGCGATTTCGAAGCCACTGCCGACGGGAAGGTACAGCACACTGTCGATGGCCGCGCCGTCGAGTACGACATCAGGTCCGGCGGCGGTGCGAATGACCTGGACGTAGTTGTTGGGGAAGTTGAGAGCGGTGGCAAAGACATAGCGGCTAAGGAACTGCTCCACCGGCACCATCTGGTACATCGCCGGATCGCCGATCTGGGTCGACTCTTCCGCAGGCTCGATGATGCCAGGGGCGGTAGGTGCGTACTCGTCAAAGCGTTTGCTTTGCAGGTACTGCACAGGCATGAACACCCCGTTGTCGCTCTGGAACACGAAACTCGTGCCGTTCGCCACGCTCAGGTCCATGTAGTCGCCACGTTTTTCCAGAATGAACGGCGTACCCGCTTGGACAGGCTCCGTGGTGACCTCGGTGCCGTCCTTGCCTGCGTAGACGCGCCACCAGTGGCGCTCGTCATCGCGGTCTGGCGAGGCAGCCGCGACGTAGGTCGTGCCCCAGTACTCCAGCGGAATCGGCATCTCCTGGAGGGGATCGCAATGGCCCAGCGGGTACACATCGACGTCCCGGGTTGGCACGCGGGAACAGCGACTTCCCGAGGTCACCCAGATCGGCTTGTTGGCCTTGATCACGGTCCCCGAGACGTCGCGCATCGAAACTATGTCGGTTTGGTTGCCCGATGCGGCGATGCGCACCGTGTCGAACCGGTTCATCTTGAGCTCGCCACGTCCGCCAGCGGGGACGAACGGCACCGGGAGACCGTTACCAGCGGTAGCGACCGGCGGAAACCATTCGAGCGTGGTGAAGTTCTGCAACGCAACCACCTCGAAGTAGGTCGGTTCACCATTGCGTGGGTAGCTGTTCACGCCATACGAGAACGCGATGTACTCGTTGCGTAGGGCGCTCTCCGGCAGAAGCAGCGACGAGTCGTTGCCCAGCGACATCCGCACCGGTGCGTGGTGGTACGCGATGACCGGAACGTCGCTCTGGATTCTGTGCGTCCCGCCGGTGCGGAACATCGAGCTGTACCCTTGGACGAAATTGGTCGTGAGTTCGAAGGTGTGAGCCTCGAGTGGATCGAGGACCACGGCGTCGCCCACGGGTTCCTCGGTGCTCTTACCCTCGGGCGTGAGGTAGAGCTGGACGGTCGCTTGGACGTTGCTGTTGGGGTTCGCAACGACGAGGCCATCGTTGAACTCCTCGACCATGTGCAACTGGCGGTTGGCGATGAACGAGCACCCCGCCGAGGACGGCAACTCGTCGGCCGAGTCACAAGGCCCGAGGCAGCGGTCCTCGGTGCAGGATTCGTCCTCGCAAGGCGTACAGAGCGTCATGCTCGCGCACGGTTCGTTGATCCATAGCTTGCCTGTGGGCGCGCAGCGCTCGAGGCTGACCGCATCGGCGCAGCGAAGGAGTCCCGGCTCGCACTCGATCATTGGGTCGGTCGTGGTGGGCAGGACCGAATCGGCCGTTGTGTCGGCCGTGGCTGCCGACCCCGAACCCTCCGCGTCGGCACTTCCGTCATCGCCACACGCGACGATGGGTGACGCGAGGATCAGAAGGCATGTGCAAAACCTCGGCATGACGCAGAACATGGTGAAGCGACGCATGAGCTTGCCACGCCGGCCGTGCCGGTGTCATCCACCCGGGTCTTGCGGCGTCCGACGCGGCACCGGCGGCTCAAACGCCGCCGGGCTCCAGCCGCGAATCACGGCTGGCGTGCACGTCGCCGGCGCGGGTCCCGTCCTTGTTCGGCCTGGAGGGCGCCTGTCCATCCTCCGCGTGACCCCTCGCGGCGCCCAGCGCAGACGGCCACCCGAAGCGCCGAGCCGCGGGGTGCGCCCTCCCGCAAGGCGCGAGGCTCGTCACCCAAACCGCTCGAACTCCTCGGTGTCGTGCGCACAGAACAACCGCACCTCGGGGCTCGACGACTCGAACAGCGCGCGCAGCCGGGCCTGATTGGCAAGACGGTTGGCGTTGTCCGCGGCCAGAAACTTCTGAAAGCCGCGCAGCATCAGCGGGCATCGGGGTTCGGCCGGGTTGATCTCGCCGCGGTGAAAGTACGCGTCACCGCAGTGCAGCAGCCAGCGATCGGCGCCGGCGTGGCCGGTGTCGATCGCGACGCCGGTGTGACCCATCGAATGGCCACACAACGGGATCATCAGGATTTCGGGTGG
>CANLQR010000186.1 GCA_947492135.1 Deltaproteobacteria bacterium | reverse complement strand
ATCTACCGCGGGGATGCCAAGAAAGAGGCCAGCTAAGGCTGGCGGGCAAAGCTGGCCAGGGGCGCCTTACGAGGCGTCCCCCGGCCGTTTGACCCACGGGGGCACGCCTCTCTTAGAAGCACCCCGGACGCGGCTCGGGGTCGTCGAGGTCGGACGTGGGCAAAATGGTGCGTAGGTAGACGTACTCGCCGTCGCAGAACCGCGAAGGGCCTTGGTCGTCGAGCTCAGCGCGCTCACCGAAGGGTCGATCACTGTCCATCAGACGGTCCGGCGCGTCACCGCTGTTGTGGAACTCCGGACCGTACGGGTCGGCGAGGCCAAGCGAGTGTCCGACCTCGTGACTGACGGTCGAGCCCACCATGCTGCCGAGCGCCCACACGGCGCACGCGATCTGCAAGCGTCGGTTGTCGCTGGAGGCTGGACACTCATCGCTGGCGCCCAACGTGGGGATGTCCTGGGCGAGGTCGACCGCGGTGACCGGAGTCCCGCCACTGTCGGGGCGCAACGGGTCGAACAACGCATCGAACCGTGGATCAGGTTCGAGCGGCATCGCGAGGGTGCCGGGATGCTCCGAGTAGCCAAACAAGGACTCGATGAACACCCCGCCGAAACCCGGAAAACCGTCCTGCTGGGTCACCGCATTCGCGCCACCGATGCGGTCGTAGAGCCGCACGTTGTCGGTGTCCTTGCCCGGGGTGTTGTCGTAGCCGAGCAGGCCGAGGCCGTTGGGGTCGGGACCCCCGATGTCGACCTCGGCGTAGGCCGCGAAGTCTTCGGGCCGCTGGTCGCGGAACTCGGCGCCGATCGTCACGAAGTCACGTCGTACGACCTCGAACACCCGATCTCGCACGCGGCTATCCACGGCGCGCAATCCGAACGCCCGCAGGCTCTCGACGTACGCCGGCGTGAACACCACGTGGACCACCTGTCGCACGGCGACGAGGTGAAACCCGAACGCCGCGGGATCTCCGACGATCTCGACATCACCCCACGAGATCCGCGGAGTCAGCGTGCCCTCGAACACTCCCGCATCGTAGCGGACGTCGAGCAGTTGCCCGAGCGCGTCGGTCTCGCTGATCACGTAGCGAAGGGCGTGGCCGTCGACGAACTCGGCGAGCAGCACCTCATCGACGTCGAGGGTCTCGCCGGTGGCGTCGGAGGTGAAGGTGCCCACGAAGTCGAGCAGGGTGGTGCCGGCCCCGCCGACGAAGCCGCCGCCTGCGATATCCACGTAGCGGCCGAGGCTGGCCTCGTCAGTCGACGCGCCGTACACGATGGGTCGCTGGAGATCGTAGTTGACCTCCAGCGCGGGGCTGTCGAGGGTGGTACCGCTGGTGTGGCGGTTGCGTAGCCGCACGGTGCCTTCGAAACGTCCTGGCGCGATGCCGGCGATCTCGGGCACGAACGCGAAGACTCCGTGCTCGCGGTCGAAAAGGCCCGCGGGCACGACGGGGACCTCGACTTCGGCGATCGGAGCACACGTATCGCTACTGTCGGCCGTGAAACAGCCCTCGACGACGGCGAGGCTCTCGCCCTCGCCCCGCAACAGCAGGCCGCTGCCGATGATCTCGAGCGGTTCGTTTGGGAAGATGACGCCGGAACTCTCCAAACTGTCGGGGCGGGGCTCGAGCTCGCGGCGCAGCGGCCAGAGCACCGCGAGCGTCGTCGTCGAGTAGACCTGCCCATCCACCGCGCTGCGCACCTCCACGCGGATGTCTCCGGCGAACTCGGAGGCATCACCACCAAGCTGGTCGAAGGCGAACGCGTCGATCTCGAGCTCGAGCGTGCGGGCGTCGATGTACGTCAGCGGGAGCAGCACATCCACCGGCGCCTCGATGCCGGCCGCGCTGCGCTGGCCGACGAGCCGCAGTGACGACGTTCCCCACGGGGTGTCGACGAACGACTCGCCTTCGATCACGACGACGGTGCCGGGCAGCAACAACTCGGGTTCCGCGCTGCGTAGCCCGAGCCCAGTCAGGCCGGGATCGGGTGGTCGCTCGGCGCCAGGCCCAGGGCACCCTGGGGCCGCGAGTAGCGCCGCCAGCAACCATGCGCGTGGTGACCTCAAGACCGCACCGCTCAGGATGATGCCACCAATCCGCCGACCCGAGCGGCCGCGGCGCTACTTGAACGTGTCGACCCGCAGCGAGCCTTTGGTCGCGAATGCGGCACCTTGGGCGCGTGCCTCCGCGAGCCCGCTCGTACGCAGAACCCACATGCGCTTGATCGCGACGACCTCGTCGTTCTGTCGCGCGTGGATCTCGACGAGGTTGTTGCCCGGTGTCAGGGGCACGTCCGCAGCGAAGTCGAGCTTGCCCGCCAGCTCGTCCGGGCTTGCCACGTAGAACACCTTCTCCACGTCCCCGAACAGGTCGCGCGATGGGTTGTACACGGTGATGAAGACGTCGCGTACGGCCTCGTCGTCGGTGATGACGCCGCGGAGCTTGATCGACTCGTCCTCAGTCTTTGTGGGCGCGGTCTCCAGGGTGACCAGCGGCGGTGATACCCCGAACACGAGGGTGAGCTTGTCGGGTTTGGACGGCGCGGTCCCGCCGGCGTCGACCTCAGCGCTGCGCATGAACCCGAGCGCACCATCGGCGAGTGCGACCCGGACCCAGCCGTCGGTTTTGCCGGTGGCGGCAAACTTGGCACCGCGAGCGACATGGGCAAGCACGCGGGGCGGGCCGAACGGGCTGGCATAGAGGTCGACCTCGCTACGGGCCACGACTGCGCCCGACTGTTTTTCCAGCTGGGTGGCGGCGGTCGAGAGGTCCCAGGGTAGGTTGTCCGTCAACACCTCGGCCATCTTGTTGTCAGACACCGACACCTGAAGGACTGCATCGGACTCGGGCTCGCTCATGATCTCGACGTCGAGATCGACCGAGCGGACCTCGCCCGGGTTCATCTTCTGCAGCCGCTCGCGACCGCTGTGCAGGAACACGGCCTCCCCCGCGAGGTTGCGCAGCGTGACCCAGGTGTCGAGCGCGGCGCTGTCGCCGGTGTTCTTCACGAACACTCGCAGCTGCACCCGCTCGCCGACTTGCGGCACGCCGTCGCCGTTGCCGCGGACGTTCTTGGCAGCTCCGTCGTCGTCGATCACGTGATACGCGAAGGCGAACTGCGGTCGCGCCAAGCCCTGGGCGCTGACGTCGAGAGAGGTCTTGGACCCACTCGCCAACTTGGCGCCGTGCTGGTCGAACAGATGAATGTCGATCCTATCGGTGCGCGAGAGCTCTTGCTCCGACACCGATAGCTTCATCGGGTAGCTCTTGGCCTCGCCTGGCGCGAGCTTGCCGAACAGCAGCTCGCGTTCGTCGAAGTAGCGGTAGTCACTGTCGGTGATCGCGCGGACCTGATAGGCCGGGGCATCCCCCCGATTGGTCACCGTGACCGTGACGATGCCACGCTCGCCACCCTTGATGACGTTGTCGGGCTTGTCGCTGGAGATGGTCACCTCGAGCTTGGGCGCCCCAGTGGACTTGTCGGGCCCTCGGCTCCAGTCGATCCCGCGTTTGGTGAGGCTCGCGGCGATCCGGGTCTGTTCGAGGGCGGACTGCTCGCGGATGAAACCGTCGAGGGTCGCGAGCATTTCAGTGCGGTCGCTCGAGGTCGCCGAAGCCACGAGGTCGCGGGCCATGCGGATCTCGGCGTCCTCCAGCAGCAGCGAAGTGCGGTTGTCGGCCTTGCCCTTGGTCTTGTTCCGGGCGTCGACAGGCTTGTCCTTGCCGACCTCGGCCGGCACGTCGTCGGACTTCTCTCCGTCTTCGCCGACCGAACCGCGGTCGAGAAAATACAGCGGCCCGAACGCGGTCTGGTCGTTCTGCGTGGCGTCTGACACCAGGTGCTGGGACAGCGACTCCTCGCGCAGCAGGTCGAATCGGTCCTTGCCAAAATACGCGATGTGTTCGCTGCCGATCCACACCGGCACGGTTTCGATGTCCGGCGCGACACCAACCGACTGGATCGACACGTCGCCGGGCGTCAGGTACTGCGCGATCGTCAACTTGAGCGCGAGCTCTTTGTCGCCGGCCTTGCGGTCGTGCAGAACCTGAACCGATCCCTTGCCGAACGTGCGGCGCCCCATCACCACGGCGCGGCCGAGGTTGCGCAACGCGCCAGCGACGATCTCGGAGGCACTCGCCGAGCCTTGGTCGACGAGCACGACCAGCGGAAGATCGGGAAAGTCGTAGCGGCTGTCTGCGTTGCTTTCCTCGCGGGGCGACGACACGCCGACGGTGGAGACGATCGTGCCGCTGGACAAGAACGCGTCCGCAACCTCGACGGCCGCGTTGAGCAGGCCACCGGGGTTGTCGCGGAGGTCGAGCACGACGCCACTCACGCCGGCCTTCTGGAACTCATCGAGCTTCGTTCGCAACTCGGCGCCGGTGGTCTCCGCGAAGTTGCGGGGGATCTGCACCAAGCCGACCTTGCGTTCGTTGCCCGCCGCGTCGGTGTCGATCAGAACGTCGCCGATCACGCTGTCGAGCTGGATCCGCGCGCGGGTGATCTTCAGCGGCTTGGGCTTGTCGAGCCCCTCGCGCATGACGTAGATCGTGACCGTGGTGCCCGGTGCGCCGCGCATCCGCCCGATCGCGTCGTTGATGTTCATCGTGACCGTGGACTCGTTGTCGATCTGCACGACGCGGTCGCCCGCCTGCATGTCGACCTTCGAGGCCGGGTTGCCGTCGATGACTCGGATCACGGTGATCGAGCCCTCGCGCATCCCCACTTCGATCCCCAGCCCGCCAAAGCTGCCTTTGGTGCTGGCCTTCATGTCGGCAAAGTCAGCGGGGCGCAGCAAGTTGGTGTGCGGATCGAGGGTCGCGAGGACCCCGGCCACGATCGCGTACTCGGCGTTTTGCTGCTCGTCCGCTGTCATCGCGGCGTTCTTGGTCACGAAGCGGAACACTTCGCGAACGTGGGGGCCGACGGCCCACAGGGCTTCGATCTCGCCCAGATCGAACTCTTGCTCCGCCGTGCCGACCCGTACGCGCACGCGGCCCTTGCCGATCGGTTCGACGAGAACCTCCGCGATGTCGTTCTCGAGGGCCTCGAGCCCCGCGAGGGCCATCTTTTGCGGGTCGATTCGTGTGGGCTCGACGTAGTACTTCGAGATGTTCCACAGCGTCCAGTCGAGGACCCGAAGCTCTGCCGCCTCCGCGGTCGGCGATAGACGCGCGTGAGACTTGGGGTTGTGGCGCTGCGACTGCGCGTGGGTGTCACCCCAGGCCGTGAGTCCCAGCGCCATCAGCAGCGAGCCCACGACCATCACGGGTGCCGCGCGCGTCGCGTTTCGGCTTGGGCTTGGGCGGGGCTCGGGCGCGGTCATTGCTTTCCATGTTAGCCGGGCGCTGCGACCCCGGCCACCCGCAAGGGGCGGTTGTTGCGGGCGACTGACGGTGGAACCTTCCGTGGAGTGACGGTGTCTGAGCGCGAACCGGCGGTCTCGAACCGTCAAGCAGCCGTGGGCCGCTCACGGTGCCCAGCCGGTAACCGCGCGGCGCGAAACTTCCGCGGTCGCGGTGCCGTGTACGCGTAGGTGCAGGCTTCGGCGTACACTCTCGCCGCCATGGCGCGCAAGCAAGGCGGCTCCGACCCATCTCCTGCCACGGCGGAGCCCGTCGCGCTCGTGCCCCGCGCCGGTGCTGAGGTGGCCCAGCGTGGGGATGGCGGCTCCGCGCTCGAGGCGGCCTCCGACGAAGGCGATGAGGCTGGATCCGAGCCTGGATCCGAGCCTGGATCAGGGTTGGCGGAGCGTGGCGAGCTGCCCGACGAAGACGTCGGCGACGAGGCCCTCGCCGATCTCGAACCGGTGACGGACGAGGAACTCGACGAGATCGCAGCGCAGCTCCGGGCTGCCCCCGCGCCCGCCGGATCGACCGCGCTCGCTCGCCGCGACCCGCTCGCGGCGTACATGGGCGAGGTTCGTCGCCATCCGTTGCTCACGCGCGAGCAGGAGCACGAACTCGCGGTTCGCTGGTTAGAGCAAGGCGATCGCGATGCCGGGCGCAAGCTGGTCACGTCGAACCTACGCTTGGTCGTCAAGATCGCTCACGAGTATCGCCGCGCCTACCAGAACCTCCTGGATCTCGTGCAAGAGGGCAACGTCGGGCTCGTACGCGCGGTGCAGAAATTCGATCCATACCGCGGCGTCAAGCTCTCGACGTACTCGGGATGGTGGATCCGTGCCTACATTCTCAAGTACATCCTCAACAACTGGCGGTTGGTGAAGATCGGCACCACCCAGAACCAGCGCAAGCTGTTCTTCAACCTGCGCAAGCAGCGAGATGCGCTGCTGGCCGCGGGCGTCGACCCCACACCCGAACGCATCGCCAAAGAACTCGATGTTTCGCCCCGCGAAGTGGTCGAGATGGAGCGGCGAATGGCGGGGGCCGATGTCTCGCTCGACGCTCCGCTAGGCACCGAGGATGGCGACGGCCGCACGCGCCTCGATCTGATCGAAGATCATCACGCTGACCCCGAGAACCGCGTCGACGCGGCGGAGTTCAAGGATGTGCTGCAGCAGAAACTGCGCCATTTCGGCGTCGATCTCAGCGGCCGCGAACTCGAGATTTTCGAGGAGCGTGTCGTCGCCGAAGAGCCGATCACGCTGCAGGACCTCGGCGATCGTTGGGGCGTGAGTCGCGAGCGCGCCCGCCAGATCGAAAAACGCCTGCTGATGCGGCTGCGCGAGTACCTGCAGGCCGAGCTCGGCGATGCCGTGCAGATCGCACTTGGACACGACTAGTGGGTGGCGTGCTGGTGATAGTGGGCACTCCGCTCGGCAATCGGGAGGATCTGTCGCCGCGCGCTCGGGCGGCGATTCTCGGTGCTGACTTGCTCATGTGCGAGGACACTCGCTCTCCTGTGCGGTTGTTCGGCGACGGCGCCGGGCTTCCGCCGCGGCGGTCCTGCTTCGTCGGCAACGAGCACGAGCGCGTGGCGGGATTGCTCGAGGCGCTCGCCGCCGGTTCGCGGGTGGTCTACATCAGCGAGGCGGGGATGCCTTGCTGGAGCGACCCCGGCGAGCAGCTGGTTCGCGCAGCGTTGGAAGCAGGATTCGCTGTCGATGTCGTGCCCGGCCCGACTGCAGTGGCGACTGCAGTGGCCCTCAGCGGCCTACCCAGTCAGGAGATTCGCTTCGTCGGATTCCCGCCGCGTGGCGGTCGGCTCCGCACGGAGTTCATCGCCGGGCTGCGCTACGAGTCGGCAACGACGGTCTGCTACGAGGCCGGCAACCGCACCCGCGACCTCGTGGTCGACCTGGCCGCGGGGCTCGAGGATGCCGAGTCGCGCGACATCGCGATCGCCCGCGAGATGACCAAGCTGCATCAGGAGGTGCGACGCGGCACCGTCGCGCGCGTCGCGGCTGAGCTTCCCGAGAGCATGCTCGGCGAGGTGACGGTGGTGCTGGCGCCCGCGGCACGTGGGCGCGGCGACGTGGCGCGCGAGGCTGCGAGTGCAGTGCTCGCCACGGTGCTCGACAAGTCCCTGCGACCGCGCGAACGAGCGCGAAGGCTTGCCGCACTCACGGGCGAGCCTGCCCGCGAGATCTATGCCCGGCTCGATTCCGCACACGACGAGGAGTGATCGCCGAGGCGCTGGTCAGCTTGCACGTGGGCGACTATCTTACGTGCAACCACCCTCTGGAGTTCACCATGCGTCGCATTGTCCTGCTCTCATCGTTGGTCGTGGTCGCCTGTGGAGATAGCAACGCGGGAGACGAGGACGCCAGCTGCCAAGGGGCCAAGTGTGACGACGTGGATGGCGACGAGACCGAAGCGCCGCGAATGTGCGTCGGCGTGCGCGGCAATGGTCAGTTGATCTTCGCCCACTTCGCCTCGCTGGCCCGGATCGTGGAGCACTACGGACCGGTATGGGGTGCCGCCGGAGGCAGTTCGGGCAGCATCACGATGTTCGTGCTCGAGAGCATGCAGATGAACCCCGGGCTGACCTACTGCGGCAGCGAACCCTGCACGCCGGCCGAGCAGGGCGTGCGCATCGGGTTGCTCCTGAAATCGATGAGTGGCTACGCCGCTGTGCTTGGGCAGACGCCCGAGGCGGCCGCGATCGGACAGCTTGCGCCGCTCGCGAAGCGCTTTGCCGAGTCCGGCATCGCCGCGCTCGCTGACACCGATCCGGTGGCCGCGCAGCAGCAGCTGCTCGATCTATTGCAGTCCGAGGACCTCCGCGATCTGATCAACTCCGAGCTCGTGGAGACCGTCACGAGCTCGCCGGATCCAGCGTTTCACGTACGCGACCTCGCGACGGCTTTGGCCGCGCTCGGCTCGTTCGACGTCGGCTGCACGCCCGAGCAGGCGATGATGGGCTGCAACCCCAAGGCGATCTTCGTGCGCCCCGGGCTGCTCGACTTTCCCTCATTGGTCGAGAAGATCGGGCGAATCGGAGACTTCTACGCGGGGCTCGGGGAACAGGACAGTGATCGGTGGCAGGGCTGGCTCGACGGCTGCGCAACCGCGGCCAAGGGCGCTTCGTGGTCGCAGATCGCCGTTTTGCCACTGGGCCAGACCACGTGTGGACTCGAATACACCGCGATGCTCGAGGACTACCGGGCCGGAGCGATTGCGGCGGGGAGCAGGCCCGCGCGGCTGGATCAGCCGATCGGTGGCGAGCTCGCGGCGTTGGTCTCGACCTCCGTGGTCACCGGCGCCGCGGTCGGAACGTTCGCGCAGGCCCGCAGCGACTACGGTGCAGCGCAGCCCTACACGCTCGACGTGGCGTTCGACGACGTCCGCTTCGGCTACTGGGGAGCGACCGACGACCTCGAGCGGGTGGCGAGCAACTCGCTGGGCTTCGACGACCTCAAGACCTCGAAGTTTCTCGGGCTGGGCACTGCGAGCTGGGGCGAGGCTCTGGCGTTCTCGCCCGCAGAACCCGGGCTCGCGCGCGCCCTCGAGATCGACGCTGCGCAGGTTTCAGCCGGAGGCTGGTCCGATCTGCATCCGACCCTCGTGCTGGCCAACCTCGGCTGCGAAGAGATTGTCTACGTCACGCGTCGCGGTGACGAATCGTCGTTCGCGACCGGGGTCGCCGAGCAGCTCGGCATGGACGAGGCGGGCAAGGCTGCGTTGTACGACCTCGACGCACCCAGCAGTTTCTCGGCCTCGATCAGCGAGGCCGACGCCGTCTGGTGCACCGATTGGAACGCGCAGAGCCCCACCGACCTCGCGGGAGTCTTTGCCGACGCTTACAGCGCGCCGATGCAGGCGAGTTCGCGGTTTTTCACCGACGGCGTCGATCCCTACAGCGGTGTCGCGCCTGAGCTCGGCCTTCGCGGTTGCTCTACGGGGGCGTGAGGGCGGCGTCGCGGCTCGAGGGTCGCCGTTGATCGCACGGCGCGGTATGTTGTGGCTCGTCCATGGGCGTCGTCACTGCAGTGGGCCGCGGCTTGAACCACGACAGTCATGTCGGGGTCGAGGGCAACGAACGTCGCACCCACGTGGTCGTCGTGCTCACGCTGGTCGTGATGGTGGCCGAGGTGCTGGTGGGGCGGTGGACCGGCTCGCTGGCACTGACCGCTGACGGTTGGCACATGGCGACCCACGCGGGGGCGTTGGCGTTGTCGGCCGTGGCCTACTGGTTCGCGCGGGCGTGGGCCAACCGGGGGGTGTTCGCGTTCGGCACCGGAAAGGTGTTCGCACTCGCCGGCTTCAGCAGCGCAATCCTGCTGGGTGTCGCTGCGCTGTGGATGGGCGTCGAGGCGGTCGTGCGGCTCGTGGCGCCGACTCCGGTTCAGTTTGCAGAGGCGCTTCCGGTGGCCGTGCTCGGCCTGGTCGTCAATATCGTCAGCGTTGGGGTGTTGCACCGGAGTAGCCCAAAGAGCCCCAGTGGTCACGATCACGCGGGTCACGGACACAGCGGCCACGATCATGCGGGTCACGATCACGCGGGTCACGATCACAGCGGTCATGCTCACGCGGGCCACGCTCACGGCGGTCATGGCCACGATCACAACCTCCGCGCCGTCTATCTTCACGTGATCGCTGACGCGCTGACCTCGGTGCTCGCGATCGTCGCGCTGGTCTGCGGTCGGACGTTCGGCTGGGTCGCGCTCGACCCGATCATGGCGATCGTCGGGGGGATCATGATTCTGCGTTGGTCGATCGGACTCGGGCGCGTCGCAGCCGCGCAGCTGGTCGATGCCACCACCGAGCCGGAGATCGAGCTGCGCGTTCGCCAAGCGATCATCGGTCTGGGCGCGAACGAGGTCGTGGACCTTCACACCTGGCGTACGGGCCCGCGACATCGGACCTGCGTTGTCACCGTGCGGTGCCTCGCCTCCACCACGAGCAAGGAGTTGCGTGCCGCGATCCTGGCGACGGGCGTGGTCGATCACCTCACCGTCGAGGTGATGGATGGCGATCCCGCCTAGAAGGTCAGCAGCAGCCGGGCGTAGCCGTAGAGATCGACCACATCGTCGATGACGTAGCGGCGACCGACGTTGTCCACCACATCGCGGCGCAGTGGGTTGACCTCGCGCGTGCCTTCTTCGACCCGGTCATCGTCGGCTCCACCCTTCGCGCTGCCGCGGTTGGTGAAGGTGAGAAAGTGCCGAGTGTCACTCGAGACGTTGACGCCGAGCGCGATGCGGGCGTAGGGCCCAAGGGTGAGGTTGAGGCCGCCGTTGAAGCCGAACGAGCCGTAGTCCTGCAGGTTCGTGATGCCGTTGAACGACGCGCATGAGGCACCGCCGGCTTGCACATAGCCAGAGTCGCCAGGGTTGGCCTGGGACTCGGCGACGGCCGCGTCGCGGTTGCACTGGTTGGCCGTCGTGGGATCGTTGGAGCCGACCAATGCCGGGCTGTCCGCGAGCAGCTCCCAGATCTCGCTATAGCCACGGCCGCCGTAGTGGAGCACCGCGTTGCCTTCGAGCAGCAGCGCCACCTTGAGCTGCTTGGCCTTGCGCTCCCACGGCACAACCTCGGTCCCGAAGCTCATGCCCGCCGTCGACTGGGGTTGCTTCTGGGCCTGCGAGCCGAACTTCGAGAAGTCCTGGAACTGGCTGTTGCCGCCGCGGATCGACTGTCGCCAAAATGCCGTGAAGTACGGATCGAGGAAACGGTGTCGCCGACTCAGCGCGGTCCACACGCCGATCTCGTGGATCTTGCGTCCGACCCGGTGATTTCCGGCCGGATCCTGCTGCTGGATGTCGCGCGAGAAGGTCATCGCACGCCCGACACCGAACCGGCCCTCGGCGCCGATGGTCCCGTTGGGCATGTGCGAGCGCTTGCTCTGGTTCAACACGCCGTACTTCAGGCCGACCCAGAACTGGTCGATGCCGCGGCGAACCGGCCCCCCGAAGATGGCCTCGGTGCCCGGGCCAGTGAACTGCGAGAACGGTGCGCCGTTGGTGTTCGCATCAAACCCATCGCGCGGGATGATGTTGTCGCGGACGGTCGTGCTGTTGTTCTTGTTGACGCAGGTCGCCTCGGGTTCGGGCGGGACCTGATCGCCGTACACACAGTCGTCAGCGCGCTGGTCGAAGGAATAGTCGCGTTGGTCCGAAAGGATCACCGGCAGCGACGCGTACAGCGAGAGGTCGTGCCAGAGCCCGATCTCCAGCGTCGGCGTGAGCATGTGGCGCTTTTGCTGGTAGCGCAGATCTTTGACGAGACGGTTGTCGTCGTCGCCGGCCTGGCCACTGTTCCACTCGCGCAGAATCGATGCGCTCTTGTAGTTGAACGAGTAGGCCAGCCCGAGATGGATGTCGAAGCGGTTTTCTTCCTCGAACGAGGTCGCGACGCGGGTCACTTCCGCCGCCGAAGCCGGCGTGCCGAGGACCCAGGTGGCGCCGCAGGCCAGGGCTGGAGCGCCCGCGAAGACGAGAAAACGACCGAGTGAGCGCATGGGAGTTCGAGGTGACGATACCCGCGCCGATACCGATGCGTCAAATCGGCGCGCCGCCAGAGGTGCTCTGCCAAGGCTGGGCGGCGTTGACGGGCCCAACGGGCGGAGGTGGGCTGGAGGTGGCAGCGCTACAGCAACGGTGCCCACGGGGCGAAAGCGGCCAACGCTGTAACCCCCACGCAAGCCCTCGCGATTGGGGCACTACGACAGCCCGATCGATCGCTAGCGCGCCGGACCCTCGTCTGCGGCGATCCGCAGCCCGAGTTCCTTCATTTTGGACTGCAGGCTCCGCCGGCTGATTCCGAGCAACCGCGCCGAGCGGGTGACGTTGTACTGCGTTTGCAGGAGCGCCTCGCGGATCAGTGCCTCCTCGACCATTCGCGAGCCTGCCCGCACCGCTTCCTTGAGGTCGAAGCCGAGGCTCGCGAGCGGCAGGCGCAGCAGCTTGTCGCCACCGACCGCCGTGTCGCTGCTCGTTCCGACGTCGGGGTGTTGCGCCGCGTGGGGGCCGGGGTCGCTCGACTCGGTCCGCGCGAGCTCGCGGTCGGGCTCGAGAAAGGTGTCCGGCAGCGCCTCGCACTCGATGACCGGGCTCGACGCGAACAGCACCATCCGCTCGACGAGGTTCTCGAGCTCGCGGATGTTGCCCGGCCACGCGTAGCGGGCCAGCGTTGCCAGGGCATCGTCCGAGAACCCGTGAACTTGCTTGCTCAGTCGCTCGTTGCACCGCCGCACGAAGTGCGCGATGAGGGCCGGTAGATCGCCCAGTCGGTCGCGCAGCGGCGGCAAGTGGATGGGCACGACGTTCAGGCGATAGAACAGATCTTCGCGAAACTGGCGGGCTTTGACCTGGGACTCGATGTCGCGGTTGGACGCGGCGATGATGCGGACGTCGACACGCAGAGTCTTGACCCCGCCGACCCGCTCGAACTCCGACTCCTGGATCGCACGCAGGAGCTTGACCTGAATCTCTTGCGGGATCTCGGTGACCTCATCGAGAAACAGCGTGCCGCCGTCAGCGAGTTCGAAGCGGCCAGCGCGGTTGCTGATGGCGCCAGTGAAGGCGCCGCGCTCGTGTCCGAACAGCTCGCTCTC
>CANLQR010000185.1 GCA_947492135.1 Deltaproteobacteria bacterium | reverse complement strand
TCCAGGTTCGATCGGAATCGCTGTTCAACAAGGTGTACGACGACCCCGAGGGCCGACCCTCGTGCGAGCCGTGCGTCCCGCTACCGGCAGGCGGCTAGGCTCGAGGCGCGATCCGTGGCTGACGACGACGACGACCGCGAGCTGCTGGCACGCTGGCGCGACGGCGATAACCGGGCCGGAAGTCGTCTGTTCGATCGTCATTTTCGCCCGTTGTTGCGTTTTTTCCGCAACAAGATCGAAAACGGCGCCGAGGATCTGATCCAAGAAACCCTGATGGCGTGCGTCCGCGGGCGCGATCGTCTGCGCGACGACAGCAGCTTTCGCGCGTACCTTTTTTCCACCGCGAAGTTCGTCCTGTACGAGCACATTCGCCAGCAACAGCGCGGCCGCGCCGTCGACGTCGAGGAGGAAGCCCTCGCCGACCTCGCGCCAGGCCTCAGCACCGCGTTCGCCAAGCATCACGAGCAGAAGATCCTGCTTACTGCGCTGCGCATGCTGCCGCTGGAGTTTCAGGTCACGCTCGAGCTGTACTACTGGGAGGGACTCAGCGGAGTCGAGCTCGCGAACGCGCTCGGCGTGCCCGAGGCCACCGTGCGCAGCCGCATCCGCCGGGGTTCAGATCGGCTCCGCGGCTATGTCGAGAAGCTCGCGAGCTCGCCGGAGCTCGTCGTGTCGACGATGGATGGCCTCGGAGGCTGGCTGGGCAAGCTCGGTGTGGACAAGCCCGAGCCGCCTGCAGCGGGCTGATGGCGCGTTCGGTGGGGGAGACGCGGTCCGCGGCCACGCGCCACGCCAAGGCAGCGGAGGCGCACAGGAATCGAACCTGCCCAGGATACTCCTCGCACCCCACACCGGTTTTGAAGACCGGGGACAGCACCAGCACGTCGAGCGCCTCCGTGCGGCCGCGACCATAGCACGCGCGCGCGGATCCAAGGCTCTGATCCAACGTGCAGCGGCGATCCGTCTCCGGGCGTCGCCCAGGGCCGGCGCTGTGTCGTCTCGACCTCGGCTACGACCCGCGGTCGACTGGCGCACGCCTCAGAAGCGCCCGATGAAGACGACACCCGCGACACTCCGGCCCACCAGCGGTGCCATCGCGGTCCCCCGCGCCTTGCGCTTGGCACCCACGACCAACAGCGCGACTCCGGCCGCCACCAGCACGGTTCCGAGTACACCGCCCGCGATCGCGCCCGCGTTCGCACGACGCCCGCGATCGAAGATCGCCTTGCGCTTGGCGAGTTCCTGCTCGGCAATCCCATCGATGTCGTTGGCCTTGCGGCCGACCAGCAGCGCCGCGGTCATCCCTGCCCCTGCGATCACCCCGAGCCCTGCCATCACGCCACCGGCGATCAGAAGGCCCCGACTGGAATCCTCCACGGGCGGTGGAACATCGGCCGGCCCGGCTCGGTCTGGGCCGGGGTCCGGCGAAGGCCCAGGCTCCGGGGGTGTCTGCGGCGCAGCCTGCGTGGCCGCCTCCGCGATGAGCTCGTCGATCCGCGCCAACTTCTCCTGCACCCGCGCACGCTCTTGCTCGCCCTGCTCGGGAGCACCGCTGTAAGTCTCGTCAATCGAGTCCTCGAACTGCTTCAGGAGGATCTTCGCCTGCTTGAGGTGCTCGACATCCCCACGCAGCGCGAACAGCTTCTCGCGTGCCGCGGCGATGTTGTAGTAGATGAGCGACCGATAGGTGTTCGCGTCTTGCGTGCGCGGCAACGCGGCGAAGGCTTTTTCCCAGGCCGTGATCGCACCTTCGTAGTCGGCGGTATTGTACTTCGCGTCGGCCTCGAGATGCCAGGCTTTGGCGGCGGCTAGCGCATCGTCGACGGGCGCAGGGTTGACGGGCGCCTCGTCGACGGGCGCGAACGCGGCGGCACGGGCAGGCGCGAGTGACACCGCGCCCACGAGCACGATGGAAGTCATGCGGAAGCATCCGGCGGTGCCGATCATGGGGCCTCCTGCACGTCGAGCAGGATGATGCGCTGCCCCTCCTCTGGAGGGTCACCGAAATCGGGGATCGCGACCTCGATCAACCCATCGTCGTCGAAGTCGGCGACCGCTATTCGCGATCCGGCACTGATCCCAGACGCGAATGCCAATGTCACGAGGTCCTGCGGGTCAGCCTGCTCGGCGCAACTGCCAAAGAGGACCTGCGGCTCACCGTTGTCCATACCGACACGTCCAGAGGTGCCAATCACGAGATCCGTCTTGCCGTCGCAATCGAGATCAGCTGACTCGAGGACCTTGGGCCCGACTCCGATCTCGAGGGCCGGGCCAATCTCTGACGCCTGGCCGTCGATGAACGTGTAGAACCGCAGTCGGCCCGGCACAGCAGTGGGTTCGGTCTCACCTCCCGTTGGGGCGACAAGCCAGCGCTCTGCCACCACGATCTCCATCTCCTCGCCGCCGAGAAAGTCACCTTGGGCAAGGGCCCACGGATGTTGGAACTCCTCGCCGAACGGCTCGCCCTCCTCGAGCTGGCCTGCGTTGACGCTGAGCACGTGGACCACGTGATTGCTCGTACCTGGCGCCGCCTCACCCGACGCTGTGACCAGGATCCTGCGTTCCTCGCCCGCTGTGACGACAAGGGTGTCCCACGGCTTGTCGAACTGCCCAGCTAGAGACGTCATCTGGGTGGGCTCCAGCATCCCGCCAACGTTGGGCACAAAGTAGATGGCCGCCGCGCCGGACACGATCAGATCGGGCAGTCCGTCGCCGTCGACATCGGCCACCGCGTGGCTGAACACGCGTTCGTCGGCCGAAAGCGGTAACGGCAGACGTTCCTGAAATTCGCTGAACCCGTCATTCCAGGTCAGGACGTCGACACCAAGCTGATCGAGAAGCACGAACTCGCTGACACCGTTACCGTCGAGATCAGCGGCGACCATGTTGACTCCCTGGGCGTCGTGCGAGTCGGTGTCCCTGATCTGAAAGTTGCCGGCCGCGTTCTCCAGCAGGGTGACGTGGTAGTTGCTCTGCACCAAAATGTCGGGCCGGGCACTGCCCACGAAGTCTCCAGCGAGGACCGCGACGGGCTGGTCGAGGTCCAAGCCCGCGAGCGGGGTCGCACTGAGCGCCGGCTCCACCACCCGCCTGGTCGGATCGCACAGCAGCGGCATCGGAGGCTCGCACGCATCCCCAGTTTCCGTACTCTCCGTCGAGGCCGAGGTCGAGGCCGAGGTCGAGGCCGAAGTCGGGCCGCTGCTCCCCTCGGGCGGTCCCCCGCAGAAGTCGTTGATGCACGACTGGCCGCGACCGCAGTGGGCGTCGGTTTTGCACGCCATGTGCAGCGCCGACTCGCCGTTCCAGCAGGCCGCGAGCGTGAGCAGAGCCAAGGCGAGGATGGACCGCACTGAGCCGGAGCCTACCAGCTTCCGACCCAAGCGGCGGCCCTAGCCCACGGTGGCCACCGAGCGCTCGCTGGGCCCTGCGAGGTCGTGCAGCTCCAACCTCGGGGGTGATGACGGAGGCGAGGTGCTCTATCCTTCCCTCATCACCATGCGCGACCGTCACTTCACCATGCTTTGTGCGGCGCTGGCGCAACGTTCGCTGCGTGCGGCGGCGATAGCGGCGGCACCGGCTCCGAGACGACGTCCTCCTCGACGACCGGAACGAGCACCGAGAGCAGCACCTCGACCGATCCCACAGACGCGAGTCAGACGACGAGCACCACCGAGACCGGCAGCAGCACGCCGCCGTGCCCGTTTTATGCGTACGAGGTGCCCACGCCCGGCAACGTCGATTCACCCTACGAGTTCATCCCCGATCCGACGGACGAGCCGGACTTCTGGGTGGTCGAGTACACCGCGCGAGTTCCCGGGCTGAGCTTCGGTCCGATGATCTCGGGTGTCCCCGAGGAGGAAGGACGCTTCGAGATCGCCGTCGTGCTCGCCGGGCCCGACGACGGCCGGTGCCAGCCCGAGAGCCGCACGCTCGTCATCGGGCCGCCGCTGCCGGGGGATTCGTCGGGCAGCGACAGCTCGGGCAGCGACTCGGATAGCAGCAGCACCGATAGCAGCGGGTCGGGCACCGACAGCGGCACGAGCTCGACGGGTGCGTAGTCGGCAAGCCGCGCGACCAGCCTCGTCGAGGGTCACTCGAAGGCTGGCACGACGAACATCCCGAGCAAGCACATCTCGTTGTTCGTCCCCCATCCCGGCAAGACCGCCTCGGTCGCGCCGCGAGTGTCGTACGTGCAGGTCACACGCACGCTATCCCCCGCTGTGAGCCGTACCGGCGAGGTGTAGAAGTAGTAGAGCTGCCAGTCGAAGTCCCACTGAGGAACCTCGACGCCACAAGTCTCGGTGCCGTCGTCATGAACAACGTCGAATCGTAGACTCCGGCCGTACCCGTGCATGTGCGGCAACACGCCGAACAGATCCAATCCCGGGATGCCAAAGTTGGCGAGCAGCGGGTCGACGTCGAACTCCCAGGTGTAGTCGACTGCCTCTTGGCCGGCCTCGAGCGTCGCCGGCGTGCCCTCGAACAGGGTGTCCAGGAACGGATCGGGCAGATCAAAAAAGCCCTCGCGCTCGACGCTGGGCGCAACCCGCATCCGCACGGTGGTGCTGACCGGCGGGGCCTCGCCATCGATAGCGGCGAGGTTGTAGTGGATCTGCGCGATGAGCATCGAGCCCTCGGGAACACGGTATCCGGTCCCTTCGGGATACCGCGTCGCTCCCTGCCCCGGCGCCCACGACACCGGCACACCACCGGGATCGGTGCCGTCGCCGGCGGCGCCAAGGCACGGCCAGCCGTCGCGGTCAGGTGACTCGGCATCGAGCGCGGCGATGCGGTCGCCGTTGGTCTCACCGGGTCCGACTTCGAGGCTCGGGTCGACGTCAAACACCAGCACATGGTGCACCAGCGCGTCGTTGCCGGGCGCGACCTCATAGCCGGTGATCAGGGTGTCGGCGCCGACGCCGGGGTCGAGCACGAAGCAGCGGTACTCGTCGGTCTGCGCGTACTCGGTGCCCTCGGCGATCGGTGCGAACGCGGGGCTCGCCATCTCGATGATCGTGTTGACGCCGTCGTCGAGGCCCGCAAGCGGCGCCGCGGCGAGGTCATCGCGAACCGTACCCTCGGGCGTGCCCGCGTCCGACCACGCGACGATGGTCGCTATCGCCTCGGGGCCCAGCGCCCGTGAATCGGCGAAGCTTCCGCACGAGCCATCGTCGGTCACCAGCCATGGCGGCATCGTGCGCTGCTCGACGGCCATCGCCGAGGCGGTGGCCCAGGTCTTCGCGCTCGCATAGTCGTCGAGCACAAACGGCGCGATGCCGCCGGCGCGATGACACTGTACGCACGAGTCGAAATAGATCGGCGCGACGCCCTGCCAGAAGGTTGGGACAGCCACATCGCCACCCGTGGAGTCGACCATCCCTGTGGAAGCCGAGTCGGTGGCGAGCTCGTCGTTCTGGTCGGCGTCGTCGCGACAACCCCCGAGACTCGAGGCGATGGCGGTGAGCAACAGGGCGAGCGGCCAGGCAGTCCGGCAGTGCAATAGGTTCATCGGCTCTTTGAACACCGCGCCGGGCAGCGGGTGTCACCCAAGCGGTCAGAACCGCAGACCCGCGACAAAGCCCGGCCAGACGCGCACGCGCACGTCGTCGAACGTCCGCTCGTACGTCACCCAACCGTACCCCGGTCGATCCACGTTGCCGACGCTGACGCCATCACCTCCGCGCAAAGGCGCCGCTGGCGGCTGGGCCTGATCGACCAGCACGTTCAGCGTGGGGCCACCGAACACCGCGATCCGCGGCGCGGCCTGCCAGCCGAGCATCAGACGAAATTTCGTCATTGCGCCGAGGTTCGCGCCCGCGCGCAGCCCCGACGTCACTCCCCAACCCGAAAGATCCAGATCGATGAACAGCTCGTCGTTGACCGGAATGTGCCCACCGAACCCGCCACCGAACTCCCAGGCCTTGCCGCGCTCGAGATTGGTGCCGGTATGGCCGCGCTCGGTACCAAATGGATGGATACCGGCGCCCGCGAAAGCGTAGGTGTACTTCGCGGGCAGCCGCAGCCCGACGTTGAGCAGCGCGGTGTCGCTGCTCGATACCTCGAGGCGAACCCCGCCCTCGCGCGTGATCGGCAGCAACGCGAACGAAGCATCGGCGCTCTTGGCCCAGTTGATCAGCCCGATCTGCGCACCCTTCACGTGGCCGCCAATATTGATGAGGCCCACCTGCAGACCCTGTGCATGATTGGCGCGGTTGACCGACCCCACCTGCACCCCGCGCAGATCGGCGGCGTAGTTGTAGCCGTGCGTCGCCTGCACCCCACGATGGACCCCGCGGTTGATGTTCGCGCCCAGTGAGGCCGCGATACCCTGCATCTCCTCGTCGACGACGGTCGCACCGAAGCCCGCCGCGATGCCGTCGACCCGCGCCGCGCGGGTCCAGCCAAAACCCATCGAGAAGTTGTTGCGAACGCGCTCGCCCTCGTGCCGACCGTTGATCGACAGCCCAGGAACCAGCCCGATGTCGAACGGCACATGCTTGTACGCCGCCATCGGCGATGCGGGCTTGCCGGCGGTCGCAGCAGGCTTGCCGGCCGCGGGCAGGGCCGTGCCCACAGCCGCCTTGGGTAGCACCGCGACGGCCGCCGCAGCGGGTGGTGCGGCCGCCGGTGCAGCGACGCTCGGTGTTGCCACCACAGGTGCCGCCACCACTGGCGCGCTCGCAACCGGTGCCGCCACCACTGGCGCGCTCGCAACCGGTGCCGCCACCACTGGCGCAACCGTGCTCGGTGCCGCGCTGGCGACCGGACCTGGCGCTCCTGGTTCGTCGGCTCGTGCGGTACTCGCCGCCGTCGTAGTCGCCAACAACGCTACCAACCATGCTGCGTGCTCATTCATCGAGCGGTGAAACACCGACGGCGGGCCCAACTGTCACTGCGCGCGCTTGTCGAGGCGCAAGGACGTGTACTCATGGCCGCTGGGCAACACCAGCGCGCCATACTCGGCATCCGCACTGGCGGCGAGTCGCTGGGCCGCTCGCATCACCGCACCGAGGTCGAGGTCGACACCGGGGGCGGCGGTCACAAAGAAGAACCGTTCGAAGCCCGGCGCATCGTCGAGTTCATACGAGTGATCGAGTGCCGTGAGACCCCCGAGACGCAACCGCGGCGAAGCGTCGATCTCGGCTGGAAAGTGCAGCGTCGCCACCGCACGACCATCGATCGAGACGATCACCCCCTGCTCGCTTTCGCCAGCGCGGTACTGCAACTGCAGTCGATCACCGGCCTTCACTCGCGCGCCGTCACCAAGACGCTCGGGTCCGGCCGCGCCGCTGCGATCGATCATGAACGCGGCATCCCCCTTGATGCGCACCACGTCGTCGACCGTGGGATCGCCGAGCAGTGCGCCCGATCCACCCCGGGGACCATCGATCGGCAGCTGGGCTGCATCACTCGCGGAGGGCCGAGTCCGCACCACGAACCACACCGCGAGGCTCGCCGCAGCGAGTGCGGTCATTGGGATCCACCAGCGCGGTACAGGCTGGGACCGCGGCTCGGTGCCCAACCGCTGACGCACCGTCGCTGCAACTCGCGCGGGCGTCAGCCGCATCAGCGTCGCCGCGTTGTCCTGGACGATCGCGCGCACTCGCTCGTCGGCGTGATCGCCCAGCGCGGCCCGCACAGCGGCGGCGCGCTCGCGCGAGAGTTCACCATGCGCCAGACGTTCGACATCCAGCTCGGAGATCCGCTCGATCATGCTCGACCCTCCAGCTCAGCGAGCGTTTGCTGCATCCGACGCAACCGCTTGCGCACCCCCGAGACCGACAGCCCGACGATCTCGGCGGTCTGCTCGAGCGTGAGTCCATCGTGGAGGTGCAAGACCGCGATGGTGGCGGACGACTCGGGCTCGTGACCGAGCAACCGGCCGAGCAACGAACGCGCATCGACCTCGGCCATCGCCACGTCGGCGGCCGCGATCTGCGACAGCAAATCGGTCGCGGGCTCGCTGGGTCGCCGACGCTGACTGCGCAGTCGATTGAGGCAAACATTGGTGGCGGTGCGGTACATGAGGCTGGAAAGTCCGGCATCGATGAGCGTGGTGTGGCGCCGCCAGAGTTCGACGAACACGTCGTGCATGGCGTCGTCGGCGGCATCGGGATCTCCGAGCAACCGACGGCAACGCCGCAAGACCATGGGTCCGAAGCGGCGGTAGAGATCTTCGACGTCGAGGGCCAAGCGGGCTCGATTGTCCCCGGTGCAACACCGTGGAGGCCTCGAGTCGTTACCCCACCGCGCCCGCGCTCGCAATGTTCCGGGGCGCATACGACGCCCAAGAAATCCTCAGCCGGTGGGTGACACCCTCAGGTCCGGGCGGTGTTGAATCGGGCCGTCCCTCGCTCCGCCACTGTCCAGACTTGCACGCTCTCGAGGCGTCCCCGGCCACCAGCCTCGCCCACATCGGCGGGAGGTGCCCACGTGTGCACCACCCCTGACCCCCAAGAACCCCAAGAACCCCCTTCACGCCTGCTGCGAGCCCTCGACTCTGAGCGCCGCTGCGACGATCATGTATTGATGCGTCCGCTCATTTCGCTCGGAATGCTCGTCGCTCTGGCAGGGTGTCACGACGAGGTCAGCACTGCGGCCGACACGGGCTCCGACGACACCACGACCACGACCGGGACCTCCGATCCGACCACGGCTCTGACCACCGCGCCTGCGGATGCCGACAGCAGCTCGACGCAGCCGCCCGGGTCGTCGTCAGACAGCGAAAGCAGCAACTCGGGGCCGAGCTGTCCCAACAACGCACCACCCGCAGCGCCAACGATCGTCGAACCCACCGCGGGTCGCATCGATGTGCTCGGGGAGACGCTGACGATGACCGCCTCGGGGTTCGCCGACCCGGACGCGGACGACACCGTGGGCCCGCTCGCGTTCGAGATCTGGAGCCTCGAGGACGGTGATCCTGACGCTCGGGTGTGGTCCGCCGAGGTCGAGAACACCGCCAGCGTCACGCTCGCCGACGGCGCGTTCGATCCCGATTTCGTCGCGGGCGTCGAACCGTGGACGGACTACCTGGTCCGCGCGCGCTACAGCGACGCGCACGCCGAATGCAGCGCGTGGGGTGAGTGGAGCGAGTTCCTGGGTTTCCGCACCGATGACGGCAGCACAGCGCTGTTCGACGAGTCGATCGTCCGCGACTTCTACCTCGAGATCCCGCCCGAGAGCTGGGGGTCGATCAACGCCCAGGCCTACCCGCCCGGCTGCGTGCCCCACGAACGCGACTACTACACGGGGACCCTGCGCCACGAGGGCGAGGTATTCGAGGGTGTTGGGATCAAGATCAAAGGCGGCTGCGGTAGCTCGCGCGCGCTCGACGGCAAGGCCTCGTTCAAGGTGAATCTCGAGTGGGACGACCCCGCGGTCGCCGGCTGCCCCGAAGAGCGCCGTCTCATGGGGGAGAAGAGCTTCTCCTTCCACAACGGGGTCCAGGACAACACCGCGAGCCACGAGCGTCTCGGCTACGCATTGTTCCGCGAGTTCGACATTCCCGCGGCGCGTGCCGCCAGCGTGAGGATCTTCGTCAACGACGAACTGTGGGGCCTGTACACCCACGTCGAGACCATCGACCGGCGGTTCTTGTCGCGGTGGTTCGACTCGAAAGAGGGGATGCTCTACGAGGGCACCTACTGGTGTGACCTCGTCCAGGAGAACATCGGACCGAGCGACGAGGATGACTCGTACTGCCTGACCCGCGAGTTCTCGCCCGACGCGTGCTCGAGTTCGGTACCGGGCGCCGACCCCATGGACTATTCGTTGCTACACGAGCTGATCGGATCGATCGACGCGCTGCCGACCGACGGATTCTATCCGGAGGTCGAAGGCTTCTTCGACTTCGATCGGTTTCTGACGACGTGGGCGATCGAGAGCGCGCTGTCCCACTGGGATAACTACGCGTTCGGCATCCGGAACAACTACCGCGTCTATCACGACCCGAGCGCGGCGAACTGGACGTTGATCTCCAGCGGCATCGACCAGACGTTCGTCGAGGACCAAGATCCGTTCGCCGCTGCGGGAGTGCTGGCCGTGCGGTGTCTCGAGGAGGAGGATTGTGCGAGCGCGTATGCCGCCCGTCTCGTCGAGGTGACAGACGCGTTCTCCGCCTTCGGCTACGAAGACCGCCGCGCGACGATCTTCGAGCAGCTCTCGCCGTACGTCCAGGAGGACCCGCGGCGCGAGTACTCTTTCAACACGTTCGTCGGGCAGCACGACTACCTCGCGTCCTTCATCGAGCAGCGCCCAGCCCGGATGTTGCAGTGGCTCGAGGCCTACGGGTTCTAGGCGCAGCAAACCGGCGCCGCCTACTGCGCCGCTTGGGCGCGTTCGCACCCCGTGCTAGCGTCTCGCTCGTGATGTCGGCCTGGTTCTTCGCGTGTTCTCGCCGTCGCGTAGCGGATCTGTTGGTCGCCTCGCTAGCAGTCCTGGCGTCGTGCGGCCCCTCGGGCTCGCGCAGTGCCATTGGGCCTCCTGGTGGCCTCGTGGCCTCCGAGGATGATGGATTGGTCTTGCTGTTGTGGCCCGGTGCGCTCGGCGAGTGGCTCGAGTTCGAGATCGAGACCACCGAGATGGCGCCCGCCTCGTTTGGCCAGGCCTACAAGGTCTCGCCCAACCTTGCGTTGGGCATCGATGCCGAGATCATCATGCGCGGCGATCTGCCCGACCCGGCAAGCCTCGTCCGTGTGGGCGCTGTCGCGGCGACCGACGCCGATCTCGGCACATGGGAGGTGCTCGCGCTCGAGCCCGGTGGGATCAACGAGAACGACGACACCGTGCGCGGGCACGACGACGAGGTCGCGATGTACTACGCGATGATCGATGACGGCGAGGATCCCGGAACGAGCACAACCACGGATTCGACCAGCAGCTCGGATTCCGGCGATCCCACTGGACCGCCGCTTTCCTTCATGGCGGACATCCAGCCGATCTTCGACGCGAGTTGCACGAACCCAACTTCGTGCCACGGCGTCAGTCCGTCGGGGAGCTTGTCGCTCGACGTGGATGCCTACCAGAACATCGTGGGCGTCCGGGCGCACATCGACGGCAACCTCACCCGCGTGATTTCGGGCGACCCCGACAACAGCCTGCTGATGAACAAGGTCGACTACATGCCTCCGCCCACCGGTGGCATCCCGATGCCCACGGGCGGGCAGTTGCCGGCCGAGACCGCCGACCTCATCCGCAACTGGATCGCCCAGGACTGCCCGCCGTAGCCCGGGCCGCTCAGCTCTCGCAGCGCGCCTGATCCCGCGGGCACTGCACGCGCACGTGGACGTGGATCAGGTGGCCTTCGGCATGACGTACCACGCCATGATTGGTGGTGCGCGCTCGCGGATACTGGATCGCCTTGTCGAGCGTGGCGTCGCTGGCCCCGGCGCGCTTGGCCGCCTCGAACAGCCGCTTCTGTCGGCTGTAGTCGAGAAAGATGTACTCGGCGTCGCCGTGCTCGATGAACGCCTCGACCAGCTTCCACGCCGCGTCCCAATCGATGTCGTTGGGTGAGTCGCTCTTTTTGTCGGCCCCGGGCTTCTTGGGCAGCCGGATGTCGACGTCACGACCGGACTGGTGAGAGCGGTGGGGCCGGAATCGACCGCCGCGCTCGAGGCTGAGCGCGCCGATCAGCAGCGCACCGTCGTAGCCCGAGGCATCGCGGAACGCGGCGATGGCCTCCTGGATCTCCAGAATCGTGTGGCTGCTTCCGAACGCCTCTTCGGGACGCCGGACGGTATACAGATCGCTCTCGGGAAGTTGGATCCCGCCGGTCAGGCGACCGCGACTCGGTGTACCGACCGAAACCCCGCCAGCCGGGACGTTGAACTCGCGCGGCGTGATCGAGACCGAGGGAGTCCCGGTCAGCGGATCGATGGGCTCGGCCCGGGCAAGCTTGCGAACCGCCGCGGCCTTGGGATTCGTGTAGACCACGAGCTTCTGCCCGGCCTTGAACTGCCGCGGCACCGCCCGGTTCCAGCGGTGCAGATCCCCCTCGGGCACGTTGTACTTGCCCGCGATCTCCTGCCAGGTATCCCCTGACTTGACGCTGTACGAGACCTTCACGCGCGGCGGCGCGGCGATCCGAGCCCGCACCTTGAGCTCCCAGCCGGCCTTGAGCTCTCCGGTCTTGCGCTTGAGAATCTTGTTCCAGCTCTCGAGTTCCTTGACGGTCACCCCGTAGCGGGCGGCGATCTCGGCCAGCGACTCGAACGGCACGACGCGGTGGGTGATCGCGGTGCGCTCGGCCTGCGGCTTGCCCGCACCGCTGCGGTCGGAGGTCGCCGCGGCATCATTGGCAGCGTCATCCAGCCCTTGCGCCCCCGCAGCCCCCAGCGGCACCAGCCCGTAACCCAGCATCCAGCCGAACAACCGGCAAAGTGCACGGGGTGCTGGCGTACGCCAAAGAGCACCGTTGGGATTGGTCGAGCGCGGCATGCAGGGACTCCGATCTCGGGACGGCCCACGCTAGCCCACGATCATCGAGGGCGGCAACCCGCGTCTGGGTCAAAAACTAGCTCTGGAGGGCGAATTTTGGCTGCAAAATGTGCAAGCTACCCCACGTTATCAGTCAAAACTCGACATCATGGGGTGGCCCCGCCAGGCTCGACCCCGAGGACCTCGAGCACCTCGGGAAGGACCTTGTCGGCGAAGAACTCGGACCCCGACATCGTGAAATGGATGCGATCTTCGGCCCGGATCGCCTGAGCCTTTTTCGAGCCGCCCACCTTCGCTTCGGTCAGCAGTGCACCATCGGCACCCGTGACGAAGGGCGCCGTATCCACGTAGTGGCCACGGGCGCCAAGGGCATCCACCGCTTCGCGTTGGATCTGCCGGATCATCTCCAGCTTGGTCTCGAGCGACCTCATCCCCATCGTCGGAAGACCGAGCCAAAGCACCTTGCGGTCCTCGGCCACCACCGTCGCGAGGAACTCGTCCATGCGGGCCCGAGAGTCGGCCTTCCACGCCTCGGGCTCG
>CANLQR010000184.1 GCA_947492135.1 Deltaproteobacteria bacterium | reverse complement strand
AGGGAGGGTCGTTGAGCCATGTGGCCGGGCGCCGGGCGAGCCAGTCGAGAGCGTGCGTGCGAGGGCGCCGCCCAGGGTGATGGTTCAGGTGTTGAAGAAGGAAAGTTGGCCGTTGAGCGGCGAGCGCGGCGGCGGCCTAGCGCCGTGGAGTAGGCGAGCGATCTCGTGGGCGTCGGTGATGGCCGCGATGACGCTTCGCAGTCCGCTGCATCGGCTGCAGACAGAAACATCGATCGCGAACACTCTTGCCAACAACGAGGCCCATCCGAGGCGAGCCCTGGCCCGCGGTGCAAGCTCGGACAACGAAGAGGTGCGCCACGGTTGTAGACCCGTGGCATCGAACAGCGGCACCTGCGTGGCTACGACGGGCACTGGGTTGGCCGGCTCAATCTGGATCCGGGAGCGCAATGCGTGATGGTTGGAGAAAACTCCGAAGTATCGGACCTGATGCTGGCGAGGCGGTGGCACGAGTCCGACGAGTCGTGCAAGGAAGCGATGCGGCTCGATGTCGACGTGGGTAGCGCCTGTGCGTGAGGGGCTCTTGAAGGTCAGCCTAACGCGACCATCGGGCAGCTCGCGCACGGCATCGTGGGCAAACGGTGGCCGCAGTAAGTACCTGCACATTCGCTCGAGCCTCTTCCGATCACGGCCGTCGATGACGGTGCCGGCGTGCAGGGACATGCCGAAGCCCGACACCTCGAGTGGTCGCGGTGGCGCGGGCGAGACTCCGACGCGCTGCGGCCCCGCGAGCGAGAGCTGAACACACCCGGCAAGCGCGTCGTCGGTGTCGTCGTCGTCGTCGTCCACGCGGCCGAGTCGGCGATGGACCGTGGCGAGTACCTGCGCGAGGTCGTGCTCGGTCGAGGCCGGTGCGGCGAGCCAGCGAGGTAGGACGGGTACGCCATCGTCGGACTCGGAGAACGCACCGTCGGTGGCCAGCAGATGCAGATGAACGAAAAGTCCAAGGTCATAGCGGAATCGCTGCACGACCACGATGGCCCCAGCATGCAACGAAGCCGAAGTGGCAAGCGCGTGATGTCGTGCGGTCCGTCGTCGCACCGAGTTCATGACCGCACGTGCGAAGCACCGAGTCACGCGAGCAAGCAGCGCACGGTCATAACCTAGCCGTACTGCAAGGCTGCCGGAGAACGAAAGTACCCACTGTCGATACCCGCAAGGAGGAAGAAGTCGATCCACCAAGAGCGCTGCTCCCTCGCTCATGCGCCGACCCAAACATGAGGGACAAAATCCACGCCCTTTGCACGAAAATGGCACGCGAAGTTGCTCACCGCAGCGACGGCACGCAGCGACCAAAAAGCCATGCTCGAAGTCGCCGCAGGTGATAAACGACCGCAGCTCATCAGTGACGAAGCGCGGGAGTTCACCGCCGTCTTGCTCGATACGCTCGAGGAACGCGGGCAGGTGGCGACGTACGAGCGCGACCGCATCGCAGCTCGCGGTGGTCCGCGGCCGGTACACCTGCGCGGCCGAGCATGACGACATCGCATCGCCGGTCGATGCGAGCACCAGGCCGCCGAGCAATGTCGCGTCATGCCGCCGACGTAGGCCGTCCGATGTCCTGCACGGTCATGTGGCCACTGGCCCGTGGGTTGGCCACATGGCCCGCGGGTGGGCCTCGCCTTCGCCGACGTCGCCGCGATGCGACCGGCTCGAGCACCGCGAGGTACGTCTCGCAGCATGACCGGGATCAGGTCGCCATCCACGCCCTTCGAGAGACGTTTCTGTTTCTGTTTCATCGCCCGGCGCGGCACCCCCACGTTGCCACCCTCCAGAACAACCTCGCTGATGTCCTGCGTGGCATGGGTGAGTACAGCGCGGCAAAGATCCTGTTCGAACGCGGCGTCGATGTGATTTGGCCGCGCGGGCCCGACGTCCGCATCAGCCGACGTGGAGCCCAGCGAGTGCGGCCCGGGCCCCACCGCGCGGCCAACGAGCACTTCTTCGCGGACGGCCTCAAGGCCGGGTATGCGTGGATCTTTCCCCCCGTCGACGGCATCGCGAACATCGGTGTGTATCAGCGCCGTTCGGATCGGACTGCGGTCCGGGCCGGCAGTGTGTCGCCGTGCAGTCGGAATCGGGCGCCCCGCGGATAAGCGGAAGTATCCGGGAAAGCGGTCGGGCTCCCTGGTACGCGAAGCGCGCTCCCGGGGCCGAGGGGGAGCTTCCCACTGCGCGTCGGTCAGCGCGTGACGAAGGTGGCGAGCAGCTGGCATGCCTCCCTTCGATCACAGATTCCGGATCCCGCCAAAAATTTGGAGGTTTCACGGAATTCGGACACAGCCTAGTCGGGGGGTCTGGTTCTCTACCTGATCCCGTCCGCGCGGGGAATGCGCGTGCGCTCGACCTCGTGGATGGCCGTGAGCTTGGCCGTCACGGCCTGTCGCGGCCGACTGCGCAGGCCCGGCCGGCCCAACTGGCCTCCACGCGGCGTTCGGAGCCCGTCCAGGCAGGAGCATGGACGGGCTCAGATAGAGATCCACACCCTAGTCGGGCACGTCGTCGAGTCGGGGAGCTTCGGCACAGCCGCGACTGCCGTCGATCCAAGCTGTCCGCCGTCGGCGTCCAATCCGGTCGGCCCGCCAAACGGCGCGTCGACCGGAAGCCACGTGGCCGCAAGCCCGACCTCCGACTCTTCTCCGCGGCCAGACGCGTGGCCTCGCGCCCGTCTTCCTGACGCGTGAGGATGCCCTTGCCGTCTGCGCCCGTCTGCGCTGATCACCACCAGATCATCGGTCGCATCCGGCAGGCGCCGGCGTTGCCTGTCACACCACTTCGACACGCGTTTCTCGGTCCGTCCCGCCACACGAACTCGGCCTGCAGCATCCGTCGTGCCCAGGCGTGCGCCGCGAGCCGGCGAGCCCGCGTCGGGCCGTCCAGACGGCGCCCGTCAGGATGGGATCCACACCGATCCACACCCTCGGCAAAGGATGCGCCCGCGAGCCGCACCCATCGCATTTTGCACCCAAGGGACAGTATCGCGGCCGAACGAACCGTGCGACGTTCGATCGTCATGATGAAGGTATTTAGAATTCCGTTCCTCGGAAGTCTGCTGTGGCCGGTCTGTGATGCTACTCCCCCAACCTTGACGCTTTGCCGCCGCACGGTGATTCCGGAGATGGGTTGCGCGATACGGGTGTGATGACCGTGGTTGCCGACACCCACAACGCGAATCCCAACGATGCCGTTCTTCGAAACCACCCCGACGGTGTTTCCCCGTGTTATCCCGCCGTGCGGGCCGCTTGGGGACATCCCGACATTCGCGTTCGCTCTCGCGGATGCGGTGGTCGCTTGGACGCCGCCGGCTGGATTCCCCGAGATGCGAGACGACCACGTTGTTCTTCAGGTCTTTCGGCCGGATCCGGCATGCGGCCATGAGCATATGCTCCACGACCACGACGACCACGTCGCGCGCGTTCGCGTCGCGGCGAGGGTCTATCTAGCCGACGAGTTCGAAGATTGGTGGAAGGTCACACTCGACCGACTGCATGTTGTCACGGGAGCCGTGCACTGACCGATGGAACGCTGGATGCCAGTGCGTAGCGGAGGGTGGAGCGCCCTGGTGGTGCCGGACACCACCTTGCTTTCGACGGGTCCCGCCGAGGTCGCGTGTTTCGTCGACGACGCGCTCGGCCACCCGGAGGGCCGCGCCGCGTTTGCGCGGTGGCTCGGCGTGGCCGACGAGCAGCTCGACGAGCCGGAGATTCGCGCTCGCGCGGCGCGGGCGATTCGCGAGGGTCGCTGGGTCGCGATCGAGGTCGGTCGAGTGGAAGACCGCGCCCCACAGCAGCCTGCCCGCCCGATCGCACCGCGGCCGTCGCCGGCCGCGGCCGACACTCGCGAGGTGTCGAGTTCGGTGTCGATCGAACTTCTCGACCACAGGGGCGTACCGTTTGCCGACTTCGAACTCACGCTCGCGCATCGCGGTGGTCGGCGCGACCGCGTCGTGCTCGACGCGGCGGGGCGACACACTGCGCGCCGCTTGGTGCCGCCGGGACCGACGCAGGTATTGTTCCCGACCGGCGTGCAGCTACCTTCGGCGGCCCGCGGCGCGCCGCCGGCCAAAGGGTTCTTCAAGTCGTTCGACGACATCGTGGTGCCGCGTGAGCCGAAGGCGGCGATCGTGCTGCCGACCCTCGATACGAACTATCGCCTGGTCGTGGAACCACCCGGCTGCGTGGTCGTCACGCTCGATGGTTGGTCTGAGGCGAGCGGCGTGCTGGTCTTCGGGACCATGCGCGTGACGGCGGAGGGTGCATTCACCGTACGCAGCGCGCTTCGCACGGTGCTCACGAGTGCGCTCGAAAGTACGTTGCATGTCGTCGGCCACGCCGACACCGAAGGAAAATCCGGGGACAACGAAACGCTGGGACTCGAGCGCGCGCGTTCGACGTCGCTGTACCTCGACGGCAAGCGCGAGGCGTGGGCCGAGCACGCGTTCTCCCACGCCAACGTCGCCGCGTTGCAGGCCGCGCTGAAGTGGGCGGCGTCCACGGGCCTCGCGTGCGATCCCGGGCCGATCGACGATGACTGGGGCCCCGCCACCGCCGCGGCACTCGCTGCACTTCGCACCCACGCGGGCATCGACCAAAGCCAACAACTGGGTCCGCGCGACTGGTCCGCAATCTATGATCTGTACGACGAAGACCTCACGCGTCTGTTCGCCGGCCGGGAAGAACTCGCCAGCCTGCGCGCACGGCTCGTCATGGCGACCGCAAGCATGGGTGAGCGCTGGCCGCTCGACGCCGCCCAGACCAACGATTTTTCCAGCCGCACCAACCGGCGCGTCGAGCTGACACGGTGCAAGTTTGGCGACGAACCCCGGGCTGACTCCGATGAGTTGTACGACGGCACTTTCGCACGCGAGCACCAGCCGTTCCCCGCCGAGGGGCCGAACGCGGACCTCGTGCCAATCCCCGCACGCGTGGTGTCGGATGTTCACCTCGCGCTGCCGAATTCGTGCGTGATGGTCGAACTGCCGGAGATCCCGACCGGGCCCGTTGCGGTGACGATCGCGGGTAAACCGATGCCCCCGACCGCGCTCGGTGTTCAGGGCCGTCGGGTGTACTTCGACGTGCCGCCGCTCCACGAGGGTGCCACTGGCGACGTGCGCTACGCTGCACACGGAGCGACCGTCGTACGCGGGTTCCAGCTCGCGCTGAGCGATACCATCGACGACGTGATGGCATCGCTCGATCAGCAGTTTCGCAACACGACCGAGTTAATCGAGACAGGCGCCGCGACAGCGGATGTAGACTACGCTCAGTGGCTCCGGGACAGCGCGCGTCAGCGCCAGGTGTCGATGCTCTGCAACATCGAGGCCTCGTGCCGATCACCGGCCGAGTACGCGAGGTTCCTCGAGCTATCGACGGGGTCACTGTTGACCGGAAAGGGTCGTTTGTGATGGAGTCAAATCAACCCGCCACCGAGGAGCCGATCGCCTATATACAAATATGGCTCGCGCTGGCCGCGTACATCGTGATCATGTTCGTCGCCTACCTCGACCGCATCTGGGGGGTAGCGGGGGAGTCTGTCACGAGCAACGCGAGCCACCCATTGTGGGTGCAGCTTCCAATCTACATCGCGACGCCGTTCGTCCTCGTGCTTACCTGGAGGAAGATGCGCCGCATGCCGCAGGTGCTTGCGACCGAGCGGCTGGGGAGTCGCGTGGCGGTCGGCCTGGTCCTGGTGAACGCCCTCGCGACGACCCGACTCACGATTCACCACCTCGACGCCTGCATTCTCGTTCGCACCGTGGGAATCGTCGTGTGGAGATACGACGTGCCGGATAGCTACGACGGGGGCTGCTGCTACCAGAGTTACGAGCGTGGGTTTCGCAGCGTCTCGGTGAATGAGGCATATATCTTGCCACCGTGGCTACCTCTGCCGGTCGATTGGCACGAATTCGAGAATGAAGAATCGAACATCTGCCCTAAGCGATTGCTGCGGCCATAGTTCTGAGGAATCCGCCGTGATGTCACGCCGTGCGTATGAGTCTCATCAACCGGATCAGGTGAACAGTAATGCCGACATCGAAGCCCCAATCGCAGCCCCAACCGATTTCCGCGGACGGATTTCGCGGCGTCGCTACGCGCATGGCAGACGGCTTTGGTTTTTTCGAGGATGGTCCGTTTTCTTATGTCCTGCTGAGCATGGTGAATTACAGGGTTGATATTCTGCTGCGTGAACGGTCTGAGACATTCTGCCATGCGATTGAACGTCAGGATGGCGACGCGCGTGTCGCCGTCAACGGGCAGTTATTCGGGCCCCGCAACCTCATGATGGGGCTGGGCGGAGTTGTAGATCCGATGGAAGTCGAGGGTGAAGGCCAGTTGCGTGTTGGAGGCACGCTGCGAGAAGAGAACTCGGTTGCCGGCAAAACGAGGTTCTACTTTGGGCGCAATCGTGCCGCGAACGTGTACGAAGTAAAGGCAGGAAACCCGTCGAGCAGTACGCACGAGGGCATGGGAGGCCTCGGTGCCCTCATCATGACACGGGCGGACGGAACCGCGGTGCCGATGGGTGTTGGTAATCTCTACTCAACGAGTCGCGACACGAACGACCCGCCGCCATTTTCGGACGAAACCGACGCCCGCTGGCTCGAGTGCACACAGCGGAATAGTCTGCACTTTGCAGATTTCATGAAAACCGAGCAAGGGACAGCATATGGCGCCCTGGCCGCGAGTCACTCTCAGCGACTGCTGGCGTTCATCTTCGCTAAACCGGAGGATGGGAACGACCTTGCGACGCTGCGCGACAAGCTGCTTGACGCAGGATTCGATTGCGCATGCTTCACGGACGGTGCAAGTTCGGCGACCTTCGCCGTGGACCGACATTTCCTCCAGCGACCAACTTCATTTCGGGACAATAGCATCGAAGCGGGATTCGTCGGGCTGCTCGTCTCCGCTCGGCGCACGAGAGTGAGAGTCACGTTTAGGAGCATCGACGTGCTCGACCCTGGCGTGGACGTCGGGGACGAGGCGATATGGAGCATCGTCGCCACTGTCAGGAACTCACCGATTGCGCCGCCCTCGGAGTTCACGGTGACCTTTGGCACGGTGATTGACCTGATTGACCTGGGGTGGACAGGCGTTGCCGACTTGAAGGACGATGATTTGCTCGAATTCGCACTCGTCATCGACAACGTAACGCCCGCGACGTTGTCGGGCGTGGCCCCAGCCTCCATTCCTCCAACCCGCGATTCCGCACGATTAGACTCCACGCCAGCGTGGGGCGAAGGTTCATGGTCACAGGAGAAGGGCGAATTTTACCGGATTCACTACACGATCGAGGTTTTGCCACCATGAACAGCCGTTGCGACAGCCTGCTACACCGGGGGTGAGCGACCATGACGGAGCACTATCGATTCCGCACTGGTTCGGGCCGCATCATGGTGTTCGTGCCCGGGCACGCGGTGCAGCCGATCGAGGGGGGGGTGAATGCGTTGCACGCGAATCCAGTGCTCGACAGTCCGATGGGGCGTAGCGCGCTCGGACGCGCACTGAGCGATAGTTGGCTACGGCCGTCGATCCCGTCGATCCTAATGCGGCGCGCCTATTTCGTCGATCTGGGGCGCGAGCCGGATCCGGGGCGACCGATCTTTTCCCGCGAGGCGGAAGATTTTGCAAACTGGGACAACATTCCGTTTCTCCGAGAGCTGATCCGGAAGATCGGCGTTGATTCGCGGGAACGCGCCGACGCCGCGGCGACGGTTCTGCCGTCGAAAGACAAGGAGAGCGCTGCGCAGTGGCGCGTGCGCGTTGTGATGGATGACGGTGCCGCCGTCACCGAACAGAGCATCGCCGTCACACCGCCAGGCGCGGCGCGTCAGACGGTCGACACCGATGCCCGCGGAGAAGTCGGCTTGTCGGGGCTCGCGACAAACGACCTTGTCACCGTCGAGATCGCGCCGCGTATGGTGGCGAGGTGGCGAGGCGCTGGCGAAGGGTTCGTGGCCTCGCAACACACGGCGGAGTTTCCCTTCGCCGCTCCGGCGGTGTTCGAGATCGCAACTGGCGCGTTGCAGACCGTCGTCTTGCTGCGCCCCATCATTCCGCGAGTCGACACCGACGCACTCCGGTTCGCCCACGAATCGTGCGTGCTGGTCCCGCTCTCGCCCCGCCGTTCGCATCTGGTCCCACTGGCCGCGGCGGTCGCTGTCCTGAGTCGTAGGCCTGGCGTACGACTCCTCGCAGTCGGGCACACCAGCGCCGACGGCGACGCCGACGCGAACGAGCAACTCGCGACTCGCCGTGCTCAGTGTGCCTCGTACCTTCTGGATGGTGAGCGCGATGCCTGGGTCGCGCTCGCCACTGACCACGGCACCCCCGCAGACATGCAACGCCTGCTGCTCTACCTCTCCGAAGCGCATGGATGGCTCACGAATCCGGGGCGTACCGATGGCGTGATGGACAAGGACGTCGACGCCGCGGTCGCGAGCTTTCAGCAGCAGTACAACGACATCTTCGACGCTGCGGTCGACGTTGACGGAGTCTGCGGCGAGCAGACCCTGGGCGCGCTGTTCGACTGCCAGACCTACGAACTCCAAGTCCATCTCGATACACTCGGGGCGTCGTCCGCCGACCTTCGATGGTTCGAGCCTGGCGCTACGGCCGCGGCGACGAGCATCTTGGCACATCCGGCGATCGCAGGGTCTGACACGGCCGATGGCCAGCGTCGGGTCGACGTTCTCTTTCTCTCCGACGACGTCGAGTTTCAGGCTTCCGAGGGCGCGGTTGAACTGCTCTACGACGTGGCACGCTTCGATCCGTTAACGGTGCCACCAGTCGCGGAGGCGCTCGGAGACCTGGTCATGCACGTCATCGATCACTACGGGCGGCCCATGACCGACGCCAAGTACGTGCTCGAGACGACGCAGGAGCGTCGGGAGGGGGCGACAGACGCCTCCGGCACGATTGTCGAACGCGGTCTGCTCGGCGAGTTTGCCCGGCTGGTCTGCGATGGAAATCTGCAGGCGCTCGACCCGAGGTATCGCGAAGCGGCAGATCTTCGACGAGAGCTGCCGCCGGCGCAGGACGGTCCGGAAGATGACTTCGACGAGGATGACTTCGACGAGGATGACCTCGACGACGATGACCTCGACGACGATGACGCGCAGGAGTGATGAACATGGCAAATCCCGGAATACGACTCGACGAAATTCGGCTTGTCTGCGAGGAGCCGAGCTGCACTCTATCGACGGGCGGCTTTGGGTTCACCACCGAGGGCCTGCTGGAACGCCTGAGGCGGCTACAGCCCGCGGTTGTCCCCAAGGCTCCCACCGTCGACCCGCCACCGCCTGCAAGCGACGCGCTACCGAAGGAACTCGTCGAACTCGATCCTGAGGACGACGGCATCGACTGCCCATTCTGCGCAGAGGCGAGTCCCAAGCGCGACGGCAAGCTGCTGGCGCTGCCGGCCGCGGGACCCGACGGAGGCGGCCTCGAAGCCGCCGCCGGCTGGGCTGGCCTCGGCGCTTGGCAGCTCGTGGAGTCGAGCCTGCGCGGCACCCTGCGTGTGCTTGATGCCCTTCGCACCGTTGGGGACGGCAAACCTCGAGTGAAACCCAAGGGGTTCGTCATCGGGCGGAAGGCGCTCACGCTCGTGGTGATCCACGCGCTCCCATTTGATGGTCACCTGCTGCGCATGGGCAATCGCGACAATCTCCTGCCCCCCCGAAAGGGCAAGACGGTCGCCACGGTTGAGCCGCGATATGGCATCGAGCAGGGTCCTGCGATGGCGACGTCCCGCACCCATCCGCTCTACGTCCGCGAGCTACAAGAAGACCTGCTGTGGCTCGGATACTTCGCGCGAAGCCGCGGATCACCGCCAATCGGTGAGTTCACCTACCATGTGCTCGGCTCGGTGCTGGCGTTCAAGCAGGATCTCGTCGAAATCTACCGGATCCCCCACGCCTCGACCCGCGCAGCGGTTGCGCCGGGTAGCATCGAGGCTGGCAAGTTCGACCTACCGATCCATTACCAGAAAGCCTTCGTGCCGCCCGTGCAAATGGTGTCGAGGTGGGCGCACGCGGGCGATGCGGCGAAGGACCAACTGGTCGCGCTCGCGAACGGACTCGAGAAGGTCGAGCGCGCGAAGAACGACGAGGCCCACGACAAGCACCTGAGCGGCGCCACGAGCCTGCTCGCCCAGCTCGAGTTTTGGGCCGACGGCCACTGGCCACACCAAGCTGCGTTCGAGGACATCACTGCGCCGTTTCTGCCGTTCGACGGAGGCACGCCGACCAAGACAGTCGATGAACTCGCGATACCGAGCGGCGCGACCTCCAAATATGCGAGTCGCGGGTCGATGCTAAAAGACGCGGTGTTCGCCGAGAAACTGTCGCTGTTCGGCGCACAGGCGGGCAAGGGTGCGGGATTCAGAGACGACTGCGAGACGTTACTCGGCGCGATCGCGACCGCTCGCGATCAGATCGCGGAAATCGACGGCCGTCTCGGCCGCATCTCGCCGCCCGCGAGCAAACTTGCTGCGTGGCTCACCGTCTCGACCAGGATCGCGACCATGACCGTGCGCGTGCGCAAGCTGCTCGACATGACGGAGTTCTGGGTGCTCGACTGTCCGCGTCATATCGAAGCGTGGCTGGAGCACCTCGTGGAAATGGGCACCGTCGATCAGCCGACTGCCGTGTACCTCAAGGCGCTGCGCGAGGGGGCCCAGATCGGTCCCGACCACCGGCCTGGATATCACCTGCTCGTCGACCCTCCCGATGTCGCCAACAAGGACGAAGGATGCAAGTACATCCGCCGACGCTGCCTCGAGCGCCCGCCGAACACCAGCGGGCGCAAGGCGACCACCGCACCCGAGTCGCTGCTGCTGCAGATCCTCGCCAACGAGAGCGGCGGCACGTTCACGACGACGATCCGCAACCTGAACACGACGCCAGGCGACAATCGACATCATGTGATCCTGGGCATTGACGTGAATACACAACCCGCCGGGGCATTCGATGCGGTGCACCATCAAGGTGGCGATTGGTACGTCGGTCGCGGTTGGGGCATCGGGCAAATGACCATCGGGAACGGCGAACTCGACAAGATCCCGCTCAAGCGTGGCCTGCCGATCATGAGCCCCGGCGCCGCGACGATCGTACATCCGCGGGCACTCAGTGACATCGACACTAGCTTCGATGAGGTTGTGGACGACCGCCTTCTTGCCAAGTACAACGCGCGGGGCCTTCGCCGCGACTGCAGTTTTGACAAGGTCCTTGACGGCGCGAAGTACGATTGCCAACGCTGCCTCGCACGGTTCTACAAGGACGGCTTCCTCGAACGGCCGTTGACCGCGGATAAACCAGACCCCGATGAATCGCAGGACGACGACCCGCCGGCGAAGGGGAAAAAGCCGAAGAAACGAAAGCCCGACAAGCGCCCTTCCGTGACTCACGGCTTGGGCGGGGTGTTCGTGCCGGTGCACGAGAGGGAGCGCTTCGGTACGATGAGCGGCGCCGATCGTTTTTTCGTCGACTTCGAGCGCTACACCGAGTACGCCCGCGCCGAGGGGGCGACCGAGGATCCGGGGGCCGTCGACCTATACGACGAGTACTTCGGTCTCAAGCTCGAGCTCGCCCCCGCGCACGTGGCCGCGGTGCTCCGACGAGGGGTCGCCAGCGTCAAGAAACTCGAGAAGGGCAAGAAGTCGATCGATGTCCTCGCGGCCGAGGTCGCCGAGTCCGTGGGGGTCTCGGCTGCGGAGATCGCGCTCGATGTGCGCGCCCACATTGCGGCGCGATCGGAGTGGCCTTGCTCATGGATGCGAACACGCATCGGCTACTCGGGCTCTGGCCAGCAGGCGTTCTCATCCATGCACGACCTGTTGCGGGTCGTCGGCGCGGGCGTCGGCGATCCGGTGGTCGAGAGGCATATCGCCGAGGCTTCGGCGTTGCGGCGGGGCTCATGAATCGCCGGGCACACCGTGTGTGGGTCGTCCTCGTGCTCGGGTGCGGCCGAGTGATCGATTCGGGGCCCGCCAAACCTGCGGCTGCGCTCCCCGAGCTGAACGCGGTACCGGCCCCCACATCCACTGCGTGCGCGGACGAGCCGGGGATGGCGTACATCCCGGGGGGTGTCCTTGCGCGATACAATACCGTGATTCGCCCAGCATCGCCTGTCCCGGTTGACCCGCTGTGGATCGACCGATACGAGACGACCGTCGAGGAGTATGCGGCGTGTGTCGAGGCAGGCGCATGCACAGTTCCGCATCGCTCGACCAGCGGCTGGAGCGGGCACACCTCGCAGATGGTGCCGCTCGTCTGTACATGGGAACTCGAAGGCGAGGCTGGCCTTCCCATCAACTGCATGGACGGGGACCAGCACGACGCGTACTGCAGATTTCGCGGCAAGCGCACCCCGTTCGCTCACGAGCTGCTCTGGGTCATGACGAACCGTGACGCGAACTCGGCCTACCCGTGGGGCGATGCGCCGCCGCCGACCTGCGACTTGGCGATCGTAGATGAGGACACGGACGACGACGAGGCAGGATGCGGTCGCAATCGGCCCTGGCCGGTCGGCAGTCGACCCACCGACGTCACCCGCGACGGCGTCTACGACATGGCGGGCAACATCGGAGAGAAATCCCTCAGTCCATTTCGCCCCGATCACCCCGTCGGCGAGCTGCGGAAAGGCGTTGGCGGGGCGTGGTCGGTCCACCTCTCTCCGCGGGGCAGTTGGTCATCCTCCGACAAGACGGGATACAGCGACAATTCTGGCTTTCGCTGCGCGAAGGACCCCAGCCGTCTGCCACCCTGCACGGTGGCACCATGACGCGGCAACAGTGCGTGAATGAGCCGCTCTCCATCGTTGGCTCACTACTGACGAACGCCGCGTCATGGATGCGAACACGCAGCGGCGACTCGGGCTCTGGCGAGCAGGCGTTCTCATCCATGCACGACCTGTTGCGGGTCGTCGGCGCGGGCGTCGGCGATCCGGTGGTCGAGAGGCATATCGCCGAGGCTTCGGCG
>CANLQR010000183.1 GCA_947492135.1 Deltaproteobacteria bacterium | reverse complement strand
GCCCAGCGCCAGAGGACTGTTCTGGATGCCGGTCTCGAAGGCAACGGCGCGGCGCTGCGCGACGGGCAGGCCGACCAGCCGGGCACCGAGCCAACCCAGACCAAAGCCACAGGCGCCCAGCGCAAACGCAGCGAGGAACATCGCCCCGCTCGTGCGCCCGAGCAACGCGGCGTTGCTGACCAAGCTCGTGGCCACCAACAATCCCAGCACGCCGATGCCGGCGAGGCTGCCGACCCGCTCGGCGAGCGCGGCGCGGGTCGGCCAACGCGCGCGGACGAACATGCCGATCGCCAGCGGCACCAACATGATCGCGAGCGTGCCGCCGATCTCGGCCTGCGGGATCGTGAAGCTCGCGTCGGTGAGCGAGCTGCCGTACGCGCCGAGCAAGATCGGCATCATCACGACCCCGGCGATCGTCGAGATCGCCGTCATCGACACCGACAGCGCCACGTCGCTCTTGGCGTACATCGTGAACAGGTTCGAGGTCGTGCCGCCGGGCACGCAGCCGACCACCAGCAGTGAGATCGCCATCTGCGGCGGCAGCTCGAGCGCGCGCGCCAACCCGTACGCGAGCAGCGGCATCCAGCCGAACTGCGAGGCGAGTCCGACCAGCGGGGCGAAGGGCCGGCGCGCGATGTCGCGGAAGCTCGCGACGGTCAGCCCCGCGCCCATGCCGAACATCAGCACGAACAACAACGCTGCCAGCAGCGCCTTCTCTAGCGGGCCAAGCACGCCTGCATGCTAGCAAGGTCCCCACCAAGGCGGTCCTACGCGCCCGAGCCGCCATCGCCGCACGCTCTCGTTGAGTCACCTCACGGATGGCCGACTGGTGCGCACCCCATATCCGTGACCAAACTCCGCCGTCTCATCAACCCCAAAGGGGTGGCCGCGCGACCGCGGTGCACCCCCTAGAAGCGAACGCCATGCTCGACCTTGCGACCACCCGGAACATCGGGATTTCCGCCCACATCGACTCCGGTAAGACCACGCTGACGGAGCGGATCCTTTTCTACACAGGGAAGATCCACAAGATCGAGGAGGTGCGAGGCAAGTCTGGCGTCGGCGCGACGATGGACTCCATGGAGCTGGAGCGCGAGCGCGGCATCACCATCCAGTCCGCAGCGACCCACGTCACCTGGGCCGGCTACCACGTCAACATCATCGACACGCCCGGACACGTCGACTTCACGATCGAGGTCGAGCGCGCACTGTCGGTGCTCGACGGCGCCATCTTGGTGCTGTGCGGAGTCGCCGGCGTGCAGTCGCAGTCGCTGACGGTCGACCGTCAGATGCGTCGGTACAACGTCCCGCGCCTCGCGTTCATCAACAAGATGGATCGCTCGGGTGCCGACGCGTACCGCGTGCACGAGGCGCTGCGCAGCAAGCTCAAGCTCAACGCCGTGATGGTCAACATCCCGATCGGTGCCGAGGATCAGTTCGAGGGCGTGATCGATCTGCTCGACCGCAAGGCGCTGTACTTCGATGGCGCCAACGGCGAGACCATGCGCGAAGCCGAGATCCCCGAGGGCTACGCCGAGAAGGTCGAAGAGTGGCGCGCCAAGCTCGTCGAGGCGGCAGCCGACTTCGACGACAGCGTCATGGAGAAGTTCCTCGACGGCACCGAGGTCAGCGGCGAAGAGCTGCTGCCGATCATCCGCCGGGCGACCATCGCGCTGAAGTTCGTGCCGGTCTACTGCGGCTCCGCCTACAAGAACAAGGGCGTGCAGGCCATGCTCGATGGCGTCACCCGGTACCTGCCCAACCCGACCGAGGTCACCAACAAGGCCTTCGAGCGCGTCGGCAAGATCGAGACCGAGGTGGTGCTCGAGACCAAGAACGACCTGCCGATGTGCTCGCTGGCGTTCAAGCTCGAGGACGGCCGCTTCGGCCAGCTGACGTACCTGCGCATCTATCAGGGCAGCGTCAAAAAGGGCGACTCGATCTACAACGCGCGGACCCAGCAGAAGAACAAGGTCGGCCGGCTCGTGCGCATGCACGCCGACAAGATGGAAGAGATCGAGGAGGCCACCGCGGGTGATATCTGCGCGCTGTTCGGGATCGACTGCGCCGCCGGTGACACGTTCACCGACGGGGTGAAGGAGTACTCGCTGCGCTCGATGTTCGTGCCCGAGGCGGTCATCTTCTATGCGGTCAAGCCCAAGGACAACGCCATGTTGTCCAACTTCTCCAAGGCGCTGAACCGCTTTTCCAAAGAGGATCCGACCTTCAAGGTCCGTCGTGACGAAGAGTCGGCCGAGACCATCATCGCCGGCATGGGCGAGCTCCACCTCGAGGTGTACATCGAGCGCATGCGCCGCGAGTACAAGGTCGACACCATCGTCGGTGAGCCGCAGGTCGCGTATCGCGAGACGATCGGCAAAGAGGTCGAGTACCTGTACATCCACCGCAAGCAGACCGGCGGTTCGGGTCAGTACGCGAAGATCGCTGGCGTCATGCGACCGCTGCCGGATCCGCAGCCCGGCGAGCACTATCGCTTTCTCGACAAGATCGTCGGCGGCATCATCCCCCGCGAGTTCATTCCCTCGGTCGACCATGGCTTCCAGGTCGCCAAGGAGCGCGGCGTGCTCATCGGCTTCCCGGTGGTCGACATCGAGATGGAACTCAACGACGGCAGCTATCACCAGGTCGACTCGAGCGACATCGCCTTCCAGATCGCCGCGCGCGCGGCCTTCAAGGAGGCGATGCGCAAGGCCGATCCAGTGGTGCTCGAGCCCATGATGCATGTCGAGGTCGAGACCCCCGAGGAATTCCAGGGCGCAGTCCAGACCACGCTGATCCGTCGCCGTGGTGTCATCATCGGCTCCGAGGGTCGCGCGGGCAGCAACGCCGTCGAGGCGCTCGTGCCGCTCGCCGAGATGTTCGCGTACTCCAACGAGCTGCGCTCTGCGACCCAGGGCAAGGCCGAGTACACGATGGAGTTCGAGCGCTACGCACCGGTGCCGCGCAACATCCAAGAGACGCTGATGACGAAGTACAAGGATCGGCCCAAGGGCTGATCTCGGGGGGCGCGCTCGGGTGCTCTGCGCGCTGAAGAACGCGCGGACTCCCGAGCGAACGCGGGCCAGCAGAAGTCCGATCGCAACGCGATCGGGTTACCCGCCGATCCGGGTCAGCACAGCGCGCGCGCGGGTGCTCTCTGGCTCCCAGCGCGCGCTCACGGTAGCAAACCCATCCAGTGCCTTGCGGGCGAGCGCGCGCGCCCGCACGGGATCGTCGTCGAGCAGCTCGGCCAGCGCCAGCCACGTCTGCGCGGCATCCGTCGGATCCGCATCCTCGATCGCGCCCCAGATGGACTCGGACCGCTCGAGCAACCCGCGGGCCTGCGCGCGCTCGCCCAGGGCGACGTGGTCGGCCGCGAGGTCGGCGAGAATCCCGGCGACGCGCCTGTGGGTCTCGCCGTGAGCACGATGCCAGATCTCATACGCGCGCTGGTGCAGCGCCAGCGCGACGCGCGGAGTTCCTTCGGCCAGGGCCAGCAGTCCGAGATTGTCGATCGTCGTTGCGATGTCGGGATGGTCCTCGCCGAGCTTCGCCTCGCGAATGGCCAGGGCCCGTTCGTAGGAGAGCCTGGCTTCGCGCAGCCGGCCCAGGCGGCGCAGCGCACTGCCACGGTTGTTCAGGGTCAGCGCGACGTCGATGTGATCGGGACCGAGGCCGCGCTCCCCGAGCGCGAGGGCCTCGTCGTAGCGCAACAGCGCACGCTCGGGTTCGCCGCGCTCGCTCGCACATAGCGCGAGGTTGCCGATGATTCGACCCAGCGCGGGATGATCAGGCCCGAGGTGGCGGCGCGCGCTCACGAGCGCGCGCTCGAACAGCTGCTCGGCGACCACCAGGTCGCCGCGCGAGTAGTGGAACACCGCGAGGTTGTTCACGGCCTCGTACAGGTTGGGATGATCCGGACCCAGGACCGTCTCGGCGAGCGCCACGGCGCGCTCGAGGTACGTGCGGGCTTCCGCGGATCGCCCCTGGCGTTCCGCGACAAAGCCGAGGTTGGCGGCGTACCCCACCAAGCTCGGATGCTCGGAACCGAGGTTGCGTTCGACCAGCAGTGCGGCCCGCTCGAGGGCCGCTCGAGCCTCGTCATAGCGCCCCGCGGCGGCGAGTGCGTTCGCGTAGTTGTTCAGCGGGGCCCGCAAGCGGAGCTCACCGTCGGGCGCGCTCGCGGTGAGATCGATCGCCTCCGCGAATCGCTCGATCGCGGCGTCAGGCTCGCCCGCGGCCGATCGCAGGAGCCCCTGGGCGTTGCGCAGCGACGCAAGCAAGCGGGCATCGGGAGTGAAGCGCGCCAACCCGGCTTCGGCATGGCGCTCGATTGCCCGGCCATCATCGAGCCGCGCGAGGTCATGGCCGACCAACTTGATCAGAGACGCCATGGCGGTCACCGCGAGGTCATCGCGGCCGAGTTCCAGGGCAATCCATCGCGCGCGATCGAGCTCGCCTTCGGCGCGCGCGTACTGGCCCAGGTTCTCGAGCACGCCGCCGAGCAGTCGGTGTGCCCGGGCTGCGGCGACGGGTTCATCGAGTGCGTCGGCAGTCACCACCGCGAGTTGGGCCGCTGCGAGTGCGGCATCGAAGCGGCCTGCCGCGTCGAGCGCTTCGACCTCGGCGAGGTCGTCGTTCAGCGCGCGCAGCTGTGGCGAGTCGACCGCGTAGCTCGCGTCACCACGACCGCAAGCTGCGGGCGAAGGCAACGCCTGCATCGCCGGGATCGCGCGAGCCAAGGTGGTCGCGTTCGCGCGCTCGAGCACTTCCAGCGTGGTGGTGAAGCCCGCCAAGGCCTCGTCGAGGCAGCGCAGTGCGTCGGTCTGGCCCGTGGCACACACTTCGGCCTGGCGGGTGCGCCACGCCGCGGCCCAGAGCTCGAGCCCCTGTCCGACCCGCACGGCAGTGTCGGCGGCGAACGGCGCATCAAAGCTTCGCAGCTGGGATGACACCGCGGTGGCGCGGTCATCGTTCCACACCTCGTCGAGTTCATCCTCGCCTCGGCATTGCGAGGGCCTGCTGCCGGTGGGCCACGCCAACGCAGCGGCCACCCCTGCCGTCGCGACGAACACCGGCACGAGTCGGCGTCCGCGGGTGCGCCGCGCACGGTCGAGGCGTTCGACCACCGACCGCATCGACGGCCACCGTTGATCGGGCTTGGCGGCGAGACCGCGCATGAGCAGCCGATCGACGCTCCTGGGGAGCCCGGTCGACCGTGATGCGCCGGCGGGACGCCGCACGATGCGCCCGGCGTTGATGCGGTCGAGCAGCTCGCTGACCACCACCGGCGCGTCGCGCCGCTCCTCTGCGATGAACGGATGATGGCGGTATAGCGCGGTGAACAGCGCGATGCAGAACGCGAACTGATCGGTGCGGGCGTCGAGCGGTTGGCCGCACAGCTGCTCGGGGGCCATATATGCCGGCGTCCCTCGGACGAGACCGTTGTGCGTGCTGTGGTCGTGGGGCGGGACGGCCTCGGGACTCGTGTGGTCCGAGGCCGGTGCTGTGCTGCTACGCCGTGCCAGCCCGAAGTCGACCACGCAGGCCTCGCCGCGCGCGTCGATGAGCACATTGTGCGGCTTGAAGTCGCCATGCACGAGTCCGGCGTCGTGGGCGGCCGCAAGCCCATGACCCGCGCCGATGAACATGCCGAGGATCTCACGCCACGAACGCTCGGGGGTCGCCAGCCAACGGCTCAGAGATCCTCCACGCACCTCGGGCATCGCCAACCACACCAGCCCGTCGGCCACACCGACGTCGTAGACCGGCACCACGTTGGCGTGCGAGAGCATCGCGAGGGCTTGTCCTTCGCGGAGCAACTCGGCGCGCGCTGCCGGATCGGTCGCGGGGGTGCGCAGGACCTTGAGCGCGATCCGTCGACCCAGCTGGGGATCATGGGCGGCGAACACCGTGCCCATGCCACCCGAGCCGATGGGTTCGAGCACGGTATAGCGACCCATCATCGCTCCGGGCACGACGGTCGGGGTCGGCGGGATCGCGGCGATCGCCAGGGTGTCGTCGTTGTCGGGCCCGGCGGGCGCAATGGTCAGCGCGCGCCCTGCTCGCGGGTCGTCGGGCGTCACGGCGTGGTCGTTCCGACCCATTGGAACTGCACGGGCGTGGTCAGCCCGGCGCGCAGAATTCGTTGTTGATGTCGCAGCTGCCACTGCAGCAGTCCACGATTGGCTGACAAGGATCGCCCGCAGGCACGCAACACGGCGCGAGATCCCAGAAACAATCGTCCGTGCAGAACACGTCGTCCTCGCCGTTGAGTTCGAAGAAGCCGCAACCGATGGGCACTCCGGCGGAATCGCAGATTTCACCGGGTTCGACCACTCCGTTGCCGCAGTAGGTGCACCCGATGACCTGGCAGCCGTCGCAGCTGGCCTGGCCGCCGTCGGCTCCGAGATCCGCACACGACGGGACATTTGGGCCGTCGCACTGCTCGTTGCCTTCCTCGTTGACCTGGCCGTCCCCACAGGTCGCGTACGTGCAGTCGTTGAGGCAGTTGTCCCCTTGCTCCTGGTTGCCGTCGTCACAAGACTCGAAACCGACGTGCGTCGCTCCGTCACCACAGGATGCCGTGTGGCATTCGACGCAGTCGTCGGTGTCGTCCAGGTTTCCGTCCTCGCAGCTCTCACCGTCGAGCACCTCGCCATCGCCGCAGACATTGAGCGTGCAGAACGGCGTGCACGCCCCCGGATCGAGCTCGGGCTCGCACTCCTCGGGGTACTCGAGGATCTTGTCGCCACAGCTGCGCAGCATGCACTCGGGCGAACACGTGTCACTGCCCTTGGGCCCGTCGTCGCACGGCTGGCCCATCGGGCTGGGGTCGCCGTCACCGCAAAAGTTGACAGTGCAGTTCATGTGGCACGCGCGACCGGGGCCGTTGCCCTCGTCACCGTCGTCACACTCCTCGCCCAGATCGGGGTCTTTGACGCCGTCACCGCAGCGCCGCATGGTGCCGGTGGTGCCGTCATCCGTAGGGTCATCCGTGGTGCCATCCATCGAGTCCGAGTTCGAGGCGGTCTGCGAGGTCTCGTTCGGGCCGCCCGACTCGGTCGAGAGGCTCGTCGAGCCCTCGGCCTCCCCCGAGTTGCTCTCGCCGAAGATCGGGTTGCTGCGGGTGCATCCGACGAACGCCGCGAACGGCACGCACAACCACACGAGACGAATGGTCGAGGTGTTGCTAGGCACTAGGCCTTCAGCCTGGCACGGAATGCCGACTGACCAAAGCGTCCGCCGAAGTGAGCGGTGACATTGGCCTACGTGGTAGGTGCGCCAATATCGTCGGGCCGATCGAGCGCGGTCGCCGTCGGGCGTGATCGCAGGGCAAGCAAACCCTCTGGCTCGGTTTCGCCCCGGCGCCTGTGCGCGGTGGTGGCAGTGATGCGTTGGGCGTCGCAAGATGACGTACGATCTGTCGATGACAGCCGGGACTCGAGGGTCGAGCGCCGCGCCGGTGTGCCTTCTGATCGGAGCGATGCTCTCGTGCCGAGCGTCGACGCCCACGTCGAGTCTACCCGGGCGCGAGCCGGCGCCCACCGCGGTTCCGGGGGTGCCGCCGGTGCCGAAGGCCGCTGCGCGGCCCCTACCGGCGGGGCTGTACTTCCGTGGGTACGACACCTGCGGCGACTGCGAGATGCCGACCCATGTCGTGCTCGCCGAGGTGCTTGCGACTCCGGGCGCGGCCGAGGCCGCGGTTGCGGCGATTCCGGCGGCGGTAACATCGACGCCAGGCTATCCGCTGGTGGTGCACAGCGATGAGCTCGGCGTGGTCGGGGACGACCACGGAATCGTCATCGTGCTGGGGCTGTTCGGCTCTGCCCAAGCCGCCGACGCGTGGGCGCTGGCCCACGCTCCGCGATCGCGAGTCCTCGCGCTGCTCGACAATGAGACCTACCGGTCTGACCTCGAGGGGGCCAAGGTCGTGCGCATCGCCGCTGGGGTAGCGGTCGCCGCCTATGATCGTCGCGCCGTGGAGCGCGTCGATGCCTCGTTGGAGGAGCGGACGTGGTCGACGCGCGCCGAGTGGACCGCGGCCCTGCGCGCAGGTGTCGAGGCTCTCGAGCCGGCGTGCATGCTGGCGCCCGGAGCGATCCAACTGTGGAAGCCGGACGACAATTTCTCGCACTGGTATGCATGGGCCCCGGTGCAGTGCGGCGACGTCGAGGCCCACGTCGCGTGGGCCAACACGTCGCTCACAACCACCGTGGTTCCACTCGCCGACGGATCGCACGAGATCGTCCAGGTCGCCGGCGCCGAGTGTGACACCCCGATCCTCGCGCGCTGGCCATGGTCACCGGGCGGCAAGTCCACCGGCGACCCGTTGCATCGGCTGCTCGCCCAAGGGGGCTGCTAGCGCGCGTCGACGCGACCGAAGCAGTGACCGGATCGCTCGCCCGGCAACCGCTGCTCACTCAGGGCACGGCCACAGCCCGACCAGGTCGTCGGCACGGCGGTACATCCAGCGCATGACGTCGCGCTCGACGACATCGTCATCCTGGACCTGCTGCTTGGCGAACGCGTCACCGCGGGTATCGACCGCCTTGAACGCGAAGAAGCGCTCTTGCTGTTCGCCGCAGGGCGCGTCGAGACGGAACACATCGAGCGCATCCTCTTGCCCGTTGGCCACGTTGAACGCCGCGCGCAGCTGCGGGCAGGACCGTACGGCGTTGGTCAATCGTTCGACCTCGCGCTCGTGTGATGCCGCATCCAACGCAGCGTGCTTCGGCCGCAACGCCGCGGTGCACGGGTACTCGGCGCAATCGATCACCTCGAGATCGGCGTCGATGCCACAGGCGTCGAAGGCTTCGTCGACGGCGGCTGACCACCGCTCGGGCGACTCGACCGTCTCGGCCTCAGGCCAGGAGTGGCGGACGGCATCTCGCTGCTTGGTGCAGTCGGCGAGCTCGGTCTCGCACCACCGCTCGCGCAGTTCGAGCTCGTCGCACGAGGCGTCGCGGCTCGCGGCCCGCCGCACCGGCGCGCACACTAGCGATCGAACCGCCCGCGGCGCCGGCTCGGTCCCGGCGGGTTCGGCCACCGGGGGCGCGACCGGGTCGAGGGCCACAGGGGACGCCCATCGTCCCAGGCCGAACCCGGCGGCGAGCAACAACAGCGTGAGGACCACGATCGTGGGGCGCGTCACCACTCTCAGTTTGCCGTCGGCGGCGTCGTTGTCTGTCTGTGATCCGTCATGAGTCGGCCGTGATCCGAGCCAACCCGGCGGTCGGGCTCGATCGCCAATGTTCGGGCCGTTCACGGGCGCGCGGTGAACCAGTACACTGGCGGCAATGTCGGCTCGTCGAGGTCCGCGCGTGCTCTTGCTGGGCCCAGGCTTGGCCCTCGCCTCAGCGTGTGGTGGCGCCGCGAGCGTGGCCGCCGACGTCACCAGCGGCACCTCCGGGGGCGAAACCACGGCGCTCACGGCTGTCGACACGACCGACGAGAGCACGACTGCGACGTCGAGCCCCGAGACCTCGGGTGCCGGATCGAGCTCCGAGGGTGGATCGCCCACGACGACCGACACCGGCTCGGCTTCTTCGACCGTGGCGGACTCGTCGAGCGACGGTGGCACCCCGGTGCCCGGCTGCCCGGCCGGCGATCTCGGCAACGTCGTGCCGGCGATCGCAGACGGGAACACGCTCGAGCAAACCGACGACTTCATGGGCGCCTGCGGGGGCATCGGTCCCGACGCCGAGTACGCGTTCACGGCGCCCGCCGATGGCACCTACACCTTCGACACCCACGGCTCGGCGCTGAACTCGGTGCTGTATGTGCTCGATGGCGAGTGTTCGGGTGATTCACTGGGCTGCAACGATGACGGTGACGGCCCGCAGTCGGTGCTCGAGATCGATCTCGTCGAGGGTCAACAGATCACCATCGTCGTCGATGGCGCTGCCGAGGTCGGAGGGCCGTTCGTGCTGCGAGCCCGTGAGGGTTCGTTCGGTTGTCCCGAGGGTGACCTCGGGAACATGGTGCCCAACGTCGTGGCGGGCGATACCACCGACCACTACCGCAGTCACGCATCGAGCTGCGGTGGCGGGGCCGGCCCGGATGCGGGCTACGTGTTCACCGCGCCGTCGGCTGGCAACTACACGTTCGACACGTTCGGCTCCCCGTTCGCCTCGATCCTGACCGTCCGCGACGGCGCCTGCGACGGGGCCGAGATCGCCTGCGGCTACGGCGGCGTGCTCACGGATCTCGATGCCGGTCAGACGGTGGTGGTGTTCGTCGACAGCTCGTTCGCTGCGGGCTCGTTCGACCTCCACGTCGACAGCCTCAGCGGCGCGTGCCCGGACGAAGATCTCGGGAGCGTGGTGCCGGCGTTCGCCACCAGCGACACCAGCAGCGGCGACAACACGGTGGCCGGGTCCTGCGGTGGCTTCACGCAGCCCGACGACCTCTACCTCTTCACCGCGGGCGCGGCCGGCCTGTACATTTTCGACACGTTCGGGTCCGCGTACGACACGTTGCTGTTCGTGCGCGATGGCGGCTGTGACGGACTCGAGCTCGGCTGCAACGACGACGCAGGCGGCGGGCAGCAATCGCAGCTCGCGCTGCCGCTCGACGCCGGCCAGACCGTGCTCGTGGCCGTGGATGGCGGCACGGGGTCGGGCGACTACGAGCTGACGATCGACAGGGTCATGTGCCCCGATGAGGATCTCGCGAGCAACCTGCCCACGAGCGTCGGCGGCGCGACCGTTGGCGCGTTCGACAAGGCCGCCATGGTTGGGTGCGGCGCGGTCGATGGCAACGCGCCCGACTACGCGTTCGAATGGACCGCTCCGGCCGCCGCGCAGTACACCTTCGACCTCGTTGGCTCGGACTACGATACGGTGCTCTACGTCCAGGACGCGGCCTGCGGTGGCAACGAACTCGGGTGCAACGATGACGCCGTCGGCCTGCAGTCCGTGGTGTCCGTGAACCTGGCCCAGGACCAGACCGTCGTGCTGGTGATCAGCGGATGGAACGGCGGCGCCGGCAACTTTGTGCTGAACATCAACTGACGCACCGCGAGCTGGGACTGCTGGGCGGGGGCGGCTTCCCGGGCTGCGGGTCGAAGCGGTGATCGGGTATCGCTAGGGGCTGCAAGGCCGCTACCTCGATTCCCACAGCCGCCGTATCGGTACGGCGTAGAGGCGATCGCCGAAGCTGACGCCCGCCTCGCCATCGTACAAGACGACGCCTGCGGCGAACCGCTTGGGCGAACCATGTTGGAGCTTGCGAAGCCCGCGGAAGTCCGCAGCGGTCACGGTCGCGGACGCCTTGACCTCGATCCCTGCGAGTCGCCCGCTCGCCTCGATCACGATGTCGACCTCGTGGTTCTCCTTGTCGCGGAAGTGATGGAACTTCAGGTCGTCGTCGTGCCAGCTCGCCTGGCGTCGGAGTTCGCCGAGCACGAAGGTCTCGAGCAGAGGTCCGAAGCGCTGGCGGTCGCTCGCAAGCGACGTCGCATCGAGTCCGAGCAGCGCACAGGCGACTCCCGTGTCGCCGATGTGGAGCTTCGGCGTCTTGACCAATCGACTCAGGTGATTCGTGTGCCAGGGCGGCAGCTCCTCGAGGAGAAACACGCGTTCGAGCAGCGTGACGTAGTCGCGGATCGTCGGACGGCTGAGATGAAACGGGCTTGCGAGGTCAGCGACGTTGAGCAGCGTCGCTGTGTGGCTCGCCGCCGCCGCGAGCAGGCGGGGGATCACGTCGAGGGAGGAGATTCGTGCCATGTCGCGGACGTCGCGCTGGACTAGCGTCTCGACGTAGTCGCGGTACCACGCGGTGCGACGGCGGCCCGCGGTGCGCGCGAGGGCGGCCGGGTAGCCGCCCGCGACGACGCGCTCGACGAGCTCGGCCCGCAAACGCTTGCTCGGCCGCGAGGCGAAGCCGTCTCCAAAGAGATGGGCGAGAAATGTCGGGATTCGATCCGCGAGCTCGCACTGCGCCAGCGGGTGGAGCCGCACCAGTCCGAGGCGCCCGGCCAGCGAGTCGGCGAGCGCAGGGACGAGCAATACGTTGGCGGAGCCGGTGAGCAAAAACCTGCCGGGCGCGCGCCGTCGGTCGACCTCGCGTTTGAGCGCCCCGAAGATCTGCGGGGCACGCTGAACCTCGTCGAGGACGCACCGCTCCGGAAGATCGCCCACGAATCCGGCCGGATCGTCGCTGGCGGCGGCGAGGACCGCAGCGTCATCGAAGCTGAAGTACGTGTGGCCCTGCTGCTCGCCGACGCGCTGGACGAGGGTCGTCTTGCCGCACTGGCGCGGTCCGTGGAGCAACACCACCGGGGTGTCCGCCAGGGCTTCGACGAGCCGGGGCTCCACGAACCGGCGGTACAGGGCTTGGTCCGCCATCTCCGTCCAATCGTAAGCTTAGATACCGACCAATTGCAATGTTTGTATCCGTCCATGTGAAAGTCGATGACCCGTCCAATCGAAAGCATGGCCCTCGAGGCGCCGCAACTGCGGGCCAACCTCGCGCCACGGTGGCAGGGTAGTCCAGCCAAGCACGGTGTGACCTCGCGTTCGCTTCGGCGTCCAGGAGGAACGATCGCCGGCGAGCGCACGAACGTCGACCAGCCCTGGCCCAAGCACACCGAACTCGCCGAGTCATGAGCGAATGGTGCCCGCGCGCCCGACCATGCTCGGCGTCGAAAGGCGAGGACGAGATGCCGAGCAAGCGGGATGCCGAACGCGAGGCGCCGCGAGGGACGAAGCAACGCGCCCTACAGGCAGTCTTCGGTGCAGCCCGCCGAGCACGACAGCAGCTGGCCCACGGTGGGGTGAGCGAACGGCGTGTCGATGCTGCACATCTCTCCGCAGAGGGTCGGCACTTCGAGGCTCGGCGGCATGCTCGCTGCGCAGTCTTGAAAGCAGACACAATCGGGATCGTCCGCGCATGCCGACAGCTGTGCACAACACATCCCCTTGACGCACTCATCGCACGCGGTGTCGTCCGCGGCCGGGTCGCACGCACCGCCGGCCGTTCCGGTCGTCTCGGATGGGCCGGTGTCGGTTGAGCCGCTCGAGGCCGGGCCGCTGCTGTCGGCACTCGGGTCG
>CANLQR010000182.1 GCA_947492135.1 Deltaproteobacteria bacterium | reverse complement strand
AGCCTTGGGCTCCTCGCCTTCGGCGAGCGGGGTCACTGCGGGCGGGGCCGCGGCCGGCGCGGGGAGAGGCTCGATGCGCACGAGCCTCAGCTCGCAGCCCACCGAGTCGTCGTCGACCCGCATGTTCGTGATCAACCCGCGCTTGGCATTGGGGAAACGGGCGATGCCGTCGAGCGCACGAGCGTCGGTCCACGCCTCGCGGAAGACCATCAACGCTGGCACCTGCCGCTTGCCTTGCTGGGCCATCGCGGTGAACACCGGCGCCGCCGCCTTCGCACCGCGGGTGGCTAGTTCTTGGGCCCACCAGCGCTGGATGCCCATGCACAGCGGAGCGCCCTTGCCGTCGTTGGTGCACGCGATCGGCAGTACGACCAGCTCGATGGCTGCGGCTGCGGCAGCAACCTCTTCTTCGGCGACTTCATTGTCGTCGTCGTCGTCCTCCTCGTCACTGCCCAGGACGAGTTGGTCGTCGTCGTCGTCGTCGCCGTCGTCGCCGTCGTCGTCGTCGTCGTCGTCGTCGGGCTCGTCGTGCTCGGGTTCACCGGGCGGCTGATCATTGCGGGTCTCGTCGTCGACGGGCGGCATCGGCGCGAAGCGTGCCGCAGCCGCCGACGCCACGCAACCGCTGTCACGCCGCGACGCAGGCCGGCCCTTTGCCTTGCCCGAGAGACCCCAAGAACTGTCCCCACCGACCCTCATGCGCCGCGGGCGTTCAACCCACACCAGGGGCTGCTGGGGTCGTCTTGGGGGCAACCCCGGCCCGGCCAAAAGGGGCGTTTCGCGCGGTGCTACGCTCTCGGTTGCGACCAGAGCCTTGCGAGAACCTTTGCACACCGTTGCTGTCGCGGTCACCGCATTCGCAACGTGCGCGTGTCAGTCGTCGTCGGCCGACGTGCTCGCGGTGTGGATCGATGCGGCTGTCGATGAAGATGGTGCGCGGGCGATCCAGATCTACGATGGTGGCGCACGCAAACAGATCGAGCTTCACCCCACGATCGCCGACAGCGACACCTCGCAGATCCGTCTGGGCGTCGCGCCCGGTGCCGGGGGCTTTGCGGTGTCCTCGATCAAAGGTGGCACCGTCTGGGTCGATCTCGACCGCGGGACGCGTGGCAGGATTGGCAGCGGGCCGTGGGGCGAGCTTGGTGCCGACCGCCCGTTCTCACGCTCGGGTCGATCGATCCTGAGCTCGCTTTCGGATGAGGCGGGTTCGTCGGACCAGGTGCTGCTGCCCATCGCGACCTCGGCGACGGCACCACTGTGGTTGCGCTCGCCGCCCACGGAGCACGTCGGCGCCCAGGGCCTGGTTCGTAGCGCTGCGGATGCGCCGATCGTGTATTGGGCCGAGCTCGGCGGCGACCCCTCGGCGGCGGAGGTGGAGCGGATCGACGGTACGGTGGCGGTCTACGCGTATCCCTCCGACGACGGTCGTTCGAGCGTTGCGGGGTTGGTCGAGCTCGGGCGCAACCGCATGCACACGCGTGCCATCAACGAGGGCCAATTCCCCGATCGCATCGGGGCCACGACGCCGTGGTGTTCCGCGGGTTTTTGCGTCACGCCACAAGGCGACGCGGCGATCGGTATCGCGCCGGCGACCTGTCAGTTGCTGCGATTCCAGTGGGCGCGTACGGGCAGCGATGGCGAGAGTCGTCCGGCCCGAGAGATCGACCTCCCCGAGGACTGCGGGACCTTCAGTGAGCCTCACCTGTTGGCCGCACTCGACGCGAGCCACGTCGTGCTCGACGACGAAGAGCGGCTCTACCTCGCCGACCTCGATCATGGGCTTTGGACGACGTTGCCGAAACTCGGCCGTCTCGGGGAGATCTATATGTTGCCCGCGCAAGGCGGGCGGATGATGAATTTCGTGTCGATCAGCGGTGCTGTGATGCGCGCCGACGCCGACGGTCTCGAGGTTGTCAGCGCCGAGCGCACGGTGTGCGACTCCTCGGTGCCACCGCTGTCGAGCCCGGACGGCGCCTGGATCCTGATGACTTGTCTGGGTAGCAGCGACGGGATCGTCGAGTTTTCCACCGACGTGGGGACGGTCCTGCGGATCTCGGCGCTCGGCCTCGAGCGCTACGATGGTCTCGCGATGCAGGGGCTGGGGATCGACGACGGTGGGAACGCACTTTTGTACAGCTACAATCCTGATGACAACGAGGGGGTGCCGCGCGGCCTGTTTGTGCTCGAGGCGTCGGGGCAGCTGTCCCGCGTCGACGAGCTCGAGCCGACGCCAGAGCCGTTTGGTACCGCCTCGTGGTTCGCGTCGGCTGCTCGCTGAAGCCCGAGCGTCTAGAGGTTCACGAGCAACGGCAGTGAGATCTCGGTGACCCCGGTCGTCTCCACCACCACGGCAGTGTTGGGCAGGCTGATCGAATCGCCGGCGTCGGGCAAGAACGTGCCCCCGAGATTGCCGTTGCGATCGAGCACCGCATTGGCCTTGTAGATGTCCGCGTGGATCTGATCGAGCTCCAGCACCAACGAGGTCGCGCCGGCCTCGGCGCCGCCGCGGATGAAACGGCTCGGCGTGCAGCCTCCGCCCAGGCCGCAGTCGGTGAGCGAGAGAATGATCCAGCCATCGCTCGCGTCGGCCAGCGGCTCGGTCCAGGTCAGTGTCACCTGCAAGGTCGGCATCTCGGGGAACGGCTCATCGCCGGGCTGCGCGGTGTCATCGACCGGGAACGGGCCGTCGATCTCGCGCAGTTCGGCGCGCGTCGCCGGCCAATCGAAATGGGTCGTGCCCTTGACCTCGACATGCATGTCGAGCGCGTCGGCACCGTTGAAATCGAACACGGCGTCGACATAGTCGCAGCCCGCGTCGATGGAACAAAAACGCCAGCGTTCGGCCTCGAGGTCGGCCTCGACCAGCTGGGTTCGACTGTCGCGAAGGATCCCGAGAAAGTACCCACCGTTGCGAAACACCAGCACGTCCTCGCCGCCCTGCTGTTCGATCACCATGGCCATGCGCAGCGAGTTGCCGCCATCGAGATCGACGCGGGAGAACAGCGTGTGGCCATCGGCGGGCCGCACGTCCATGTTCATCGTCGGGAAGTCGCCCGCGGAGGTCGTCGAGTCGACGGGTCCGACCCACAGCCCCGGCCAGCGGGCAAAGAAACCAGCGGCCGCCGTGGGATCCGCGGTGCCGCCGGTCGTGACGTCGCCGGTCGTGAGTCCGTCGCTGGCGGCCGTGGTTTCGGCTTGAGCGGTGGTGCCAGTGCTGGCGCTCGACTCACCGCCGGCCTCGCCTGACTCCGAGTCGATACTGGTGCCGTGGCAAGCGCAGGCTGCGAGCACGACTGTGAGCGGGAGTTGTCGCAACGAAAGGTCTAGGCAAGGCATGGTGCGGATCTCGAGGTCAAGAGTTCAAAGCGCGAGCCGGTGAGCTGCCCAGTATCCACCGTTCGTCGATCGTGGTTGTGACCGCCGTCACCCCTTAGCGTCGCGCGAGCGCGACGACGCGGTCCATGAACCGCTCGACATCGTCCTGGGTGTTGTAGAAGTGGGGACCGAGCCGCAGGCCGCAGTTGGGCCGCCAGTCGTGCTTGTAGCCCTCGGCGACCAGTTGTTGGCTTGCAGCCTCGCTGCCGGGAAAGTCGACCGCGACAAAACCGGTGCGGGCGGCGTGATCCAGCGGGGAATGGAGGGTCAGGCCAACCGCCTGCGCGCGGTCGATGATGATCTGACACAGCGCCATGCTGTGCGCTCGGATACGGTCGATGCCGATCTCGTGCAGCGGCTCGTAGGCGCGCCGCGCGACGTAGTACGCCGGCATCGAGGGCGTTCCGGACATCAGGCTCCAGGCGTTGTCTGCGTAGCGGATCGGCGCGGCCTCGAACGCGAATGGATCGGCGTGCGCAAACCATCCCGTCAACCGCGGACGCAGCTGCTCGCGCACGCCCGGGCGGGCATAGAGAAACCCGGTGCCGGGTCCGCTGCACAGCCACTTGTGACTGCCGCCGACGATCATATCGGCGCCCCATTGGGCGACGTCGATCGGTACGGCCCCGAGGGTCTGATACACGTCGATCAGGGTGAGCGCACCGACCTCGCGCGCCCGCTGGCAAATCGCACCCACGTCCTGCAAGGCGCCCGAGACGTAGATCGCGTGCGAGCACGGAACGATGGCCGTGCGCTCGTCGATGGCGTCGAGCATGCGCTCGAGCGGCACGGTCATGCCGTCGTCGCTAGGCACGAGCACGAGCTCGGCGCCGAGCTCACGAAAACGCTCCCAGACGTAGATGACGTTGGGAAACTGCAGCGCCTCCATGACCACGCGTTTGCGCGGTCCCGAAAAGTCGAGGCTGCTGGCGACCGCGGCCTGGAAGTACGCGACGTTTTGGTTGAGCGCGGTGTGCCCGGGCACCCCGCCAAATAGTCGCGCGGCGCTGTCGGCGGTCGCGTCGACGACGGCCGGCCAGTGCTCCCAGGCCTCGACGCCCTCGCGCTCCCACAGTGCGGCGTACTCGGCCAGAGCCAGCGGCGCGCTGCGATGCATCGCGCCCATGCTGTTGCTGTTGAGGTGGCAGGTGCGCGCGAGGATGGGGTACTGGTCCCGCCATCGGGCGAGATCGGGGTCGAGTCGCGGGGTGATCATCGTCGGGGACATCGCGGTCATGGTGGGGTCGCCTGGTAGGGGTCGAAGGGCAGGAGACTCTTGCGCGTGCTGTTGAGGCGACGCAGCTCCTGTGCAGAATAGGCGTGGGGATGCTGCGCACCGAGGTGGCGGCGCACGAAGGCCTCGATCATCTCTCGCGCGGCCTGGGCCGTGCGCGCTCGCTCGAGGTCGATCGACACCGCGGCCTCGTCGGACGCGGGCTCGGCGATCAGGGTGGGCTGCGCCAACGCCTCCGCGGAATCGTCCCAGCGCTGGAACAACAGCCGACGTCGGACCGACGGCGAACGCGAGCGGTCGCTCCAGATCGTCAGAAGTTGGCCGGGCAGCGCGCGGAGGCCCTCACGGAACTGCAGCCGTGCAAAGCCCACGGCGAGGTTGTGACGAAACGATCCCGTCCGCGCCAAGAATCCGGCCTTCGAGGCGGCTGCGGGATCGCTGCCCGAAATCCCCAGCGCCCACTCGTTGGGTCCGCGAAGCCGCAACCCGACGAAGGGGTTCATCGCCCGCGCACCCTCGGTCGGCAGCGCGAGGCCACGTCCGGAGAGGTGCTGACGGTGGTCGAATCGGCGCCAGCGATTCGCGAACAGCACGCTGCCGTCGCGGCGAACCAGTGCGCTGAAGCGATGGCCAGGATCTTGGTAGCCGAAGGTGCCGTCGCTGCGCCGAACCAGGCCCAGGCCGTGGACGCGGTCTTGCTCGGCAACCGGCACGAGCCCGGCCCCACGCGGCATGGTCCGCGGTGGCGGCGGAGCCACGCGGCCGGCGGCGGGAAGCGGCGTGCCGAGCTCGTCGGCCGGGCGGTGACGCGGCTCGGACCAAGCTCGGGCAGGCACGAGGAGCGCCAGCCCGAGTGCGACGGGGCCCCACGTCGCCAGCGGTGCCCAGGATGACACCGCCGGAGGCTAGCACCGTTGACGGCACGCGCGTCTGGGGAAGTCCCGAGGCGAGCGTGATCGCGGCCTTTGTGCCCGGCCTCGTCGAGCGTGGCGGGCGACCAACGCCGGGCTAGAGCAGTTTTTCGTAGTCCGCCGCCGCGAGCAGCGCGTCGAAGTCCGCGGGGTTCGTGGGACGGATCTTGATCATCCATCCCGCGTACGGATCCTCGTTGAGGCTCTCGGGCGCGGCGTCGAGCTCGCCATTTTTTTCGACGACCTCACCACCAAGGGGAGCGAACAGCTCGGAGACGGCCTTGACCGAGTCGACATCGCCGAACCTCTCGCCCTCGGTCACCTTGGTGCCTGCGTTGGGCAGGGTCACCAGCGTGATGTCGCCGAGTTGCTCGACCGCGTGTGCGGTGATGCCCACGACAATCAGGTCGCCCTCACGGCGCGCCCACTCGTGGTCCTTGGTGTAGCGGAGGTCGGTGGGTACGTTGCTGCTCATCGGCGTCCTCGAGGGTCGGGGTTTGCGGGAGGATGGACTACTTGGGGCGGCGGTAAAATGGCCCGGCGACCTGTTCGGCGGCCATGGTCTTGCCACGTTGCTGGAGCTGCAACGTCCGGCCGGTCTGCGCCATCGCGGCGGGCACCCAGCCCAGGCCGACCGAGCCGCCGACGGTCGGCGCAACGCCACCCGAGCTGACGCGGCCGACGATGGCACCCGCGTCGTCGAGGATGTCCGCGCCGTCGCGAATGATGCCGCGATCGACCACGCGAAAGCCCACGAGCTTGCGGGTACTGCCGGCGCCGCGCACCGTCGCGAGTGCGTCGTGGCCCACGCATGCGATGCCCTTGTCGAGCTTGACCACCCAGCCCAGGCCGGCCGAGATGGGATCGGTGGTGTCATCGATGTCGTTGCCGTAGAGCGACAGACGAGCCTCGAGTCGCAGGGTGTCCCGCGCGCCCAGGCCGATCGCTGGCGCCCCGGCCTTGAGCAGTGCGTGCCACACCGAGACCGCGCCTGCGGTCGGAATGAACAGCTCGAAGCCGTCCTCGCCGGTGTAGCCGGTGCGAGCGGCGACGACCTCGACGTCACCGATACGCCCTGGCGCGAACCCGAACGAGGGCACGTCTCGAAGGCTCGAGCCCGCGAGTTCGGCGACCAGGCCAACCGCGGCGGGTCCCTGCACGGCGATTAGCGCCCACTCGGAGGACACGTCTTCGATCGTGCAGTCGAAGCCCGCGCCGTGGGTCCGAAAGTGCGCGAAGTCCTTGGCGATGTTCGCCGCGTTGACCACGATCCGCAGGTGCTCGGGTCCGATGCGGTACACGATGCAGTCGTCGACGATGCCGCCGTGGTCGTGGCAGGTCACCGTGTAGGCCGCGCGGCCATCGGTCAGCTTCGCGATGTCGTTGGTGACCAGGCGCTGGACGCAGGCAATCGCACCGCGACCACAAAAGTCGATCTCGCCCATGTGCGAGACATCGAACATCCCGCAGCGCTCTCGCACCGCTCGGTGCTCCGCGAGGATGCCGGCCGAATATTGGATCGGCATGTGCCACCCGCCGAATGCGACCATCTTCGCCCCGAGTTCGACGTGGGCATCGTGCAGTGGCGTGTTGGCAAGCGTCTCGGCCATGGGCGACCGCGACTATGGGGCCAGCGCGGCCGCTGGCGCAAGCCATCCAACACATCCCAAGCCGCAGGCGGGTGGGGGGGCAACAGTGCTAGAACCACCCGCATGCGAGCCAGTACCCGGTTGCGAAACAGCGCGGCGCGCCCACGGCGATGCGCGCCGTCGCGGCCGGGTGCGGCGCGCGTCGCGATGCTCACCCTGCTGCTGGCCGGGCTCGATGGTTGTGCCGCGCGCACCAAGAACCAGGGATCAGGTACCGGACCCCTGACGAAGATGGGCACCGACCGCTACCTCCAGAAGGCGATCCGCTCGTCGAACGAGGGCGTCATCTTGCTGCCTTCGGAAAAGGCCCAACGGGTCTACGAGCTGCCGCGGCTCAACGAGATCGCCCACGCCCTGCGCGAGCCGGCCGCGGCGTGTTTTCTCCACCGGGCGATCGACACGATGGAGCCCGTCGAGGACGAGCGTGCGTTCACCAAGGTGCCCGAGGGCCAGGTCAAGATCCGCACCCGCATCGCGCCATCGGGCGAGGTGGTGAGCACCGAGGTGCTGGAATCTGGGTTCGCCGACGAGCACATGCCCGAGTGCGTGAGCAAGGCCATCGAGCAGCAGAGTTTCCCGCAGAACAAGGGCGGCTTGTCGCACTACGTCGACATCGTCTACTGGGTGAGCCTGGGCCTGCAGTCCGACGTCCATACCGAGGCGTACCGCGAGCAGCTCCGGCGCGAGCAGGTGGCAGCGGGGCTGCGCGGGCGACCATGCCTGCAAGGGCGCGCCGCACCGGGTCACTATCAGATCGATGGCCTCAATCTCGTCGACCGCTACGGCAACACGATGGTCAATCGCGTGGACGCCCCGGCGCTCGCGGATGAGGTTCGCACCTGTCTGGTGCAGGCACTGCGCGACCTGCAGCTCGCGCCTCAGGAGGACGCGTTCGTGCGTCCGGTCGTCTCGAGAGTCGAGGTCGATGTCGGCGGCGATGGGTTGGTGACGGTCAAGGACGAGCAATGGCTGCACCTGCTCGAACTCGAAGAGCGGGCGTTGCGGGCCGTTCGGCGCGCGGCGGCAGGACAGAGCGAAGCCTCGGAACCGCCCCAGGACGAGCTCGACGCGCCCGGCTCCGTGGACCCTGCGCCGGTTCGCGACCCCGAGCCGATCCCGCGCCGGCCCCGGGTCGATCCGGCGACTGGCGGGCTGAAGATCGACCTCGGACCGCGCCGCTAGGCGTCGGGCTTGGCCCCGGTCTTCTTCGCGGGGTCGAGATCCGGGATCTCCGCGACCTGCGACTCATTCGCGGGTCGGTACGGCAGCATCGATCCGTCGACCGAGGCCGTGATCGAGCCGTGGGGATCGATGTCGGCGATGAGCGATGCGGCCTCGGTGTGCTCGAGCGCCTCGTCGCGATCGGGCGTTGGCGGCATGACCAGGCTGACCAGCACGGACGCGGCGATGAGCCCCGCGACGACGCCTAGCGACAACCCGATCGGCACGTCCATCGGATCGGTGAGCATCGGGATGCCCTCGGCGACGATCATCTTTGCGCCGATGAAGGCAAGCACGAGCCCCAGGCCGTACTTGAGGTAGGCGAACCGATCGAGAAAGTGCTGCAGCAAGAAGAACATCGCGCGCAGGCCGAGCACCGCGCAGACGTTGCTCGTGAACACGATGAATGGATCGCGGCTCTTGACGACGCCGAAACACGCGGGAATCGAGTCGAGCGCGAACACCACGTCCGAGGTCTCGATCATCAGCAAGACGATGAACAGCGGCGTCGCGTGGAACTTGCCGTCCTGGCGGACGAAGAACGATGAGCCGACGTAGCGGCGCGTGATCGGCAGCACCTTGCGTGCGAGGCGATACGCCAGGTTGCCGCTGGGGTCCACGTGCTCCTCGCCTGCGAACAGCAGCTTGACGCCCGTCAGCAGCAGGAACCCGCCGAACAGGTACAGTAGCCACTCGAACCGTTCGATGAGCTCGAGCCCGACGACGATGAACAACCCGCGCAACAACAACGCGCCGACAATCCCCGCAAACAGCACGCGGTGCATGACCTGCGGGCGCACGTCCATGTAGCGGAAGATGACGATGAAGACGAACAGGTTGTCGACCGAGAGCGCCTTCTCGAGCATGTACGCCGAAAGGAACTCCAGGCCGGGATCACGGCCGTAGTGCCACCAGATGAAGGCGTTGAACGTGAGACTGAGTGCGACCCAGACGACGGACCAGACCAGAGCCTCCCGCGTCGTCACGACATGCGACTTGCGGTTGAAGACCCCGAGGTCCAGCAGCAGCAGGAACAGCACACCTGCAAGGAAGGCGCCCCATGCGAGTGGGGAGCCGAGCGTAGCGTGAGCGAACAAGGTTTGCTTCCCTCAGTCCTTCAGCGGCGAGATCGAGTCGGCCTTGAGCTTGATCTCGAGCCGACGCGGCTTGGCGGAATCTTCGTAGGTGAGGTCCACCAACGTGCCCTGGAAGGCGATGTGCGTGTTGGGTGCGAGCCCGGTCAGCAGCGCGGTATCCGAGAAGAGTTGGTATTCGATCTTCACTTCGAGCCATACCGGGTCGGGCACAGTCGCCCAGACCACGAACTTGCCGTGCTGGCTGTCGTCGATCTTGTCGCTGAGCTCTTCATCCCGCTGAAACGTAGCCTGTCCGGTCAGGCTGCCCTTGGTGGTCTTGAGCTTCTCGAGGTGCGCCTCGCGGTCGTCGGCCGACATCGAGTTGAACGCTTCGAGGCTCTTCTCGTTGAAGGACAGGTCGCCGCCCTTGGGGTCGTACGACTTGGGCGCACGCATGAACTTGGGGTCGGCGTGCTTGTTGGTGTCGCACCCACCCACAAACATGACACCAGCGAGCGCGATCATCGAAGTCGCGCCCCGCCAGCGGGGCAACAGCAGGCACCGGGGACCGCGCATGGGCGCTAACCTATCACTTGTCGGGCGCTTGTCCACCGCGGCAAACGCCGCAGTCGGTGGGTCAGACGTGGGGTTCGTCGGCCAAGACGTGGCTCGGTCCGAGGGCCTCGTGGAGCTGGGCGCGCGCGGCCAACACGCCTTCGCGGGCGCTGGTCGGACCCTCCAAGGTGACCCGCACGTGCATCTCGACCCGGCCATCGCCAGCGCGAGTCCATCGCGGATACGAGCCCACCTCGACGTCGCGATGGGCTGCAACCACAGCCTCGAGATGGGCGGCGAGCTTGCTCTCATCGAGATTGGTGTAGAGCACCTCGAGATGCCAGCCGGGGCTTTGAGGCAACTCGCCGTCGATGGCTTCGAGGTGTTCGAACTTGGCCCGCAGCAAGCTGGGGACGCCGGGCAGGATGTACAGCCGCGTGGCCCGCTCGAGTCGCGGTGAGGTGCGATCGTGACCGGGGTCGAGGTCGAGTCGGAACACCGGCCAGCCCGGGAGCGCGCACAACGAGGTGCCCTCGGGCAGATCGGACATGCGCAGGGCCGCGTCCGTGACCCGCTCTCCGTAGTGCTGTCGCAACTGCGTCTCCATCTGTGCGTTGCGCTGCAGTCGTCGACCCGTGGCCGCGGCGATCGCCTCGAGAGTGCGGTCGTCGTGGGTCGGCCCGACGCCGCCGGAGGTAAAGACCAGCGGTGCGCGCGCGCACAGCCGCAGCAGCGCGTCACCGATCTCCTCGATTCGGTCCCCCACGGTGCAGATCTCGATCAGCCGGATGCCTCGTCGACGCAGCGACACGGCCAGAAAGTAGCCGTTTTCGTCACGGACTTTGCCGGTGAGGAGCTCGTCACCGATGAGCAGCACACAGGCCGTGGGGGCAGGGGGGTCGATCATGCGGGCACCCCCAGCCTAGCAGCCCTGGTCTGGCGCGCTTGACGGAACCCGGTGTCGTGGGGGAAAAGTCCAAACGTGACGACGCGCGACGTACCTGCCACCGCTGGAGTTCCGCGAGAGGCGGGCGACGCCCCGGCCATCCTGGCGCTCGCCGATGGCCGTGTCTTTCGTGGCCAAGCCTTTGGGGCTCGCACCACGGTGGTCGGCGAGGTGGTGTTCAACACCGCGATGACCGGCTATGAAGAGATCGTCAGCGATCCGTCGTATCGCGGACAGCTGGTGTGCTTGACGGTGCCCGAGGTCGGCAACGTCGGCTGCAACGCCGAGGATCTGGAATCGCAGGACTTCGGTGCCCAGGGTCTCATCGTGCGGGCGCTGTCGCCGGTGGTTTCCAACTGGCGCGCCCAGTGGTCGCTTTCGGAAATGCTGTCGATTCGTGGGGTCCCGGGCATTGCCGAGGTCGACACCCGAGCACTCACCCGACACCTGCGCCGGCTCGGCGTGGTGATGGGCGCACTATCCACCGACGGCACCGACGTCGAGGCCCTGATCGCCCAAGCCCGCGGCGCTGGGTCGATGCAGGGGCAGGGACTTGCCCACGAGGTGACCACCGCGGTGCCCTACGCGTGGGCCGAACCAACGTGGGGCACCTCGCCGCGACCCGCGACGGCACACGTCGTGGTGGTGGATTTTGGCGTCAAGCTCAACATCTTGCGGCATCTTTGCGACCGCGGTTGTCGGGTGACCGTGGTGCCTTCGACGACCACGGCCGAGGCCATCGTCGCGTATCAGCCCGACGGCGTGCTGCTGTCCAATGGACCCGGGGACCCGGCGGCGTTGAGCGATGTGATCGCCAATGTGCGCGCGCTGGTGGATCGCGAACGGGCCCTGCCGGTCTTCGGCATCTGTCTGGGCCACCAGCTGTTGAGCTTGGCGCTCGGCGGACGCACGTACAAGCTGCCTTTTGGCCACCACGGCGGCAACCATCCGGTACGCGACGACATGCATCGCGCCGTCCGCATCACCTCGCAGAACCACGGCTTCGCGGTCGACGCGGATTCGTTGGCAGTCGCGGGTGGCGCGAGCGTCACGCATGTCAACCTCTTCGACAACACCGTCGCGGGTCTGCGTCTGCACGATCGGCCGTTGTTCGGCGTGCAGTACCATCCCGAGGCTTCGCCCGGACCGCACGACGCGGCGGGTCTGTTCGATGACTTCGCGACCGCCGTGCATGCGTACGCCCAGCGGACGCATGCGGCCGCTTCGTGAGCGACGAGGGGGGCTCCGGCACGATGCTCGACGTGCCGGGAGCCGGCGCCGAAGCGCTCGATGCCTGGGGCTGGGCTGCGTTCGGCGGTGAAGTCGGCGCTGCTCGGCTCGCGCCGTGGTTGGCTCTGTGGCAGGACGAGATCGGTGTGGTGCGGGGCGAAGATCCCGAATTCGAGGCCTGGGCCGCCGCTCGCACCGACTGGGCGCTGGTCGACATGGGCGCCGGGGCGGCCTCGATGGCGGGCGATCCTCAGTGGCGCGAGCTTGCGGACTCGTGGGTTGGCTTGTTCGAGGTGTGGCCGACGGACGGTGGCCCGGCGTGGCTGCGCGATCGAATCGGAGGGGCTTGCATGCCGCTGGCTGTGCCGATCGATCTGCGCCGCGAGACCGATGGGCCGGCGGGCTTGTGGGAGCTTCGCGGGGTCGTGCGCGGCGGTCGCTTCGTCCCGTGTCGTCCCCCCATCGTCTACCCGCGTGTGCTCGCGGCGGCGTGGCCCGCCGGGCGTTCGGCCGACGCCACGGCGCCGCAACCCGATCCGAGCCGCCCCTCACGGCTGCTCAAGGCGTTGCGACGCGCGAGGATTCGTCACGCGCGCACGCCCCGACTCGATCCGCGCCCGGCATTCTTGGCGGCGATTCGCAGTGCGGAAACGATCGCCGATGTCGGAGCTGTGCGGCCTGGCTCGGATTGAAGCGGTGCGGCCGGTCGGCTACGTTCGAACGGTCGAACCGCCACCTGACTGCGGCGACCGGACCCGTACCCAATGATCACCAGCAACAAGGTCGTCACGATTCACTACACGCTCCGCAACGACGCTGGCGAAGTCCTCGACAGCTCGGACGGCGGCGAGCCGATGACCTACCTGCACGGTGCGGGGAATATCGTCCCAGGTCTCGAAGCCAAGCTCGAGGGCAAGGGCG
>CANLQR010000181.1 GCA_947492135.1 Deltaproteobacteria bacterium | reverse complement strand
GCCCAAGTGCCGCCGGAACGGGTGCCCAGATCGTCCCGGAATACGCAGAGGAACAACACCGAGGCCATCATCAGCGGCACCCAGCCGCCGTGGAGCACCTTGACGAGGTTGGCACCGAGGAAGGTGCCGTCGACCACGACGAAGGCGGCGACCAGCGGCGCCGCGCGCAGCATCGACCAGCGCCACGCCCGACGGACGACGACGTAGTAGACCAATGAGGTCACCAGCATGGTGCCGGTCACCGCGATGCCGTACGCGCCGGCGAGCTTCGACGAGCTGCCGAACGCGACCACCAACAGCACGCACGCCACCGCCAGCGCCCAGTTGATCGACGGCACGTAGATCTGACCCTCGGTCATTCGCGAGGTGTGGATGATGCGAACCCGCGGGAAGTAGCCCAGCGCCACAGCCTGCCGGGTCAGCGAGAAGCAGCCGGTGATCAGCGCCTGTGAGGCGATGACGGTCGCCACCGTCGAGAGCGCGACCAGGGCCACGGTTGCCGGCCCCTCGGAGACCATCCCCCAGAACGTATGCTCGACCTCGGGGGTCCGTAGCACCAGCGCGCCCTGGCCGAAATAGTTGAGCAGCAGGGCAGGCATCACGATCCAGAACCACCCAAAGCGGATGGGCCGGAGGCCGAAGTGGCCCAGATCAGCGTACAGCGCCTCGCTGCCGGTGACGCACAGCACCACCGCGCCGAGCACCGCGATGATGTCGACGCCGCCAGCGACCAGCAGTTGCACTGCCCAGTGGGGCGAGATCGCGGCGAGCACCGCGGGATGCTGCGCAATGTGGATCAGGCCGAGCACGGCGAGCGTCGCAAACCACACGCACATGATCGGTCCGAACGCGCGTCCGACCTTGGCCGTGCCGCTGCGCTGGGCGGCGAAGAGCCCCAACAGGATCAGGCAGGTGATCGGCACCGTGAGGTGGCCAACCACGGTCTTGTAGGCCGCCGCGTCGGAGACGATCTTCAGGCCCTCGACCGCGCTGAGCACGGAGATCGCGGGGGTGATCACCCCGTCGCCGTACAGCAGCGCGGTGCCGAAGATCACCAGCATCGCGGTGACCCCCACCGAGATCACACTCTTGCGCGGCCGAGTAGGGACCAGCGCGAGCAGTGCCAAAATGCCGCCCTCGCCGTGGTTGTCGGCGCGGCAGATGAACACGACGTACTTGATCGCGACGATGAGAATCAGCGACCAGAAGAACAGCGACAGCACGCCGTAGACGTGGGCATCGCTGCGATCGGGCAGGTGGTGGACGGACTCTGCGAAGGCGTACAGCGGGCTGGTGCCGATGTCGCCGAACACGACCCCGAGCGCGGCGACGAGCAGCGTGCGCGACTGCAGGCGCGATGGCGAGGAATCCTGGGCACGAGAGTCCGCCGCGGTTGGGCCGGCGCTGGGGTCCTCGACGTTCATCGTGCGGCGAGAACTACGGCCGCCGCAGTGGGGTTTCAAGCCCGTGGAGGCCTACGGGCGGCAACTTGATGGTTTCTTGATGCCCTGCGCGCGGGTCGCGAGCCCAGGATGGAAAGCGGATCGCGATGGTGCGCGTGGCACACTCCGGTCGCGTGGGCGACGCGGGCAGACGCGGGGTGGTGAGGCCGGGGGGCTGGACAGGCTACGCGGTGGCAATGGTCCTCGTCGCGGTGGCGAGCGCCGCCGCGCTGATCGCCGAGGCGGTGCTCGCTCTGCCCGACGTGGCGCTGCTGTACCTCGCGGCGATCATGCTCAGTGCGGCCTGGCACGGGCGCGGTCCCTCGACCTTCGCAGCGGCGGCGTCGGTCGCTGCGTTCAATTTCCTTCTGGTCGAGCCGCGCTTCACCTTCGAGGTCGCCGAACCGCGCTACGTGCTGACCTTCACCATGATGTTCGGCGTCGGTCTGGTGATCAGCGGGTTGACGTCGCGCCTGCGCACGCAGCAGCACGAGGCCGAGGCGCGCGAGGACAAGACCCACGCTCTGTACGCGCTGGGCCGGGCACTGGCCGCGGCGAGTGGGCCGACCGAGACGATGATGGTCGTGGCTCTGCAGGCGAGACGAGCGTTCGCGACCGAGGTCGAACTCATCGACGCGCAGGCCCATCGCGACGCCGCGACCGATCGAGATGACGTTGCGCGGCCGCATGCCGCCGCAATCGCGACCGCACTCACCGCACGCCGCACGACCGCCTCGTCCGGCGCGTTGGTTGTACCGCTGGTCGCCGGCGACGCCGTGCATGGCGTGCTGGTCCTCGCCGATCCCGAGCCGTTGCGCCGCCCGATCGATCCCGACTTCCTCGAGAGCTTTGCGCGGCAGGGCGCGACTGCCATCGCCCAGGCGCGGGCGTCCGCCGACGCAGCGCAGGCCGAGGGGCGTGCGCGCGCCGAGGAGGTCCGCAGCACCTTGCTCGCCGCGGTGTCGCACGATCTGCGGACGCCCTTGGCCGTGATCACCGGTGCTGCGAGCACGCTTCGCGACGAGCGGCTCGCGCCCGATGAACGCGACGAGTTGCTCGCGACCGTGGCCGATGAGGCCGAGCGGCTCGAACGGATGATCGGGAACCTGCTCGACATGACCCGGCTGCACGCCGGTGGGGTGGTGCTGCGTGCCCAGTGGCTCCCGCTCGAGGAGGTCGTCGGGTCGGCGCTGCTGCGGCTCGAGCGGCGGCTGGGCGAGCGACCCGTCGTGGTGACGCTGGCACGCGAGGTGCCGCTGCTCTGGGTCGATGCGGTGCTGCTCGAGCAGGCCCTGGTCAACCTGCTCGACAACGCGATCAAGTACACGCCCGACCACGGCGAGATCGAGCTGCGATCGTTCGTCCGCGGCGACGTGGTGGTGATCCAGGTGCTCGATCGCGGGCCCGGTCTGCCCGCGGGTCTGGGCCCGCGAGCGTTCGAGAAGTTCGTGCGTGGCGATGCCCGGCACCGCGACGGTTTTGGGCTTGGGCTCGCGATCTGCAGGGCGATCGTCGAACTCCACGACGGCACCATCATGGCGTTCGTGCGCGACGGTGGCGGCGCGTGCCTCGAGGTCACGCTGCCGTGCCGCGTCGATCAACCGGCGTCGGCGGTGGACGCCCCGGTCGTGAAGGAGTGGGCATGAGCGCGGATGGAAAACTGGTGCTGGTGGTCGAGGACGAGGTCGCCATGCGCCGATTTTTGCGGGCGTCGCTGCAGGCCCAGGGCTTCCGTTTCGTCGAGGCCGCGACCGTGCGCGAGGCGTTGGTCGCCATCACCACCCACAACCCCGACCTCGTGTTGCTCGACCTGGGCCTGCCCGACGGCGATGGCATCGCGCTGACGCGCAAGATCCGTGAGTGGAGTCGGGCGCCGATTCTCGTGGTTTCGGCGCGCGGGCGCGAGAGCGACAAGGTCGAGGCCCTCGATGCCGGGGCCGACGACTATCTGACCAAGCCCTTCGGCATGAACGAGCTGCTCGCGAGGATGCGGGTCGCGTTCCGTCACCACGACGCCGAGCTCGGCGAGCGCGCGCCCCTCGTCGATGTCGGCGAACTCCACCTCGATCTCGAGCGGCGTCGAGTCACTCTGGCGGGTGTAGAGGTCCATCTCACGCCGATCGAGTACCGGATCCTTGCGCTCCTGGGCCGCAACCTCGGCAAGCTGCTCACGCACCAGCAGATCCTCACCGAGGTCTGGGGCCAGGCGTATGCGACCCACACGCACTACGTTCGCGTGCACATGGCAGAGCTACGCAAGAAGATCGAGCGCGAGCCGGCGCGGCCGCGGTTCCTGGTCACCGAGCCTGGGGTCGGCTATCGCCTGCGCGACCGCGACGATGCCGGTCGGGGAGGCTAGGGGGCCGCGAGACCATGCCCGGGAGCCCGCGCGGCCCACGAGCCGTTCACCACATCGGTACGCGGTCGGTGTGGGCGAACACGGCGATCATGTCCCCGGGTTGGGCCCACTGCCGCGCCATCGCGATGGCACTGCGGGCGTCCGGGGACTCATCGATCGCGGCCGCCGGCACGCCGCTGCGCTCGAACGCGGCCCGCAGGATCGCCGGAACCTCACCAGGACCTCGCCCACGCAGGTAGTCGGGCAGCTCGCGCACGATCACGTGGTCGGGTCGCATGCGGCCGATCTCCGCTGCGAGTGCGCCGAGCATCTCGTCGCTGCGATCGCCGGCCATGCCAAACGACACCACCAAGCGCCCGGTGCGTTCGCGCCGCAACGCAGCGACGACGTCGATTTGCCCGCGCAGCCCCTCGAGGTTGTGGGCGAAGTCGAGCACCACCAGCACGCCGTCGAGCTCGTAGCGCTCGAGTCGTCCGGGATTATCGGTTGGTTCGCGGCCGAAGTCGCACAGGCCGGCCACGATCGCTTGCCGTGGCAAGCCCAGACCGGTGGCGATGGCGGCGACGCCCAGCGCGTTGAGCACGTTGTGCGGCGCGGCGCCGTCGATCGCCAGCGCGAGGTCGGCGACGTTCACCAGGGCATCGCGGCGGTCCCCACGCGCGCGGACGATCGCGCCGTCGTCCACGAACCACGCTTCGCCACCGGTGCGCAGGTGTTCGCGAATGCGAGGGTGGTCGGGTCGCCCGGAGAACCACACCTGCGGGGCCGCAAAGCGCCACGGCCGGCGCGCGAGTGCGTCGCTGTCGGCCCCGAGCACCACCAGTCCCTCGGGATCCACACACTGGGCGATGATCGCCTTGACCGAAGCGAGCTCATCGACGGTCTGGATCCCGAACTCGCCGAGATGATCGTCGCTGACGTTGGTGAGCAGCGCGGCGTCGCAGCGTGGCAACACGAAACCCCGACGCAATAGACCACCGCGCGCGGTCTCGAGCACCGCGGCCTGGAGCTCGGTGCAGCGCAACAACCGGCGTGCGGCGCCGGGTCCCGAGCAGTCGCCGTCCTCGATCAGCCTGCCGTCCACGACGATCCCATCGGTCGAGGTGCTTCCACTGGTCTGGCCTGCGTTCGCAAAGATGCGCGTCAACCACCGCGTGCAGGTGGTCTTGCCGTTGGTTCCCGTCACCGCGACCACCGGGATCGTGCCCAGCGTAGCGAAGGGGATGTCCGCGAGTGCAGGGACGCGGTCCAGTGGCCAGGTCTGCGAGTGGGCACCCAGGCCGACCGTGACGCCGTCCTCGTCGATCAATACCGGGAGTCCGTGGGTCGCGGCTTCGGCCACGAGCTGCACGAGGTCGGGGCGCTGCTCAGCCGCAATCGCCGCGGCGATGCGTGCGACGTTGCGCTCGAACCGCGGCGTCCTGGTGTCGGCGATCGCGGCCTCGGCAACGGCGATCGCCCACTCGTTGACCTCGGTCGCGGCATACAGCGCGTCGAGGGGCGCGGCGAACCCGAGCGCCGCGCCGCGCTGGTCGGCGAACGGCCGCACGAAACGAGTCGCGTCGGACCAGCCCACCGCGTCGAGCATGCGCGTGAGCGCGTCGTGCCAGTGCGAGATGACGGCATCCGCGGTCTCGCCTGGCTCGAACTCCACCTCGGCGATCGCCGCGGGCTCGTGCAGCTGGAGGTTGGGGCCGGTGAGCCGCCTGGAGTCGAGAAGCTTCATCGCCGTTCGTGTCCGGAGAAAAGCGATCGCGCTAGTCCTCGGTGTCGCGGACGATTCGAACGCCACGCTCGTCTTCCACCAGGGTCCCACCCAGCTCCCAGCGCTTCGTGGTTGGCGCGGGCTCGATCGGATCGACCCGCACGATGTCGGTCGTTTCGACCGCCGCGACGGGACCCTCGGACTTGAACTTTGTGATCTGTTTCCAGCAGCGCGAGATCTTGTCGCCGAAAATCACCAACAGGTCGCCGGGCTTGCACGAAGACAAGGCCTCTTCGATCGACTGGGTCTCGTCGGGCGTCACTGTGATCGCCGCGGGATCCACACCACAGGCGACCAGGCCCTTGCGCAGCAGGCCCGTGATCTGGTCGCGATCGCGGCCGCGGGTGTCGTCGTCGGTGCGCAGAATGAAGCGCTCGAACGCGCTGGCTGCGGACCTTGCGATCTCGAGCAGGTCGTCGTCGCGCCGGTCGCCGGGGGCCGCGAGCACGCACACCCGCTGCCCGGTGACCTCCAAGCGGGTCGCGAGGTCGGCCATCGCCCTGACCGCCGCGGGATTGTGTCCGTAGTCGAGGATCACCCTAAACGGCAGCTTGTCGAACACGTTGAGGCGGCCGGGCGCCTGGAAGTACGTGGTGTCGAAGGTGCGAAGGCCCTGGCGAATGTTGTCGACCTTGCAGCCCATCACGAACGCCATCAACGCCGCGAACATCGCGTTCTGGACGTTGAAGACGGCCTTGCCCTCGAGGGTCGCTGGGATCAGGTGCGCCCACAGCAACGGGATGTGACTGCCGCGGTCGTAGAGGGTGATCATCTGCCCATTGATGCCCTCCTCGAGCACCGCCGCCGCACCGCCCGCGCGGATGTGCTGCCGGACCAGATCGTGCTTTGGGTTGATCGTGACGTAGGCGATCCGCTTGGCCTCGGTGTGGCCGCCCATGAACAGCACCAGGTCGTCGTCGGCGTTGAGCACAGCGCAGTCGCGAGCGACCTCGACGACGATGCGCTTGACCTCGGCGAGCTGGTCCAGGGTGTCGATGCCGCCCATGCCCAGGTGATCGGCGGACACGTTGAGCACACAGCCCACGTTGCACGTCCGGTAGCCCATGCCCGCACGCAGCAGGCCGCCGCGCGCGGTCTCGAGCACGGCGAAGTCGACCCGAGGATCGCGCAACACCATCTGCGCGGCCATCGGGCCGGTCATGTCGCCCAGGACCGTGCGCTCGCCGTCGATGTACACGCCGTCGGTGGTGCACAGTCCGACGGTGAAGCCGGACATCTTCTGGATGTGCGCGAGCATGCGCGCCACCGTGGTCTTGCCGTTGGTGCCGGTGATCGCGGCGATCGGGATGCGACTCGGCGTTCCCTGGGGAAACAGCATCTCGATGACCGGGCCGGCGACGTCGCGCGGCGTGCCCTCGGTCGGCGACACGTGCATACGGAAACCCGGAGCCGCGTTGATCTCGCAGATGCCACCGCCTCCGGTGCGATGTGACTCGGAGATGTCGGGGGTGATGAAGTCGATGCCAGCGACATCGAGGCCGATCGCCCGCGCCGCCCTGACCGCGACCTCGCGATTGTCGGGATGCACGACATCGGTCAGGTCGATCGCAGTACCACCGGTCGAGAGGTTGCCGGTCGAGCGCAGATAGAAGGTCTGCCCGGCGGGCAGCACGCTGCTCGACGTCAGCCCGGCCTGCTCGAGCAGGCGCAGGGCCTGGTGATCCATCTCGATGCGGGTGAGGACCTTTTCGTGGCCGATACCCCGGCGGGGGTCGGCGTTGACGAGGTCGACGAGCTGTTCCACGGTGCGCTCGCCATCGCCGACCACGTGTCCCGGCACCCGCTTGGCGACCGCGATCAGCTCGCCGTTGACGACCAGCATGCGGTGATCGAAGCCGCTGATGTAGGTCTCGACGATCACCTGTCGCGCGTGCTCGTTGGCCTTGCCGAACGCGACGGTGACGGCGTCGTCGTCGTTGAGGTCGATCGACACGCCACGGCCGTGGTTGGCGTCGAGCGGCTTGACCACGACCGGGTAGCCGAGTCGGTTGGCCGCGGCGACCGCACGCTCGGCAGAGCGCACCACGTACTGCCGGGGTACCGGCAGCCCGAGGTCGGCGAGGATCTTGTTGGTCAGCTCCTTGTCCGAGGCGATGTCGACGGCGATGTGTCGGGTCTCCGAGGTGACCGTGGCCTGGATACGCTTCTGAAAACGACCGTGACCGAGCTGGACCAGCGAGTGGTCGTTGAGGCGGATCCAAGGGATGTCGCGGTCCTCGGCGGCGCGAATGATCGACGCCGTGGACGGACCGAACTGACGGCGCTGCGCGAACTCGATGAGCTCGTCGAGCTCGCGGCGAAAGTCGAGCTCATCGCTGGGGTCGCTGCGCAGCTCGACCGGCAGCAGGGAGTCGACCAGGCGCAGCGCGAGCTGGCCGGCGGCCTCGCCAACCCGCTCCTCCTCGAACTCGTAGACCACGTGGTACTGGCCTTCACTGCCCGCCCCGCGGGTCTTGCCGAACGAGACCTTCGCGCCCGTCAGCACCTGGATCTCGATCGCGACGTGCTCGAGCACATGGCCCATCCAGGTGCCCTCGGCCTCACGCATGCGCCGCAAGAACCCGCCCCGGCTGCCGTACGAGCAGGTGTGCTCCTCGAGCGTGGGGATCGTCGACACCAGCCCCTCGACGAAGTCGGGCAGCTTGCCGGTGGGATGCTGTTCGAGTCCACCGAGATCGACCCGCAGACGGATCACCGGGAAGCGGGCGTAGAGATTCGGACCTCGGTAGACACGGCGCTCGAGAATCTTCATGGGGGCCAAAGGCGGTAAGAGCCACCCTTTGTAGATCGGAAACCTGCCCCGCGTCATCTCGCCGTGATCTCGACCGACTCGTAGCGCTCGACGACGTGCATCTCGCTGTCCGGCGCATCGGGGCCGCCCGGGAAATGGACGGTCTGTTCGCGCAGCGTGGGTAGGCCGGCGGCATCGAGCAACAGCATGGTGTCGCCCACGGGCTGCCCGTCGACGATGATATCGAACGCGACCCCCGTGCCTCCCTCGCCCGAACTCACCGCCGTCTGGGCTGGGCGGTGTTTTGCCGACGTGACCCACGCATCCATCGCCTCCGCGGGTGCAGCCGTGGCGTCGCGCGGCGGGATCGTCGAGGTTTCGGGGGGTTTGGCGAACCACGCTCGGGCGATGTTGTGCAGCACCCCCATGCGCACCAGACCGAGCAACAGCGCGGGCGCGAGGCCGCTGGGGCAGGGCATCTCGAGCCGCGCGGTGCCCGATCGGCCTCTCATGGTGGTGCCGTCACACTCGATGCGAGCGCCGCCAACCTCGCCCGCAAACGTGCCCTGGGCCTCGAGCAGCATGCGGTGATCGGGTCCGACCACCAGGATGCCGCGCAGCTTGGTCTCGACCGCACCGTGCGATTCGATCGCGAACACCACTTGCACGCGCACCGCATCGAGGAGCCGGCGTTCGAGCGTACGCACCGCCTGCTCGGGGGTCTGGAGCGTGGGGGTTGCTGCGACGTCGGGCACGATCGGCAAAGCCGGTGAGTTGGTCGCGACCACCGGCTCGGGGCGGCACCCTTGCGCGAGTGCGGCGAGCACGGCAAGCCGCGCGCCGTATCCGGGTTTCATTCGACACTCGCCGGCGGGGGCACTGCCTTGCGCGTGTGCAGGTCGAACGTCGACCCTGCAGTCAGCACGTGCAAGCGAATGCCGGTCAGGCAGATGGCCTCGCCCGACTCTGCCAGACCCATCGAAGAGTGCTCGAGGGTCGACGCATCGACCACCGTGATGGCGCCGGCACCGACGACGTGGATCACGTCGTTGGGATCGACGAAACCAGCGGTGTCCTCGTCGAGCCCGAGCCCGATCGCGAACGGGTTGTAGGCGAGCGCTGCGAGCAGGCGACCGAGTCGATCGCGCTGGCGAAAGTGTTGATCGATGATCACGCGATTGGTCAGGCCGAACCCCGGCGCCAGAGACACCAGCCCGGCGCGCGGTGTCGCGCCGCTGTCGCCGAACGCGATCATGTGCTCGGACAAGATCGCGGCACCCGCCGAGGTGCCGCCGACTGCGACGCCTGCCGCGTTGAGCGAGCGGATCTTCTTGGCGACCGGCGTCCCTCCGAGAATCGTCGAGATCCTCAGCTGGTTGCCGCCCGTCAAGAAGATCCCCGTGGCGCCGGACAGCCGGTCGAGCCAGTCCTCGCGGTCGGTGTCACTGCGATCGTTGTACGCCAACGAGAACGCAGCACCGGCACCGAACTCGCTGAACAGTCGCTCGTAGCGGCTGCCGGTGTCGCGCTGCTTGGAGGCCGTGGGGATGATCGCGATGCGCGCGGCGGAGCCCCCCGCGACCTCGACGAAACGACTCAGAATCACGGCGCCGTGCTGCTTGTCCTCGGCACCACCGACCGGGACGATGTAGCCGCGACCGTTGCTCGGATCGACCTTCGCGGGACACATGGCTAAGTCATCACCTTTTCGAAGAGCCCCCAGCGGGTCGAGGCGCCGTCGCGGACCCAGGGTTGTCCGCGCGCGATCACACAATGAACAGCACCGTCATCGTCCAGCGCGATGACGTCCGCGTCGTCGCCGAGCGCGATCCGGCCCTTGCGGGGCAGCCGCAGGAGCCGCGCGACGTTGGTCGAAAACGGCATGAGTGCAGGGGCCATGGCCAGGCCGAAAGCGAGCAGGCGCCCGAGCGTCACCATGAGGCTCGACGGCTGGCCCACACCCATCGCGACGATGCGGCCGTCGGCGTCGAACGTCGGCATGCAGCCGCCGCCGTCCGACGAGCAGGTGATGCGTTCGATCGGCACGCCGGCATCGAGGCAAGCGGCGATCGCTTCGTGGGCCGCGATCGCGTCGCCGAGGTCATGGTCGGGGAACGCCGTCACGTCGATCGTGCAGCCGTGCTCGCGCGCCAGCGCCTGGGCCTCGCGCAGGAGCCCCGGGTTGCGATTGACGTGGGTGGGATGGAACATGCTCGCGGGTAGCTCGGAGCGCTCGATCGCCTGCCGCACCAGGTCGAGGCCACGCCGGCCGTCGCCCATGTGCAGGTGCAGCACGCCGGCCTTGTTCGCCAGCATGCCCGCGGTGTGGACGTCGGCCGCGATTCGCAGCAGCTCGTCGAGCGTCGGCTGCGACGAGCGGTGATCGGACAGCGCGAGCTCGCCGACGCCGATGATCGGGTCGATCCACACCAGGTCCTCACGAATCGATCCACACAGGGTGCGGACGGGGACCTCGTAGTTGCCGGTCCAACACCACGCCGAGAGTCCCTCGGCGCGCAGGCCCAGCACGCACGCGACCAGATCGGCGACCGTGCGCGTGGTCCCATCGGTCCCCAACACGCCGACACAGGTGGTCACGCCAGCGCGCGCCAGGGCGCCCGCGGTGCAGCGAGGCACGCGCGTGTGCGGCCCGGCTTCGCCACCGCCACCACCGAGGTGAACGTGGGCATCGACCAACCCCGGGATCAATCGGCGTCCCCCGAGATCGATCGCCTCGCAGGCACAGCCGTCGGGAAGCTCCCCGATGTGGGGGGCCATCGCGACGATCCGCTCACCCGCCAGGAGCACGTCATTGCGTCCCAAGGGCTCGGGCGCATGGACCTCGGCGTTGCGGAGCAGCAGGAACATCGTTCGGCCGGAGAGTAGCAGCGCGTTCGCCGATCTTCGCGGCGGCCGGGGCGTCGCGCGGTTTGGTCATTCGCGAGGCTCCACACACCGCGTGCTGGCCGGGAGCCGAATCCGCCCGAGATCGCGCGGCAAAGGCCTTTTGGCCCGACCTCGTTTCTCACACCACGGGCACCACGGGCACCACGGGGAGATGTCGCGGCAACGCCAGGCCGCGGGCCGCAGCGAACTCGGCGTCCCCGTAGCGATCGAGGTAGTCCGCGCGGATGCCTGGACACCGCGCCTCGTGCTCGCAACCCGAGCACGCCGGCACACGAGTCCCCGGGGTCAGACGGCTCGCGCGCAGATCGAAGCTCGCGTCCGGACTCACCACGCGGACACCCTCGTCGGCGGGATTCCAGGCGTGCTCGTGCAGTGGGCCCAGCAGGCACCGCGGGATGTGCAGCGAGCGGACGCGCATGCCGAGCTCGTCGGCACAACTCAGCGCCGCGGCGAGGCTCGGCAAGACCTCGGTCATCCGCGGCATCGAAGCGACGTTGTCGCGGTTGTGGTCGGTCAGCGAGACGAACCACAGGTCTGCGGCGGTGATCCCGAGCGCATGAAGCCAGCGCAGGGCTGCCGGCAGCCGAGCATAGGTGCTGCGCTGGAGAATGACATCGGCCATGGTCGGGACGCGGGCAGCCACCAGCGCTCGCAGGCCAGCGACGAGCGCATCGTACGTGCCTGGCCGTCGCACGAGCGCCTCGTAGGCGCCGCGCTCGTGGGTATGGATCGACACATGGACCAGCCCGACGCCGGCGTCGATCAGGCGGGCGAGGTTCTGTCCGGCGCCGAGCAGCAGGCCGTTGGTCTGCAGCTTGATCTCGCCGAAGCCGAGCCCGGCGGCGCGACGCACCAGGCCCAGAAGGTCGGGCCGGATCGTGGGCTCACCGCCGGTCAGTGAGATCCGCGTGATGCCGTCGGCCCGCGCCCGCTCCATCGCGGCGATGGCCGCCGCGGTGCTCAACACGCGCGTGCGCATCTGCGGCGAGATGGTGCAGTAGTCGCACGCCAGATTGCAGTCGTAGTGGAGGATGAGATCGAGGAGTCGACGGTCGGACTCGATGCCACGGTCCGGGTCCGGGGCAAGACCGCGGCCCGGATCGCGATCAGCCGGGGACACGGCCACCGTCGCGGACCTCCCAGGCCCCCGGTGCATACACGACATCGAAGATCGGCAAGCCCTTGGCGAGCACGCCGAGTGTGGCCGCCGCCTGGGCGCCGGCAAGCTCGTCGAGCGTCGCGGTGAGGGCTTCGGCCGAGACGCTCGGGACCAGCGCGCGCTGTTGCAGCGCGAAGCTGACCAGCTGCCGCCGGAGAAATCCGACGACCTGGGGGTGGCACACGAACATCTGCGTGCCCTCGCACGACGGTGAGACCAAAGGGACCGGGGTGAACGGCTGCAGATCGCCGGCAACCGAGACCTGCAGCACCGCCTGCTCGGCATGTCCGCCGGCCAGCGGCACGAACTCGGCTTCGACGGCGCCGTTCCAGCGCGCCTGCAAGAAGGCTTGCAAGAACATCCGCGTCAGCTCCGCGCGCACGCCGTAGCGCTCGGGATTCTGCCACGTCATGCGCACGTGGCCACAGCCCATGTGGCCCGGCTGCAGCAAGTGCTCGAGCATGATGTCCTGGACCTCGGGCGGCGGACTCGCGAGGAAGCTGCGCCACTGCAGCGTCTCGGTGATGTGCTCGAGCGCGGCGTCGAGCCGTCGGTCGCTGCGCATCGAGGCGATGAACGCGTTGCCCGCGTTGATGTCGGTGTGGATGTAAAAGCGCCCCATGGCGTCGAGTCGCCGGTTGAGCAGGGCCCGCACCTCGGGCTGGGTGAAGTTCTTGCCGCAGGTCTTCTCGATCGCCGCGAGCAGCAGCAGAAACTCGCCCGCGTCGCCGCCCAGCGTCCCGA
>CANLQR010000180.1 GCA_947492135.1 Deltaproteobacteria bacterium | reverse complement strand
GCTCGATCCCGACGCTGCGGCGCAGCAACAGCTCTGCTCGGCGAGCGTCTCCAACCTCGTAGAGCCCCTGGGCGACGGTGTAGAAGGCCTCTGGCATGCCGGGCCGGATCGGCCGATCGGACCACAGCTTCGTGGCGCGGTCGTGCATTTTCTCGAGGCGTGGGAGACGGTCGGCCGCCGCAGCAGGATTCCGTGCAGCGATGCGTTCGAGGTCGCGCTGCTCGAGCTGTGCGAGCTCCTGCCATGCGCCGAACACGTCCTCTTTGAGCGCCAAGCACCGGCGCAGATGCTCGATCGCCGCGACGCCGAGTCCGGCGTTGCGCAGGGTCCGGGCCCGCAGCAGGTGGACATAGGCGTCCTTCGGATAGCCCGCAACCGCGCGCCGCGACAGATTGTCGACAATCGCCCAGCCTTGGGTGGTGTAGGGGTCGTCGGCATCCGCGGCGGCGTCCGGGGCGAACTGCTCGGCAAACGCAAGCAGTGCGGTCGCGCTGCGTCGCGGGCGGAAGGCATCGTTCATCAGTTCTGCCAGCTTCGCGACCGGCATGTCGAGCTCGACGCGGGCGAGTGCTGTTCGTGCACCATCGATGTCGTCGGCGCGGAGATATGCGCGCATCAACAGGTAGCCGGTCACCTCGATGCGGCGCTGCGCAGTGCTTCCAGCATCCTGTCCGTTGGTTGCTTTGGCCGCGTCGTATCGGGCGAGGTAGAGGTCGGCGAGCCGACGGACCACGAACGGGCTCGGGAACGCAGCGGCGACATCCTCGAGCGCGCGCTCGAGCTCTTCGTGGCGCAGCAGCGGTTCTTCTGCGAAGGGCCCGTTGCGGACGACCCATTCCTCGAGGGTCTTCCACTGTTCCACGGCCCGCGCCCGTCCGGCGGCGTCCGCGAACCGTTGACGTACGGCAAGTGCGAGCAGCGAGGGGGTCTCCGCACCGCGCCTTGCCGTCACGCGGTACACGTCACCGGCCATCTCGGCGAGCGCGGTGGAGGTGACCGCTTCGTCGCGCAGCTCAGCGGGGGTGTAGAGCGCGACGCCGTAGCGAAGGGCCTGTACCGCTTCGTCGTACTCGCCACCGTCGATCTGACGGGTGACGTAGCCACCAAGGAAGGCCTCCAGTGCAGCAGCCTGGTCACGCCGCGCGATCGACTCGGGGGGCAGCAGTGCGTAGCGGTTGAGTGCCCGTTCGAAATCGTCGAGGTCTTCGACGGCAACGATCGTGCTGGTGTCAGGAGTGGCCAGGCCTCCGGACGCTTTGCACGCCGGGATCGACCCGGCCATCGCGAGACACAACAACGCGACCGACGCGCGGATCTTCACTCGCGCAGCATACCAGCCGGCCTCGGCCATGCACGGAGGTGAGGCCAAACCGCACGAGGTTGGCCTCTAGTCGGTGATGCCGTCACCCCACGACACCGCCAGCGAGAACGAGTGGGTCAGCCCAAAGTAGCGTCCGGCGTTGGTCGAGCGCGCTTGTCCAGCCAACACGGCGTCTGCGCCGGCGGCATTGATATCCCCGCCGGTGGACGCGAAGTCCGCCGCGGCCGCCGGAGAGTATGCTGCGCGGCTCGGGTCGACACGGCGGGGCAGCGAGAGATCGAGGCCGTAGCCTGGCGTCAGCAGCAAGGTGAACTGGGCGCGCGGGCCGGCGCGCAGTCGGATCTGAGCACCGGCGGAAATGCCCAGGCGCGCTCCGTCGGCTCCGCCCGCATGGGCAGCGGCGCGGCGCGCCGCCGCGGTGCTCGCGTGTCCGGCAAACAGCGCCGACGCCCGCGCGTGCGCCCGGTAGCTGACGTACGCGTCGGCGCCATACACGTCCTGAAGCCCGCGGTACCGCGTGAACTCGGGGAGGGCAAATGCGCGTCGGTCCAGTCCCACGAGGCGCAGGGTTTGTCCGCCGTTGTCGCGGCACGACGCTCGCGCGACTCCGCCCTGGCAGAGATCGAGCCAGTAGAGGTTGGTATCGAGATGCCAGTCGCGGTTGCGTCCGAGCACCACTGCAACGCCGAGCGCGAGCTCTTGCGGTAGGCGCTCGCGAAGTGTCGCGTTGATCGTCGATGCGCTCGAGCAGTTCTGAACGCTCGAAGTTTCGTCGAGGGTCGCATCGGGCCGACAGACGAGGGCAACTCCGCCCAGCGCGATCTCGCCGGCGCGCCGCAGCGGAAAGGTGCGGTAGCGGGCACCGAGCCGAACGGTGTCGTTGGCGAGCTGTACGCCGACGCCGAAGCTGAGCGCGGCGTCAAACCCGGGTGGCGTTCCGTCCGGCGCGACCCATCGGGTCCAGCCCTTGAACCCGATGCGCTCCGCGCAAGCCGGGTCCTCTTTGTCGGTGCATGGCGACTCGGCGGATCCTTGCGAACCCAAGGCCGTGTCCTCGTCGAACGCAAATCGCTCGCGGGCCATGGGAAAGTGCAGGCCGACGCCGAGCTGAAATTGTCCGCCGTCGTAGGCAATCGCTGCGGTGACGTCGTGTCGGTAGCTCACCTGCCCACCGTTGGGCGCGCAGGAGTCGAGCCCGATGCTCAAGCAGCCACGATCCGGGTCGGGCGCGAGGTGATAGCGCAGCGGGGTTGCGCTCGCGAGCCGCATGGTCGTGCCCAGCGAGTAGATCCCGAGTCCAATCGCCACGGGGTCGAAATGGAGCGACCCACCGATGAAATAGTCGAAGCCCGGCTGGACCAGGGAGGTCCGGCCTCCGAGGGTGTCGAGCGGTTCCCCCGTGGCCGGGTCGATCGTGTGGCGGCGAACGATCTGCTGGTCTGCGGCCGCGGTGACCGCGATCTGGAAGGCGGCCCGGCGCAGTGTCGCCAGCATCGCGGGGTTGTGATGCAGGGCTGTCACCGAGCGGCTGGCGGGCCCTTGGGCACGTATGCCACCGAGGCGCAGCGCCTGGCCAGGCAGCGCGTTAGCGGTCGCGGGATGTCCCAAACCACAGACCAAGGCGGCGACCAGCCCGAGGGCGACCCCGGGACCTGCGACCGGCGACACGGCCAGGCCCGCGCGCGTAGGCCCGAGCCGGAGTCTCACGGCATACCTGCGTTGGCCTGCGGCGCTGCGGCTGGGTGGCATCGTCGGACAGCGCCGGGGCACCGGCGTGCCAGCATACCGGCCCCCGGATGACAAAGCAGGGTTGACCCAGCCCGTTTTCACCCACTAGGATGCGTCGTGGTCCCTGATCGTGGGCCGCCTGGTTGGGCGGATTCGCCGGACACCAGCCCTCGGGTCGCTCGCCGCATCATTTTTCATGGGACGAACGCTGCATCAGTTCACCTGTAGGGACGACCTGTGGGATCGCGTGGAGGCTCTGGCCAGTCGCCGGGGCATGTCTGCCGATGATGTAATCCAGGCGGCCCTCGTCCAGCTGTTCTCGCGCAAGGCGGACGCTCCGGCGGCACCATCGCCGCCGGCCGCTCGTCCGGCGGCCGCAGCCCCCGTTGCAGCGCCAGCACGAGCACCGGCAGCCCGACCCGTGGCGCCGGCGCCGGTGCCGGCAGCCGCGCCGCGTCCCGTCGCCGCTCCGGGACGATTGCCTCCACCGAGTAGTCGGGCGCCCGCGCCGGTTGCCGCGCCGGCACCGACGCCGGTCTCGCGTCCGCTGTACCTGTACTTCGAAGGTCAGGTCTACGAGGTCAACCAGGATCAGTTCGTGATCGGTCGCGGCTCCAAGTACAGCGATCTCCCGATCAAAGACGCGAACATCTCGCGTCGCCACTGCGCGATCGTGCGGCGGAACGGGCAGTACTACATCAAGGATCTCGAGAGCACCAACGGTGTCGAGTTCAACGGCCAGCGCGTGGACAATCACCTCATCCAAGAGGGCACTGTCTATCGGCTGTGCGACCACGAGTTGCGTTTCTCGTTCATCACGCCGGCCTGACCGAAACGGTGGCCAAGGCGGCGCGGCGGACGGCCTCCGCGGATCAGAAACTCGATCGACTGCGTGAGGTCGTCCGTGCAGCAGGCGCCAACGGCTTCGCCACTGTGAGTGATCCGAAGCTGGGGCCGCGGCTGCAGGCGGCCTGGGATGCCGCCGCCGCGGGCAATGCGGCCTGGCCGGAGCGCGCGCGTGTCGAACAGGGTCTGTCGCAGTGGGAAGACAGCGGCCGGCAAGCTCGACTCGAACTCGTGGCGCTGCTGATGCGACTGCTCGCGCAGGCCGGCGGCAAGCGTCGTCCCGCCGCAGCGCCAGCGGCGGGGCCGCTCCCTGCTGATGTGCGTGATCACGGCGTGGATACACTTCCGGGCGTAGGTCCGGCCACTGCGGCGCGGCTGCGAGAACGCGACCTCGCGACCCTCGAGGATCTCGCGATGTTGCTGCCCGCGGCTTACATGGATCTTCGTCGCGAACGTTCTGTGGAGGAGTTTCGCGAGGGCGAGACCGTCACGTTCGTGGCCGCTGTCCGCGGTGTGCGCCAGGGTTTCTTCGGTGGGCGGTTCTCCGCGTCGATGGAGCTCGAGCCCGAGACCAGCGCCGAACCGGCGGGGCCGGTCGCCGCGCGAGTCGTTGCCCGGTGGTTTCAACCGACCGGCGGTTTGGCGCAGTGGGCGAAGGACGGCCGCGTGCGCGTGATCGGCATCGCCCGACAGCACCAGGGACGCTGGTCGTTCGTGCATCCGCAACTGCGCGATCCCTCGCTGCCGCTGCCACCGGTCGCAACGCGCTACCCGGTCGTCGAGGGCGTGGCGGCCGCGACCGTGGCCAAGCTCGTGCGTGCAGCGGTGGCCCGGTTGCGCGAGGCCAATGCTCTCGATCCGTTGCCCGAAGCGCTGCGGTTGGCCCACGGGTTGCCGAGCTTGGACGAGGCGTTGGCATCACTGCATGATCCATCGGGTGATCTCGACGATGCCGCCGTCGCCGCGCTTTGTTCCGGCCTTTCCCCGGGGCACAGACGCATCGCATTCTCGGAGCTGTTCTTCGTCCAGCTCGCGCTGGGCATCACGCGTCGGCGATATCGCGATGTCGACACTGCCGTTCGCGTGGACGCGGATCCGGCGCTGTGGGGGCGGCTTGTCGCGGCGCTTCCGTTCGTGCTGACCGGGGCGCAGCGGCGCGCAATCGAGGAGGTCTTCGCGGCAATGGCCGAGGGCCCGCCGATGATGCGGCTGCTGCAGGGCGACGTGGGGTGCGGGAAGACTGCGGTTGCGTTTGCCGCCGCGCTGGCCGTCGCGGCGCAGGGCGGGCAAACCGCAGTGATGGCCCCGACCGAGATTCTCGCCGAGCAACACTTTCGTACCTTGCAGCCGTGGTGCGATCGCGCGGGGCTCAAGCTGGCGCTGCTGACGGGCGCGACCAAAGGCGGCGTACGCGAGAGTCTCGTCGCCATCACCGGGGCGGGAGGCGTTGATCTCCTCGTCGGTACGCACGCACTTCTGACCCGAGACGTCGGCTTCGATCGGCTAGGCTTGGTCGTCGTCGACGAACAGCACCGCTTCGGCGTCGAGCAACGTGCAAGACTGCGCGACAAGGGCGAGCGCCCGCACCTGCTGGTGATGACCGCGACACCGATCCCGCGAAGCCTCGCGCTGGTCGCCTATGGCGAGCTCGACCTCACTGTGATCGACGAGCTACCGCCCGGACGGCAGCCGCCGATGACCGAGGTGCTGTGCGGTCCCAAAGCGCTGCCGATCGCGCGAGGGCGGGTGGCGAACCGAGTGCGCGCGGGCGCTCAGGCGTTTGTCGTGTGCCCGCTGGTCGAAGCCAGTGAGGAACTCGACGTGACCGATGTCGAGGCGACCGCCGCCGCGTTTCGCAGGGCATTGCCGAGCCACGCGGTGGGGGTGGTACACGGCCGGTTGTCCAGTCGCGACAAGGACGCTGTGATGGCGGCGTTCCGCAGCGGCCAGCTCGCCGTACTCGTGGCCACCACGGTGATCGAGGTCGGCGTCGACGTGCCCGCCGCCTCGGCGATTCTCGTCGAACATGCCGAGCGCTTCGGCCTGTCGCAGCTCCATCAGCTTCGCGGTCGAGTCGGACGCGGCGGCGGCGAGGCGATCTGCGTGCTTCACACCCCGGCCGGTGAGTCCTCGGAGATCGGTGCGCGGTTGCGGGTGCTTTCCGAGCACGCGGACGGCTTTGCCGTCGCGGAGGCCGATCTGCGGCTGCGCGGACCGGGCGAGGTCTTCGGTCGGCGTCAGGCTGGAGCGCCGCGGTTGCCAATCCCGCTCACCGGCGCGGAAGCGACCGCCTTGATGGTGGCCGCGCGCGAGGCCGCGACCGAAGCCTTGGGGCAGTGGCCCGATCTCTTCGTGGCGTTGGGCGCAAGTCCCCAGGGCGCTCCGTGGGCCGAGGAGCTCCGGCGTCGTCGCGGTGATGGCGTGTTCGTCGAAGCCTGACGCGCGTGCGCGTCGAAGCCTGACGCGCGTGTGCGTCGAAGCCTGACCCGCGTGTGCGTCGAAGCCTGACCCTACCGGCGTGTGGTGGGCCGATCCGACAATTCATGGCCTCGCCCGCAGGTCTGCGCTAAGAAGAAGGCTGGGCGCATGGGTCGGCTGCTATGCCACTGTCTCGTGGTCGAAGAGGCGGAGGTCCGGCGGGTCATTCGCTTGGGCGCGCGAACGCTCGAGGATATTGCCCAGGGCTGTGAGGCGGGGACGGGCTGCGGGAGCTGCCGTGCCGGACTTGCCATCCTCCTCGACGAGGAGCTTCGCCGACGGTCCACGCGTGGTGACGCCGACGAGGTCTTGGCGCGCCTTGCCCAGCTGGGACTGTTCGGCACCAAGCCGACGAGCTGACCCGCAACATCCCGGCCTCGGTGGTCGACGAGCCGCGCGTTGTGGCTGAGCCGCGCCGTGAATTCGTTCCCTCTGCGCTGATGCTGCTCGTTGCGATCGCGGTGCTGCCGGCGGAGCCCCTGGCGCCGGCGCCATCTGGCCCGTTGCGGTGCGCGCGGGCACTCAGCATTGACGGCATCCTCGCATGCGACGGCGAGGCGCCCATGACAGTCGCCGGGCTCTGCGGGCCCGCGCATCCCGAGGGCGAAACCCCGGTTCACGGAGGCGACGCGATCGACAGTGGCGCCCTGTGCAGCGCGGGGCGGGCGGCTGGCATCACACGCATGCCGCCGGCGGATCTCGAGGCGCTCGACCAGCCCGCCGATCTGAACAGCGCGGATGCCAGCGAACTCGAGGGCCTGCCGGGCATTGGCCCGAAGCTGGCGGCGCGCGTCATCGCGGCCCGACCGTTCGCCAGCGTCGATGCGCTCGCGGAGGTCCGCGGGATCGGGCCCCGCACGCTCGATCGGCTCCGGCCTCGTCTGGTCGCACGCCCGATCAACGCGCAGCGGCCATGATCGCCTCGATCTCGTCCATGGTCTTGGGCACGCGCCAGGTCAGGACCTCGGGCCCCTGCTCGCAGACCAGCACGTCGTCCTCGATGCGGATCCCGCAGCCGCGCAGTTCTGGCGGCGCGAGCTCATCATCGGCCGGGATATACAGACCCGGCTCGACCGTCAATACGAACCCCGGCTGCAGCGGTCGCGGGGTTCGACCCAGCGTGTAGTGTCCCGCGTCGTGCACGTCGGCGCCCAGCCAGTGACTCGTGCGATGCATGTAGTAGCGCTTGTAGGTCTCTTTCTCGAGCGCTTCGTCGATGTCACCGGCGAGCAGTCCCAGCGACGCCAGCCCTTCGCAAAGCACCCGCAGGCACGTGCGGTGAATGCTGTCGATGTCGCCGCCGACGACGGCGCCCGCGATCCCTGCCGTGTTCGCCCGCAGGACGATGTCATACACGTCGCGCTGCGCCGGCGAAAAACGCCCGCCGATCGGTAGCGTTCGCGAGATATCCGCGGCAAACAGATCGACCTCGGCCCCGGCGTCGATGAGCAGCAGTTCGCCGTCGCGCAGCTCGTCGTCGTTCTCGACGTAGTGGAGAATCGTGGCGTTGTCGCCGCCGCCGACGATCGAGCCGTACGCCGCGGCCTGGGCCCCGCGGCGCCTGAACTCGTACTCGAGCAGCGCCTCGATCTGGTACTCGAACATCCCCGGACGCAGGGCTCCCATGGCCGCGAGATGGGCGTGGGTGCTGATCTCGACCGCTTGGCGCAGCGAGGCCATGGCCGCGGGGTCCTTGGTCATCCGATCCTCACCGACGGTGGTTCGCGCGTCACACAGCGCGTCGGGCGGGGTCTCGCCCCAGCGGTTGCGGCGGCGGAGGTGATCAATCGCGCGCTGGACATGCTGATCCAGCGCTCGCCAGCGACCGAGCGGCACGTGCACGTTGGCGACCCCATCGAGCAGTTTGGGCAGCTGCTCCGCGAGCTCACCGAGCGGGTGGGCCGCATCCGCACCGTAGCGGGCCATTGCGCCTTCGGGGCCGACCCGGCGTCCAGCCCAGATCTCGGCGTCGCGATCGCGTGCACGTACGAACAGGACGAACTTCGGTGCGGCACCGGCCCGCAGCACCATCACGGCGCCCGGTTCGCGCAGGCCCGTGAGGTAGTGAAAGTCCGAGTCGGGCCTGAAGCGGAACTCGGTATCGTTCGAGCGCGTCCGCAGCTCGCCGCCATACAGGACGAGCGCGCCATCGCCCAGGTTGGCGGCAAGCCGCGCGCGGCGTTGAGCGTAGACGTCGCGCGACACGTTCGGCTCGAACGGGACCATGGCGCGCGAGCATCGCACGGTGACCACGACGGGTGCGAGGGCTCCGATGCACTGTGCGCGTTCGCACTGGCCCGAGTCGGACCGGGCGGGCCCCAACAGTTCGGTGCGCCGCGAGGCGATGCACGTCACCGATGCCGAGATTTCTTGCGACCGCCGCGTTCACGGCCTCCGATGACCTGGATGACGGGGGTGTGCTCGACGCCCCGCTGGCGTTCGTGTGGCCGCTGGCCGGTCCATTCGGCGCATTGCTGCTTTCGGCGATGGCTTGGCTGTCGATCTGAACGCTCGCCCGCTGCGCGCGGCGAAGCCCGTGGTCCGGCCGGTGCTCGCATCCCGCGCCACGCGCAGGCCGGTCTGAAGCAGGACCTCGCCGAGCCCATCTCTCGAGGGGTGCGCAACTGGTTGCGCCGTGGCGGATGCCGGAGTCCGCCGGTTGCGGACCTCGCCCTGATGCTGGCAGTTTCTCGGCACACATGTTCGTCCGCCAGCAAGCGAGCCGTCTTGTCCACGAGGTCCAACAGTCGATCACGACGTACCAGCCGTCACGGGAGACGATCGATCGAGAACAGTTGACCGGCTTGGCCAAGTCGGTGCTGGCCTCCGTCGACGTTCGCGACCTGCGAGGCCTGGGCAGCGCCGAACTGCTCCCTCAACTCGAAGCTCTGCTGGCCGCGATCGCGATCCGCAAGCGCGAAGAGATCAGGGTTTGTCTCCACTACCAGGAACAAACCGATACGGTCGTGATCGAAACCTGTGTCGAGGACCAGCCGTTCCTGGTGTCGACGCTGCGCGCCGCGCTTGCGAGCGAACACCTCGACGTTCGCCGGTTCATGAACGCCATCGTCAAGGTCCAGCGCGATCCGACGGGCAAGCTCGTGGGCATTGGTAGCGGGACCGCCGAATCCGTGATGCGGGCTGAGGTCGGACTCGCCGGCGGCAGCTCTGGCCGTGACGGCGGTGGGGTGCCCAACGGCCTCGGTGCTCGCATCGAACAGCGCATGCGGCTCGCTCAAGCGATGGTCGCCGACTTTGCGGCGATGCGAACGCGGGTCGCGGCGGTGGCCGATAGCTACTTCGCCGCCGCCCACGATCGAGTCAGCGAAGAAGCCACGGCAATGCGTGAGGCCGAGGCGCTGCTGCGATGGATCTGCGACGAGAACTCGGTGCTGCTCGCGGTCGAGGAGTACGACGTGCACGGGGAGCCGGTCGGGATGTTCGGGACCAGCCGGGTCTCGCGAGCCCAACGTGATCTGGGTCTGGTCACTGCGGCTGCCCGCGGCGAGGGCCGGCGGATCCGGTTCCTGCGCAGTGCCGAGGAGTCGCCGGTGCATCGCGCCGGAAAGCCTGGCCACTTCATCGTGACGCGTTTCGGCGAGGATGGCCGAGCCGCAGGCGCCCTGTTGATCGACGCATTGTTCACCTACAAGGCGTTGCACACGCCGCCCGAGCAGATCCCCGTCGTCCACGGGGTGTTGCGCGGCATGCTCAACGATCGTCAGGTTGGGGTCGAGTCCGACCGCGGCAAGAACATCACCAACGCTTTCAACTCGCTGCCACTGGAGTACTTGCTCTCCGAGGATCGCGAGGCGATCTGGGAACTCACCGACCGCATCCTCCGAGCCGAGGCCGAGGGCGGCAGCGACGTCCACATCAGGGTGAGTGAAAACGGCCGCTTCGCCTTCATGTTCGTGGCGTTGCCCCGCTGGCAGTTCAGCGAAGAACTCCGCCAACAGGTTCAGAACCTGGTGCTCGAGTCGCTCGGCGGTAGCTATGCCGACTACGGCGTCTATATCGATCGTTACGACAACGCGGTCTTCCACTTCTATGTGACCGGCGTGGGCCCGTTGCACAGCATCGACACCGAGGGCCTGCGGGGCCAGGTGCTGGCGCTCGCGCGGTCGTGGACCGACCGCCTCCGAGAGGCGCTTGGCGGGCACGTTGAACCCGGGCGGGTCGACGAGTTGTTCGACATCTACGAGAACGCGTTCACCGATGAGCACCGCCGCCGCTGCGGCGTCGGCCGCTTGCTCGGAGACATTCGCTGCCTGGAGAACCTGCGTGCCGGGGCCGACACCGACTGCGATCTGTTCGTGTCGGAGTTCAGCGAACACCCCGGGAGCCTCAATCTGCGGATCTTCTCGCGGGCGCCGCTGAACCTCAGCCGCGAGCTGCCGGTGCTGAGTCATTTCGGCTTCGAAGTGGTCGACCAGTACACCCGCGACGTCACGTTGCCGGGCATGCGCAGCGTGGACATGGACAACTTTCGTCTCGAGGTCCGAGAAGATCGGATCGGCCAGATCATGGCGCGGCGCGGCAACGTCATCAACGCGTTCCGCGAGGTGTTTGCCGGACGCAGCGGTGACGACGATCTCAATCGGCTCATCGTCGTGAGTGACCTGAACTCGCACGAGGTCGAGATCCTTCGCGCATATCTGGCCTACCTGCATCAGCATGCGCTGCCGTTCGGTGACGACCTGGTGCGGCAAACGATGGTCGACCACCCCAGCGTCGCCGAAGAACTCATCGATTGGCTGGCCAGCCGCTTCGACCCCAAGCAGGCGAGCGACGCAGCCGCGGTGGCGAGCGATGCTTCGCTCGAGGCCGAGCTCCGCGCGGTCACCGATTACACGGCGGACCGGGTCCTACAGGCCGTGGCCGAGGTCATTCGGGCCACGCGTCGCACCAATGCATGGGTCGCGGACGTCTCGGGTGGTCAGCCACTGGCGTTCAAGATCTCGTCCGGCGAACTTTCGTTCGGTGCCGAACCCAAGCCGATGCGGGAGATCTGGGTCTACCATCGTGACTTCGAGGGCGTGCATCTGCGCGGCGGTAGGGTTGCTCGCGGCGGCCTGCGTTTCTCGGACAGACCCGACGACTTCCGTACCGAGATCCACGGGCTGATGTCGACCCAGATGGTCAAGAACGTGGTGATCGTGCCCATGGGGGCCAAGGGCGGCTTCGTGCTGCGGCACCCACCCACGGACCGCGACGAACTCCGCGCTGCCGGGGACTTCTTCTACGAGAAATTCGTCCGTGCGTTGCTGTCGGTGACGGACAACCTCGTCGATGGCGTGGCGGTCACGCCACCGGGCATCTTGTTGTTCAAAGAGGGCACCGATCCGTATCTCGTGGTTGCCGCGGACAAGGGCACCGCGCACATGTCCGACACCGCCAACCGCGTCAGCGCCGAGCAAGGCTTCTGGCTGGACGACGCGTTCGCCTCGGGCGGCTCGGCCGGCTACGACCACAAGGTCACGGGCATCACTGCCCGCGGGGCTTGGGAGGCCACAAAACGGAGTTTTCGCGAGATCGGCGTGAACCCCGAGCGCGATGTCATCACCTGCGCCGGTGTCGGGGACATGAGCGGTGATGTCTTTGGCAACGGCCTGCTGCGCAGTCGCACGATCAAGCTACTCGCAGCGTTCAACCACGCGCACATCTTCGTCGACCCCAGCCCGGACGCCGAGATCAGCTTTGTCGAGCGCCAGCGGTTGTTCGACAAGCCTCGCTCGCAGTGGTCCGACTACGACACCAAGTTGCTGTCGCCCGGTGGCGGCGTCTACCCGCGCAAGAGCAAGGAAGTGGAGTTGTCGCCCGAGGCCCGCGCGATGCTGGGCTTCCCGGCCGCTCGCAAGGTCAACGGCGAAGAGGTCATGCGTGCCATCTTGCGCATGCAAGTCGACCTGATGTGGATGGGTGGAATCGGCACGTACGTGAAGTCGCGTGACGAGACCCAAGCCGAGGTTGGCGACAAGACCAACGACGGCGCGCGAATCGACGCTGCCGATCTGCATTGCCGAGTGTTCGCCGAAGGCGCGAACCTGGCGATCACCGACCGCGGTCGCGTCGAGTTCGCCAGATTGGGGGGACACAACTACAACGCGTTTCTCGACAACTCCGGCGGGGTCGACACCTCGGACCACGAGGTCAACATCAAGATCCTGTTCGCGCCGCTGCTGCGGTCGGGCAAGGTCTTGCGGCCGGTTCGCGACGCGATGCTCAAGCAGTGCGAGGACGAGGTCGTCGAGATGGTCCTCGACAACAACCGTTCGCAGAGCCGAATGGTCTCGTACGACGTGCGGCGTAGCCGTCAGGATGTGTTCCGCTACAGCCGTGCGTTGGGCTACTTGGCGCGAGCTCTGCCGTTCAACCCCGACAATTTTGCGCTGCCCAGCGAGGAGGAGCTCGGGAATCGCAGTCGCAAAGGGCATGGGCTGTACAAGTGCGAGGCCTCGGTTGTCTGTGCGCACGCCAAGATGCTCGCGTACCGCCAGTTGCTCGAGGGAGAGCCGCTCCCCGACGTCTTTGTCGACGCCGCGGTGCGCCGTTACTTCCCCCAACCACTGGCCGAGTTGGCCGGTAAGGACGCGGTCGCGAACCATCTGCTGCGCCGCGAGATCGCCACGACGATGGTCGTCAATGGCATCGTCGACAATGCGGGTGGCAGCATGCTGGCGGAGATCGGTTTGGCCAGCGGCAAGTCGACGCGCGACATCGTGGTCGCCTATCTCGAGGCCGTCGAGGCTGGAGACGT
>CANLQR010000179.1 GCA_947492135.1 Deltaproteobacteria bacterium | reverse complement strand
GTAGCGCTTGCCTGCGGCGTCCCAGAAGTAGCAGCCCTCGGCTCGGGCCACGTGCAAAGGCGTCCAGCCTTTCTGGTAGCGCCAGGTGGCGTAGGTGTGGCGGGCGGTGATCTGCGTGACGTCGCGTTCCATGGGGTTCATCGTCCTGTCGAAGGCGCGCTAGTCTAAGCTAGCGGCGCTTGGAAGTGGTCATGAGCGCGAGGTAGATCGCTCCGGCGAGGCCGAAGCCGATGAACCACGTGTAGGCGTACAAGGTGTCGAAGATCGGTGGGACCGCGGTCACGAGTCCCACCGCGTGCAGGAATCCTGGCAAGTTGGGCAAGATGCCGACGACCAGCGCCACGATCGCCGCCCGATTCCAGCCGCGGTCGTATTCGTAGGCGCCACCGCGGCGATAGAGGTCGTCGACCACGAGTACGCGCTTGCGCACGATCCAGTAGTCGACCACCAGGATGCCGCCGATCGGGCCCAGCAGCGCGCCATAGCCGTTGAGCCAGCCGAACACGTAGTTGTTCGTCAGGTTCCACGGCAGGATCACAAAGCCCAGGCCCGCGGTGATGTAGCCGCCGAGCTTGTAGCTGATCTTGGACGGCGCGAGGTTGGCGAAGTCGTTGGCGGGCGACACCACGTTCGCGGCGATGTTGGTCGACAGCGTCGCGAGTGCAAGTCCGAGCAGGCCGATCGTGACCACCACCGGTGAGGAAAAATTGGCGACCAGGGTGTTCGGGTCCCAGGTGCCGGTGGCGCTCGAGACCGCGGCACCGATGAACGAGAAGTACGTCATCGTCGTCGGTAGGCCCAAGGTCTGGCCGATGATCTGATCGCGCTGGGTCTTCACGTAGCGCGAGAAGTCGGGGATGTTGAGCGCGAGCGTTGCCCAGAATCCGACCATCGCGGTGAGGAACGGCCAGAACGCCGACCACCACGCCTCACCCTGAAGACCCGGGCGCGTGAACATGTCGCCTTGGCCGTGGGTGGTCCACGCCCAGACCAGCAGTGCGGTGCCGCCCGCGAGCAAGAACGGCGCGGCCAGGGCCTCGAGCCACTTGATCGAGTCCATGCCCCGCGCGATGAAGTAGACGTTGAGCGCCCAGAAGGCGGTGAAGCACAGCAACTCGGCGCCGTTGATGCCCAGCACCGGCAGCGGATCACCCGGGGTGACGCCGGCCACCAGAAGAATCGCGTAGATCGATCCGCCGCCGATCCAGGTCTGGATCCCGAACCATCCACAGGCGACCAGAGCGCGGGCGACCGCCGCCACGTTGGCCCCGCGCACGCCGAATGAAGCCCGCGCGAACACCGGAAATGGGATCCCGTAGGCGGTGCCGGCGTGGGCGTTGAGGATCATCGGCACCAGCACGACCAGGTTGCCGATCGCCACGGTGAAGATCGACTGGCCCACACTCATGCCGGCCTTGATCATGTCGCCGGCGAGCAAATAGGTCGGAATGCAGACCGCCATGCCGACCCACAGCGACGCGACATGCCACAGCGTCCACGTCCGTTCGTGCGCAGGGGTCGGCGCGAGGTCTTTGTTCCACAGCGAGGCCTCTCTCAGAGGCTCCACGTGGCCCTCCGCACGAACTCGCCGTTCCCGGCCTTGCCGAGGAACTCTCCCGCCTTCACCAGCGTGTGGCCGCGCTGCATCACGAGGGTTGGCGCGCCGATGAACTCACGGCCCTCGAGCGGCGAATAGTCGACCCGACTGTGCAGCGTGCGATGGGAAATCGTGTGGCGCTTGTTGGGGTCCCACACCACGAGGTCGGCGTCGGCGCCGACCGCCAGCGTGCCCTTGCGCGGATACATGCCGAAGATCTTGGCGGGTGCGGTCGAGGTGATGTCGACGAACCGATTGATGCCGATCTTGCCCTGCCGCACGGCCTCCCACATCAGGTACATCCGCGTCTCGACGCCGGGCATGCCGTTGGGGATCTTCGAGAAGTTGCCGCGGCCCAGCTCTTTTTGATCCTTCATGCAAAACGGGCAGTGGTCGGTCGCGACCACCGACAGGTCGTGGTTTCGCAGGCCTCGCCACAGGTGATCGTGATGATGCTTGGGCCGCAGCGGTGGGGTGCAGACGAACTTGGCGCCGGCGAACTCGTCCTCGGGCGTGCCGAGCAGGTCGTCCTCGGACATGAACAAGTACTGCGGACAGGTCTCGGCATAGGCGGGCAGGTTGCGATCACGGGCCTCCATCACGCGCTCGAGCGCGCGCTGGGCCGACAGGTGCACGATGTACACCGGGACCTTGGCCATCTCGGCCAAGGCAATCGCCCGCTCGGTGCCGGTCGCCTCGGCGACCTCGGGTCGCGTGAGCGCGTGATAGATCGGCGCGGTGTGGCCGGCCGCGAGCGCGCGTTCGACCAGAACGTCGATGGGCAGGCCGATCTCGGCGTGCATGCAGATCAGGGCATCGAGCTCACCCGCACGCAGCATCGCGCGGAAGATCGACTGATCGTCGAGCATCAACACGCCGGGGTAGGCCATGAACATCTTGAAGCTGGTGACGCCCTCGCGGACGATGTCGGCCATCTCGGTCAACACGGCGGGCGGCACGTCGGTGGCGATCATGTGGAAGCCGTAGTCGGTCGCGGCTTTGCCCTCGGCCTTGGCGTGCCAGGTGTCGAGCGCCTCGCGCATCGAGCCGCCCTTTTGCTGGATCGCGAAGTCGATGATCGTCGTGGTGCCGCCGTAGGCGGCGGCGATGGTGCCGCTCTCGAAATCGTCGGAGGAGGTGGTCCCACCGAACGGCATGTCGAGGTGGGTGTGCGCGTCGATGCCTCCGGGGAACACGTAGTGCCCGCGGGCATCGATGGTCTCGTCGAAGTTGCCGACCAGCATCCCGTGGGGCGTGCCTGGTCCGGTGGCCACCAAAGCGGCGATCTTGCCGCCGTCGACCAAGATGTCGGCGACGAAGGTGTCGGAGGCGGTGACGACGGTTCCACCCTGAATGAGCGTGCGCATGAAGTCCGCGCAATCTACCACCGGCGACGGGGCCTGGCGTGGCGAACGGCCGTGCCGCGAAAACTAGGCCGTGGTGCGCCACTTTCGCCTGCCGAGATGCAGCCGTGAACTGCGTCGAACGAGGCAGCGGGATCTGGCGCCCGAGCGTACCTTGGGGTCCTGCCCAAGGACGGTGACGACGATGAGTGACACGAGCAGCGACTTGTCCTTGGTACTCGAGCCCCGCGCGCTCACCCAGGGTTTTTTTTCCCTCGACGTTCCGGCGGGATGGGGGCAGGCGCGGGGCAGCTTTGGCGGGATCGTGCTGGGCGCGGTGTATCGGGCGATCGAGCACAGTGAGCCCGACCGCGATCGGCACCTGCGCTCGATCTCGGGTGAGATCGCCGGGCCCGTGGTCGGGGGTGCGGCGCAGATCGTCGTCGAATCCGTGCGTCGCGGCAGCGGCGTCTCGACCTGGTCGGGTCGTCTCGCGCAAGGCGACGGACCGCTTTGTGTGGTCCACGCGGTGCTCGGGCGGACGCGCGACGTCGATCGTCAATGGTCGCCCGCGATGGAACCCGCGCCGTCGTGGCGTGAGTGCGCTGCGCTGCCGCCGGGGCTATCGATGGTCCCCGAGTTCGCCAAGCACTTCGAGTTCCGTCCGTTCGGGCCCTTGCCGTTCTCGGGCGCAGCGGAGGCGGTGACCTCGGGTTGGATCCGGCCACGAACCGCCTCGCGCGGGATCGGCACGGCCGAGCTGATCGCCATGGCGGACGCGTGGTGGCCGGCGGCGTTCTCGATCGAGCGGGCGCCTCGACCGATCGCGACCATCGCCTTCACCATGCAGTGCCTGCTGGGTGGTCGGGTCTTGCCTGCCGAAACCCCGCTGCTCCACCGCGCGCGTGCAGTGGCCTCAGCCCAGGGCTTCTTCGTGGAAATGCGCGAGTTGTGGACGCCAAGCGGCGAGCTGGTCGCGTTGAATCAGCAGACGTTCGTGTGGATCCGCTGATCGCAACCGGGCCATCGCAGTCCCCATAGTTTGACGCTCCGGCCGCGTTGCGCCAAGGTCGGCCGCGCATGAAGTTCTTCGAACGCACCACCGATCACGGCCTGCTGCTGCTGCGTCTCGGGATCGGCGCCAGCTTCATGGCCCACGGCTGGCCCAAGCTCGCGGGCGGGGCTGCCACGTGGACCAAGCTCGGCGGCGCGATGGCTCGACTCGGCATCGATTTTTGGCCGACGATGTGGGGCTTCGCGGCGGCCTCCTCGGAGTTCTTTGGCGGCTTGCTGGTGGCGCTCGGCCTGCTGTTTCGCCCCGGCGCCGCGATGCTGCTGTCGACCATGGTGGTCGCGAGTGCCATGCACGTGATCGACGGTGACGGCTTCACCAAGTCGTCGCATGCGATCGAAGCGGGGATCCTGTTCGCGTCGCTGGTGCTGATCGGGCCCGGACGCTTCGCGCTGCAGCGGCCGGCCAAGTAGTCGCGACCGGGATGCTCGAGCGGCCTCGTGGAGGAACTCCACGAGGCCAGCGGGGTCCGCCGCGGCGGGCAACTACAGCATGGGTGCGAGCTTCGCGATGCTCTTGCCGACTTCCTCGTCGCTCACCTTCGCCTCGAACGTCACCGCCGTGCCGTCGGTGCTGAACTTCACGCTGCCGAGCGTGTCGTCGGAGATGCCCTGGGCCTTGGCCATGTCCTTGACCATGAGGTTGTACATGCCCTCCATCTTGGTCTTGACGGCGTCGGCCTCGTCCTTGGTGGCGACACCGACGGAGGTCTGCACGGCGACGCCGCTCGAGAAGTCCAGGTAGCCGGCGATATCCTTGGGGGTCGCGCCGATCTGACCGGCCGCCATGCCGCCGATGGCTGCGGGCAACGTGCCCGCGAACCAGATCTGCTTGCCGGTGTCGGTGCGGCCGATGAGATCCTTGAGCGCGCCGTCAAAGGCCGACTTGCCCTCGCCCTTGGTCAGCTTGGCGACGTCGGCCGCCCAGTCCTTGCCGGCCATCGCGATGGTGTTGTCGTCGATGACATAGGCGACGCCGCCGTTGTCGGTCAGCTCGAGCAGCTTGCCGTCCTCCTTGACCGTCCACGGGTCCTTGCCGCCCTCGGACTCCTTGAGCTTGCCGTGGGCGCACTCGAGGTTGTCCTTCTTGCCGATGCCATCGGCCACGATCACGATGGCAACCTTGGCGTCGCCGCCGTCCGTGGTGCCGCCGAACGTCAGGCTCTTCCACTTGTCGAGGCCAAGGTTGCACGCGGTCATGGCAGCGAGTCCATCCTTGCCTTTCGACTCGACCATGGCCTTGACGTGGTCCTTCCAGATCTTCGAGTCCTGCACGCCGGCGAGATCGATTCCACCGACGACGGTGGCGGCCTCGGGGATGTACTTGCCGTTGGCGGCGCCTCCGCCTTTGCAGCCCACCAGGGCGAGAAAACCAAGGGCGGTGAAAGTGAGGGCGGCGAGTCGGGGACGGGCGGTGATCATGGCGGGGTTCCTTCGAGGGCTTCGGGGGCGCTGTGGCCTTGACGTTCTTGCGTGGACATCCGCTAGACGGAGTCGGGCGGTCGCGGTTGCGCCGCGGTGGCCGGGGATCCGGTCGATCGGCCCTTGGCTGCCCTGGCGGACCGTGGCCAGGCGTATTGTGGTTGGGCATGGTCCGCTTCCGCCAGCCCAGCGCCCGTCGTTCACGAGCCGCCGCGCGCGGACTCACGTCGCTGCTCGGACTTGGCGCCTGCGCCAGCGCGCCCGACTACGTCCCCGACACAATCGCGCCTGCGGCGGGGCTGGACCCCGATGTAGCCGCGGTCACGGACGGCAGCTGGTATCGCCCGGCACGCGAGGTCACCTGGCAGTGGCAGATCCAGGGGACCATCAACCCAGCCTACGACGTGGAGCTCTACGACATCGATCTGTTCGACGCCCCGGATTCGGCGATCGACGAGCTGCACGCGGCCGGGCGCAAGGTCATCTGCTATTTCTCTGCCGGGTCGGCCGAGGAGTTTCGCGACGACTACGGCCGGTTTGCCGCCAACGACCTCGCCAAGCCGCTCGACGGCTGGCCGGGTGAGCGCTGGGTCGACATTCGCTCGGCCAACGTCGTGGAGATCATGGACGGTCGCATCGCGCTCGCGGCCGAGCGCGGCTGCGACGGGGTCGAGCCCGACAACGTCGCCGCGTTCGACGAGGACACCGGGTTTGCCCTCACCGCGCGGGACCAGCTCGCGTTCAACCGCCATCTGGCCAATCGCGCGCACGAACTCGGGCTGTCCGTTGCGCTCAAGAACGATGGCAATCAGGCCGAGGCGCTCGTCGAGTACTTCGATTTCGAGCTCAACGAGGAGTGCCACCAGTACGACGAGTGCGCCCCACTGCAACCGTTTCTCGAGGCCGGCAAGCCGGTGCTCAACACCGAGTACGCCGACTCGGCGTCGGCGGCCGAGGCACTTGCCCAGACCTTGTGCCCCAAGGCCGTCGCCGCGGGCACCCGGACCCTGGTGCTGCATCTCGATCTCGACGACAAGTTCCGCGTGGCGTGTCCGTGAGCCGTGTTAGCCTTGCCGCCCGAGGAGCTCGTCTGGGCATGGCTGCACCCAAGTTTGAAGATCTACGCATCAATGGCACCCGCTTGTGGGGCTCGCTGATGGAGCTCGCGGCGATCGGGGCCACCGACAAAGGTGGCGTCTGCCGGCTGGCGCTGACCGACCTCGACAAGCGCGGTCGTGATCTCGTGGTCTCGTGGGCGCACGCAGCGGGCATGACCGTCACCGTCGACAAGATCGGCAATGTGTTCATGCGGCGAGCCGGCCGCAACAATGCGTTGCCGCCGATCATGACCGGCAGCCACATCGACACCCAGCCGACCGGGGGAAAATTCGATGGCAACTACGGCGTGCTCGCCGGCATCGAGGTGGTGCGCACGCTCGACGACCACCACATCGAGACCGAGGCTCCGATCGAGGTCGCGTTTTGGACCAACGAAGAGGGCTCGCGGTTCGTGCCGGTCATGATGGGCTCGGGCGTGTTCGCCCACGCGTTCTCGCTCGCGACCGCCTATGCGGCGACCGATGTCGCCGGACTGACGGTCAAAGACGAGCTGACGCGCATCGGCTACGTCGGCGCCGAGGAGCCCGGCGATCATCCGATCGGGGCCTATTTCGAGACCCACATCGAGCAGGGTCCTGTGCTCGAGGATCACGACATCACCATCGGCGTCGTCACCGGCGTGCTTGGCATTCGCTGGTACGACTGCACCGTGACCGGGATGGAAGCCCACGCCGGCCCGACACCCATGGCCCTGCGCAAGGACGCGCTGCAGGTCGCCACCCGGCTCATGCAAGAGGTCGTCGCCATCGCGCATCGGCATCCGCCGCACGGCCGCGGCACCGTCGGGATGGTTCAAGTCCACCCGAACAGCCGCAACGTCATCCCCGGTCGCGTCAAATTCTCGATCGACCTGCGCAACAGCACCGATGCCATCGTCGACGCGATGGGCGCCGAGATCCACGCGATTGCGGCCGAGCTTGCCACCACGTCAGGGCTGCCGATCCAGATCGAGCAGGTGTCGCACTACCCCGCGCAGAGCTTCCACGCCGAGTGCGTCGAGGCCGTTGCCACCGCTGCGGGTCGCCTAGGCTACTCGAACATGCCGGTGGTCTCGGGTGCCGGACATGATGCGGTCTACATGGCCAAGCTCGCGCCCTCGGGGATGATCTTCATCCCGTGCAAGGACGGGATCAGCCACAACGAGATCGAGGACGCCAAGCCCGAGCACATCACTGCGGGCTGCAACGTGCTGCTGCACGCGATGCTCGAGCGCGCCAAGATCGTCTGATCGCTCAACCGCCGCAGAAGGCGGCGTCGTAGTAGGCGCGGAAAGGCGCGCTGAACCACGCGTCGGTGTCGTTCGGGTGCGCCCAGAAGAACATGCCGCCGTTGTTCGGGTGCCAGGTGTCGACGAGCTGGATCACGTCGAGTGCCTCGGGATGGGTCGCGACTGGAGCGCAGCCGGGTTCGATGCAGTAGCCGAACACCACCTTCGCCGCCGCGCCGGCGAAGACGTCGGCGACCAGCGCGTCGTAGTGCTGGTGGATCGACTCGAGGCCCTCGGCCGTGAACGGATTGCGGCCGCCGTTGTAGTACTGCGGCATGATGAAATCGACGGAGTCCGCGACGCGCCCGAGCAGCTCGTAGTAGGGATCGCCGGCCTCGAGTTCGCTGTCCATCGGTGCGTGCGTCACCCGCCGATGCTGATCGGGCGAGGCCGCGTCGAAGCTGGCGCGCAGTTCCGAGGTCAGATCCTCCACGAACGCGACGTGTGGCTCGTCGTGGAGGCAGTACTCGTAGTCGATGTCGATGCCGTCGAGGTCGTTGTCGATCACCAAGTCGGTCAGCTGTGCGACGACCGAGTCGAGCTGGTCGACACAGTGATCCCAGCACCGCACCATCTCGCCGCAAGTTCCCTCCCACACCCCGCCCATCGCAGCGCCGCCGAAGCTGACGAGCACCTCGAGGTCGGCAGCATGCAGCTCGGCAACGAGCTGATCGAGCGCCACGCCGCCGCAGCCGGTGACTGGGGAGATCGTGCAGCTCTCATCGCAGATCACCCCGTCGGGTGTCCACTGGTAGCTCACCGCGAAGGCGATCACGACCGTGCTGTACTGCGCGAGTTGCTCGGCGCTCGGACACTCGGTCCAGTTGGCGAGGAACGCGACGACACGATGATCGTCGACGCACGCCTCGCCGCCGGTCCCGGTGGGGTCGGTGGGGTCGGTCTCCTCCGCCGTCGAGTCGCCGACCGTCGAGGTGGTCGACGCGGTGGTCGTCGTCGCCGTCGTCGAGGCGCTGGTCGTCGTGGCGCCTGTCGTCGTCGCCGTCGTCGACGCGGTGCTCGTCGGCTCCGACGAGGTCGACGCGGCCTGGTCGGTGGTGTCGACGTCGTCATCCGACGCCTCGCCACACGCGAGCAGCGTCGAGAACACGATCACCCAGGTGAGCCTCGGCATGGGCCCACAGTAGCGCGTGCGCGCGGACGAAGGGAATGATCGGGCGTCGGCTGCGATGTTCGCAAGCGTCCGCCCGCGTGAACTCTCCTTGCGGCACACGCCTCGCCCCGACCGCGCTACGACAATGCCCGTTCAAACGCCCTATGCGCCTCAGGGGCCTCGCTTTCGCGGCAGCCAATACAAAATACCTGCGACGCGGAGGTCGCATGCGCATCATGAATCAGGGCCAAGGCTGTTGGCGGACGAAGTTCAAATAGATGGTAGTCGTGCCACGTTTCACCGTCACGGTCGCGGTTTCGGCAGCACGGAGTTCAACGAATGCTGCCAAGAGATCCGACTGAACCTTGAACGGAAGTCCGTTAACCTGCTGGACGATATCGTTGTTACGAAACCCAAGCCGATACGCGAGACTGTTTGAGACAATGCCTGAAAACTTGAGGCCGATTGGCACACCTCCACTCTTCACCTGCGTGAGCCGCGTCGCTGAATGGATGAGAAGGTCGGAATCTACATCGACAGCCTCGACGAGGGCATCCGGCACCGTACACGTGCCCCCTGTACACGGAATGGTGTAGCTGAGGAACGGCTCGGGCCCACCGCCGTCCATCAAGGGGGACGCATCCGTGTCGCACTCATCCGACGGAATAGAACACCAATCCTCGCTCTTGACAGGGGTCCAGAATGCAGAAGCCTCGAGGCAAGTGTTCCCCGGGTTCACCACCGCGGTATTCTGACTCAGATCAGGTTGGTAGTTCTCGACCGACGCCGTGAGGCACGCCTCGTAAGTAAGGTTGACCAGTTCCGCCGTCACCTCCACGAATTCTGGATCGCAAGGGGGCATCGCGCACCCTGCCTCCAGTAACGCAGACTCAGACGGGGTCATGCACACGCAACGATTGATAGCCGTCACGTTTCCATTGACGATGTCCATGACCGCTACATCAGTACCGAGTTGGTCGCCCCATGCCCGGCCATTGCCGGTCATAGGGATCGTGATACACCAGTTCACGCCGCAGTCACCCAGCACCTGGATGCCGTGGTCAGGGACGATGCAGGCCACGCAGGCTACCAACGGAAGGGTGACAACACGCGCAAGCCACAACTTGACCGGCGTGGGCGGGGATGTGTGGGTCTCGGCTGACTCGAGTCGCATGGTGTAGCTTCCTTGATGACGTAGGCGATCTAGCCGCGGCGCGAGACTTCGGCGCACGCTGAGAGTTGTTCCTCGTAGGCAGCATCACACGTGTCGCCCTGACCGTAACCGATGTCCCACACCTCGCAACTCTCGACCGCGGCGCGACAGTCGTAGTATGCCCAGCGCGCCGACCTGCAGTCGTCGCTCCCCTCGCGCCACGGGATCCCGGTCCGACAAATGGCAGTGCAGTCTTCCAATGGCGCGTCCGGCGATTCGGAGCACGAGATGTCCATCGCGCAGTGCTTGGCGCAATAAGCGTCGATGCGTGGCTGGACATCGGGTTCAGTTGGCCTCGACGAGCAGGCGCTGACAGAGACGGAGAGCGCAATGCACCGAACAACCAAGGATGCGCCGAGGTCCTGTAGCATGCCACCAGCATGGGCGCGGGTTCTGCAGTCCGCAATCGGCATCTGCTAGCCGCGCCACTTCACGCCTCGCGCTGTTGTAGCGCTGCGGTTCGTCGGTGGCCGAATTGCCGATTGTGCCACCAAGCACGCGGCACGCGGGCCTAATGGCGCTCATTCGGATGTAGTGGCGGCCAGCCGAATCCACCTCCCGTCCGCGCAACATCGTGGCAACCGACGAGGCCGAGTGCTCGATCATCGATCATCGACGACGAGCGCCCGCGGACACGGATCGCGCGGGACCCGGCCATGGCTGGGATACATGGCCCGCGTGCGTCTTGCCGAGTCCGTGGTGCTCACGGTTTGCTGGCTGTGCGGATGCGGTCCGGTGCTCGGAATCCCGGCGCCGGGTTTCGAGGACGCCGGGACGAGCACCGACGCGGGAGACGGCAGCACGACCACAGTCGGCGAGTCCGATCCGACACAGACGTCGACCTCGGCACCACCGAGCGGTGACTCCGGCAGCGTACCGCCGGGGCTCACCCAAGGCGACACCACCGCTGGGGACGGCGAGTCCGCAGACAGCACGGCCGGGGACAGCGCGTCGGCCCAGAGCGCGTCGGACGACAACGCATCCGGCGAGACGACCGCAGCCGAGTCCTCGACCGGTGCCCCCGAGGCGCCCAGCCCGATCGCGCACTACGAGGTGACGATCCTCAACACCTGGACCGAGCGTTCGCACCCCGGCGCGCTGCCGTCGCTGGCCCACTTCTCGTGGCTCGGCGGCGCAACGCACGACGATGCCGTCACCTTCTGGGAGACCGGCGCGCTTGCGAGTCCCGGAGTCACGCTGATGGCCGAGATCGGCAACACCGATCTGCTCTCGACCGAGGTCGCCGTGGCGATCGAGGCCGGACACGCCGACGCCGCGCTGCAGTGGCAGCAGTGGTTCTGTCCGCCGGGCACCGACGTCAGTGTCTGCGGCGAGAGCACGGTCAGCTTCGATGTCAGCCTCGATTTTCCGCGTGTGACCCTGGTGAGCATGCTCGGGCCGAGTCCTGATCTGTTCGTCGGGGCCTCGAGCCTGCCGCTGCTGATGGACGGGCAGTGGGTCGAAGCGCTCGTCGTCGATCTGGTGCCGTACGACGCTGGCACCCGCAGCGACGTCGACTTCACGATGAACGGCGCGCTCCAGGATCCGCCGCTGCCGATCGCACTGATCACCTCGACGGACGACCACCTGATCGGGCCCGCGTCGCTGGGCACGATGACCCTGGTGCGGTTGCCAGACGATGCGCCGTGAGCTCGCGCGCGACCAAACCAGGCTAGTACGGCGTTCTGACCGGTCACTATCGCTGTGTCGAGGTACTAGTCCCAGCGGCCCGGCGGCGCAAAGCCGGCGGCAGTGCCCGCCGCAGTCCACTGTGGCTTCGCGTCGTCCTGGGCCAGACGCCACACCACGCGGGCGAGGGCACGGACGATCGGCACCATGCGCTCGTACTCGAGCAGCGCAATCTCGTCATCGACGTGGTGATAAAACTCGTCGAGTCGGCCCGTCGAGATCGAGTGGGCGACGACGCCCGCGCGCGCCAGTGGATAGTTGTCGGAGCGTTCGAACAGGTTGCCCTCGGTGGCGCCTACCACTTCGCCATCGACGAATTCGATACCCGCCTCGGCACCGACCGTGACCAGCGCCTCACCCAGCGTCGAGAGCTTCGAGCCCGTCATCCATGCCCGGGTTGGCGTGGTCTCGCCGGGGCGGCCGAGCATCTCGAGGTTCAGGTGGGCGACGGTACTGCCGTGGGGCACGACCGGATCCTCCGCGTAGTGGCTCGATCCACGCAGGCCTCGCTCCTCGCCGCAAAACCCGACGAACAGCACGCTGCGGCGAGGTCGATTGGGTAGGGCGTGGAGCACCTCGGCAATCGCGATCATCGCTGCAACCCCGCTGGCGTCGTCGTTGGCACCGTTGAAGATCGTGTCGTCTCCGGTGTCTGGGGTGTCGGAGATCCCGAGATGATCGTAGTGCGCCGACACGATGATGAACTGCTCGGCGAGTGCAACATCGAAGCCGGGAAACAGGCCAACGACGTTGCTCGACTCGCCGGCTCCGGGAGCCCCGCACTCGAAGCGTTGGCGATACTCGGGTGCGCGTGAGGGCACTTCGAGCGCCAGGCGTCCGAACTCGCTGGCGATCACCTGTGCGGCGCGCTCGAGCTCGGGCGATGGCGTGGGGCGGCCGTTCATGTCATCGGCCGCGAGGGCCTCGACGTTCTTGCGCAGCAGATCCGCGGTCACGCGCGCGGCGGCCAGCTCGAACGCGGCGGACTCGGCCGCCGGGGTCGCCCAGGGTCTTGCGGGCTCGGGCGCTTTCGCGGGGTCCGGCGGCTTCGGGGGCTCGATTTGCTTCACCACCGCGGTGGGCTCGGGTGTCGTCGGCTCGAGTTTGGTGGGTGTCTCGGGTTTCGCTGGCGCCGTCGCGACCGTGGGGGTCTGGGCGGCGCTGACGGGCGCGTCCGAGGTCAACTTCGTCCAAGCATCGGTCGCGGCCTGACACGAAACGATTCCCAGTCCCACGAGACCGGCCGCGCAGGTGACCACCAATCGCCGCATCGCACCGTCTTACCAAGGATCAATGCTCGAGTGGTGGATCACTTTGGGCTATGCCGCTTGAACGATGCTGTCGGCGCGCTTGTCCTGGGTCTTGGGTCTTTGGGTCTTGGGTCTTGGGTCTTGCTCGCGCGCGCGAGTCGTTGTGATAGGTTTGCTCCGCGAGTTTTC
>CANLQR010000178.1 GCA_947492135.1 Deltaproteobacteria bacterium | reverse complement strand
GCGTTCGAGTCACGAACAGATCGAGATCGTCGTCGCCGTCGATGTCCCCCACCGCGGCGCCCGCCACGATCCGCTCGGGGTTGCAGAATCCGTTCAAGCCCACGCCGATGCTGTCGATCAGACAATGTGGGGCTTGCAGGGCTTCGCCGTGGTCGTACCAGACGCCTGCGTCGTCGGTGACATCGGTGAACTGCGGCAGCCCGGGTTCGGGCAGCACCGGCTCGCCGGTCGAGCCGGTACTGGATTCCGCCCCGCCGACCGAGCTCGTCTCGAGGGACCCACTCGTGGTCGAGCCTGGCTCGGTGCCGACTGCAGACGTGGTGCCCGAATCGCTGCCCGACGACCGGGTGTCGGAGCCAGTCGTGCTGGCCGAGGTGCCGGTGTCGGTGTCGGCGTTGGCCGTGCCGCCCGCGGACGTTGTCGACGACGTTCCGTCGGGCAGGGTTGTGCTGGCGCTGGACCCCGGCGAGCTCGAGCCTGGCCCCGACGCGTCCACCACCGAGCTCGCGCCGTCGTCGTCGATGCTCGCACCGTCGTCAGAGCAGGCCGCCAGAGTCATCGAACCGGCGGCAACGCCCAGCAGGATGAGTCTCCCGACGATCTCCGACGTACGTGCCGACATTTTCTGCGCTTCCACCTCGACTATCCCATGCGCACGCGGGCCGCGGCAAGTACGCGAGCGCCACGCGCGAGGCCCAACGCCGCCATCGGCGAGCCGAACTCGCGCATCTCGAGCCAGCGGCGCCCATCGCGGCACCCCCTGCAAAGGAATCCGTCCGAGGTCGCTTGCGCGGCGCCGTCGGACGTTGTTCAGATACGCCCACCCGATGCCATTGCACCGATTCTTGCGTTACGTCGCACCGAACCTGGTCACTGCCATCGGCATGTGCTTCGGGTTGCTGTCGCTGGTGGCCAGCTATGAGCATCGCTTCGTCGATGCGGCGTGGCTCATCTTGTGGGCGGTGCTGACGGACCGTCTCGATGGTTTGGTAGCGCGCTCGCTCAAGGCCACCAGTGACTTCGGCGTGCAGATGGACTCGTTCGCCGACGCCGTCAACTTTGGTATCGCGCCGGCTTTCTTGGTGTTCGTCACACTCGAGGACGCGGCGGCCACCGGTTTCGCCGAGGGCACGGGCCGCGTGGTGCTGATGAGCGCATGCGGACTGTGGGCGCTGGCGAACGTGTTTCGCTTGGCCAAGTTCAACGTCGTGGCCGAGCAGCCCGGCGGCGGGCCCCAGGTGTTTTTCGGCGTGCCGACGACGCTCGCCGCCGGGACCCTCGCGGTCTGGTATCTCGTGCTCGCAAAATACGCCGGTCCCGGCGCCCCAGTGCGCTTCGAGGGCTTCGGTGGTCCAGCGCTGTTCGGCGACTGGACCGTGTCGCCGGGCGTGTGGAGCTACGTGCCCGCCGTGATGATCGCCGGCGCGTTTCTCATGGCGTCCAATGTCCCGGTCCCCAAGCTGCAAGGCCAGCCCAGCAAGCCGGCGACCGCCCTGTTGTTGTTCGGAGTGCTCTCGGGCTACGTCTGCGGCGCGCTCCGCATCTTGCCCGAGTACATGGCGCTGCTGCCCACCGGCTGGCTGATCGTATCGTTGGTGTGGAGCCAGCTCTCGGCACGTGCACGCAGCTTGAGCCCACCGCCGATCATGCCGGATCCGGGGCCGCTGCGCGTGCGCAACCGGTCGTGAACCCTCGCGCGATGGTCTATCCGCGCGCGTCGCTGGGTCGGCGCAGGTAGCGAACACAAGCGGGGGCGAGCCCCAGCGGCACCAACAACACCAGGGCGGCCAGCCATGCGAACGCTGGGCCGTGAATGATGAGCCCGCCGGAAGGAGACAGCAGCAGGTAGCCCGCAGGCGGCGTACCGAACACTCCAATCGCATCGAGCAGCGCGAGCACTCCCGCGCCACCGATCGCCAGCGCACCCCAGGTGCGCCGAGCCAGCAGTGCGGCCAGCCCGATCACCCCGAGTCCGAGCGCACCGAGTTGAACTGCGTCGGGGCGCGGCGCGAGGGCGTAAAGGATGAGAAACGGGATCGTGCTTCCGGCGGACAGCGTCGCTCGGCGCATCAGTAGCATCGACTCATCTTGAAAATTCCAGCGCTCGGCCGTGGCTTCGGAGTGCTCGTAGCGCGCGGCCATGCCCTCGCCGAGCAAGAACACGGCGATCGCCAGATGGGTGAAGCCGAAGAACGCGATCATCGGCTCGAACCCGACCTTGAACAACACCAGCAGCAACAACGAGCCGAAGTTGCCCACACCCATCGCGAACCACCGGCCCCAGAACCACTCGGCACCCAGGGCGATGAACGCAGTGCCGTAGCACAGCGCCAGGCCGAGGTAACAGGCGAACATCTCCTCGGGGCCGAGCCACGCCGTCATGGCGAACTGGGTCACGTAGAACCCGAGCAGGAGCAGGGCGAGAGCGCGTCGGATTCCAACCATGGGTGTGTTCGAGCCTACGCTGGCCGGCCACCCCGCGCAAACCGGACTTCGCCCGTGCCCGACGAGTTGGCCTCGCATCCCGCCGCCCTTGGGGCACGGGGCGCAAAGGCGGCGCTCTGCGCGGGCCCCGAAGCCGGCTGCTCTGGAAGGTCTTGGGATGCAAAGCCGCGGGGTGTCGTGAAAGCCCACGCCCAGCCCTCGCGTTGTACGATCGTGCGAATGCAGGGGTTACTCGGCGCGGCAAACAGTGCGAGGCGGGCGGCCGCGTCCGCGACGTTCACGATGCTGGCGCCCCTGTTGGTAGCGGGCTGCACGACGCAAGTCCGGCCGACCGCCACGGCGTCGCCCTCGGGGCGCGGCGGCGTCACCTTCATCGCGCCGCGCTGTGCTGCGGTGCGATCGTGTCTGGTCGGGCAGGTGACCGCCGCCGACACGGCGGCACCACTGTCGCGGGCCGCGGTCTTCCTCGAGCGTGATGATCGTGATGGACCCGACGTTCGCATCGTTACGCTGACGGATGAGCAAGGCGTGTTCACGGTGGTCGATGCGCCGATCGGTCGCTATCGCCTCGCGATCTACAAGGATGCTCGCCGGCTCGAGGCCCGAGGGCTCAAGCTCGGTGACCCCGGCACGACGCTGGTACCCGTGCGACTACCGGCGGGCTAGGAGCGACACGCTCCGAACCCGAGAAAGCTCGAAGCACCCGCGGCGTCGACCTCGGTCACGGCCAGCGATAGAAACCTTCACCGCTTTTCTTGCCGAGCTTGCCCTCGGCCACGAGCTGCCGAAGCAAGGCCGGGGGCCGGAAATGGGCACCGTCAGGTAGCGCAGTGCAGAGGTACTCGGCGATCGCGAGCCGCACGTCGAGCCCGACCAGATCGGTCAGTCGCAAGGGGCCCAGCGGAAAGCCGTAGCCCAGCGTCATGGCCTTGTCGATGTCCTCGGGGGTGCCGACACCTTGCTCGACCATACGGATGGCCTCGAGCCCGATCACCAGGCCCAAGCGGCTGGTCGCAAACCCCGGTGAGTCCTTGATCGTGATGCACTCTTTGCCGACCCGGGCGCCGAACTGCCGAAGGCGGTCGACAACCTGCGGATCGGTGGCGTCCGCCACGACGATCTCGAGCAGCTTCATCAGGTGGACCGGGTTGAAGAAATGGGCACCGATGACCCTTTCGGGCTCGGGCAACGGCGCGGCGATCGCGGCGATCGATAACGAGCTCGTGTTGGTCGCGAGGATCGCATGGCGGCTGGCCACGGTCGCGGCGACGCCCAGGACCTGGTGCTTGAGCGCGAGTTGCTCGGGTACGGCCTCGATGACGAGATCGGCACCGGCCGCCGCTGCGCGCAGGTCGGTGGTCGCTGTCAACCGCGCCAGCGTGCTCTCGCGAGCGTCGGGCGTGATCTTTTGCTTGTCGACCCCGATCTGGAGGTTCGCCGCGATGCGCTGCAGCCCAGCCCCGACGCGGGGCTCGTCGACGTCATAGAGTCGCGTGGTGAACCCCGCGGCGGCGGCGATCTGCGCGATCCCGTGCCCCATCGTCCCTGCGCCCAGCACTGCAACCGTGGTGATGCCATCGATCTCGCTCATGCGCGGGCGTTTATGCCACGAATTCGACCGCAGGGTCGGCCGCCCACGCCAGGTTCGCGGCCGAAATCTCCGGCTGCTCTTCCCCTACGCACCGCATTGGACATACGCTCCCACTTCGCCCGACGGGCGAAGCGAGTCGACGTGAAGGCGCCCGGGGAAGTGCCAATTATCATCTGTTGCGCGGAAGACGACGAGCCCGTGCTCGCCAAGGTCCTCGACGAACTGCGCCGTGAGGGGCTCGCGCCCGAGCTCGTACCGGGCGTCGAGCTCGACAGCAACCTGCTGACCGCTGCGGTGGATGTCGCTGCCTCGGACGCGTTGTTCGTGTTGTGCACCTCGGCAGCGCTCGACAAGGGCGCAGTTCGGCGCTTGATCGGGCTGTTCTCGGCCCGCAGTGGTCCCGGCCAGCACATCATCGCCACGGCGTTCACGCCCTCACGACCGCTGGCGTTGCTTCCTGCGATCCGCGGCGCGCTCAAGGAAATGCGGCTCACCACCGCGCGCGGCGGCACCGCGGAGCAGTCCCCGACGTCGCTGCTGCGCGACGTCGTCGAGGCGTTCGTCGAGCCGGTGTCGCCGCAACGTCCGGCACCCTCGAGGGCCCAAGTCCCTGCCCGTGATGCGCCGACGTCTCGCGCGGTTCCCGATGCACGGGTCGACGCACGGGTCGATGCACCCGTGGACGCACCGTCGAGGCGGCAGCCCGCGGCGCCAACGACACCCGTGGTGCCGCGCGAGGAACCTCGGTCGAACGTCGTGGAGTCGCCACCGGTGGCAGCGTCGCCTTCGCCCGTCCAGCCCTATCGCCCGCCGGTCGCGGCCGTCCGCACCGTGGACGAGGCCGTGCCTTCGGAGGTCGCCGACGATCGTGGGCCGTCGCTCGAGCACCGTCTCGCGGGCGTGCCGGCGATGCCCGACTCGTTCGTCGCGACCGACCCTCAGACCACCAGCGCGCGGCTGAAGCGGCTCGCCGCGACGGCCGGACCGGCCGGGCGAGGGCCCGTGTTCGATGAGCCGCGCGGCAACCGGATGCTGCTCGTCTTCGCCACCGTTGGGATCGCCGGGATTGTCGCGCTGGCCCTCATGCAGGTGTTGCAGCCCAGCGAAAGCGAGCAGTCTGTGCCCGCGGGCAAGGGTTCGGGCCGCTCGGCGCCCGTTGAGCCATCGACCACCCGCGTCACGCCTGCCACCTCAGAGTCGCCTCCACGATCGCCGACCGTGGCCGAGCCGACCGTGGCCGAGCCGACCGTGGCCGAGCCGACCGTGGCCGCGCCGACCGTGCCCGAGCCGACCGTGCCCGAGCCGACCGTGGCCGCGCCCGACGTTCCCTTGCCTGAACCGACGGTGGTCGCGCCTGTGGTCGAACCCGAGCCCCTGGGCGGCGGCGGCGTTCCACCGGCGCCAGCCGTCGTCAGCAAGCGCGATGTCGACCTCGCAGCGCTTGCGCTCGGACTGGAGGAACGCAAGCTCCACCGTCTTGGCGCGCTGTGGGTGACCCAGGAAACCAGCGAGGACAACACCTGGGACGACGCGAATCGCCGCTGTCACGGCAAGCGCGTCAACGGGGTGCAAGGCTTCCGGTTGCCCGGCTCGCGCGAACTCATGAAGATTCGTGCGGCCAAACTGATCACCACCGGAACCTACTGGACTCGCGAAAAGCGCGGCGCCGGCGACGAAGCGTTGGCGATCGATGCGAGCAACGGCGCGAGCAACGTCTACCTGACCGTCGAACCGAGCGGGCGCGCGCTATGTGTGCGCGTGTTGTGAGCGACAAGAGTCACCACAGCTTGTTGATCTTCGCGTCGCGATAGTAGTGCGCGAGAATCTCCTCGTGGGTCTTGCCGGCCTTGGCCATGCCCATGGCGCCGTGCTGGCACAGCCCCACGCCATGCCCGTGCCCGCCTCCCGTCAATACGATGCCGCCCGAGGCGTCGCGCTCGCGCTCGACGATGAACAGCGAGCTTCGCAAACCTCCGAGTGCTCGACGGATCCGCAACTCACCGAGCACATCGACCTCACCGCGCTCGGCGATCACCCGCAGTCCCGTCGCCCGTCCGCTCGTGCCACGCGCGAGCACCTTCAGCTCTCGGACGGTGCCTAGCTCTGCGTTGATCCCGGGCTGGCCGGCCAGCTTGGTCGGATCCACGACCTCGCGCCAACGGTAGGCCTGGCGTCCGACCTCAGCCTCGGGCGTGCTGTAGCTACGCGGAGACTCCCGCAAGAACGCCTCGATGTTGGTGGCGTCGATGCCTTTGGCGAACCTTTCCTTGAGCAGCGGATCGGGGCGACCCCGCAGCTGAGGATCCGGTGCACTGGGCCACACCACGTCGTTGTCTTCACTGTGTCCGCCGCAGTTCGCCGAATACACGGTGTCGACCAGTTGGGTCTCACTTGGGCGCATCGCAACGGCGCCCATCGTCGACTTCACCGCGAGGTTGGTTCGTTCGTGCTCGCGAATGCGGCCGGCGTAGACCTGGCAGTGCTGCTCTGAACACAGCAAAAACGGGTCGTCGAGGTGACGCGTGCCGATCTTTGCCAGCAGCTGCCCGCGCGCCGCTACAGCCTGGGCCTCGAGTGCTGCCATCGGACCCGAGGCGAAGATCTCGGCCGGCACCAGGCCACTGAGCATGTCGCCCTCGCTGACGAGATTCGCGACCGACAGCTTTCCACGGCGGTCGACGGCGACGTAGATGCCACCGCGGTACTCTCGGGCCTCGACGCGAGGCGGCCCCTTGCCGTTGGACTCGAGCGGAACGCCGTGCACGGTGATGGGCCCACCGTCCTTGCTCGCGAACCACAACACGCCGTCGGCGGCCACGCGCAGGCCGTGCTCCACGTCGTGCGCACGCAGTGCGCCGTGGCCCCGCTGCTCGATGATCGGATGGAGTTTGCCGAGCGCGCCGTGGCGCTGGCGCAGCACCTCGGCGCGTCGCCGGGCGTCTTCCTCGCTGCCGTGGCGCTCGACCACGAGCAACACTCTGCGGTTGTCGAGGACGCGACCGCCAACCCCGAAGACCGTGCCGACCTCGTGGTCGGCCACGTCAAAGTCCAGCTTGCGCCAACGTGAGGCGGCGCGATCGATGGCGGACATCGCCGGGCCGGCGAGCTCCTCGAGGACCACCGCGAACCGCTGCTTGGCCGGGTGGCCATCGTGCAGGGTGATGTCGAAGCGGGTGCCGCCTTCGATGGTGGTGCCGCCGGCGCCCGATGGCAGCACCAGTAGGCCGGCTGCAGCGCTGATCGTCACGCGCTCGACGTGCTGGACGATGCCCACGGTGATCTGGGGCTCGCCACGATCGTTGAAGTGGAACTGATTGCTGTAGAGCGACTTGATCCGGTCGCCGAGACTCAGGTCGGACGCGCGAGCGCGCCCCGACCACAGCAGTGTCGAACACGGGACCATCGTCGCGAGCGCCGCCGCCTGCTTTAGCCAGGCGCGGCGGGTCGCGCGTGTGCATTCGCGGGCCATGGCGAAGGTGTGCCGTACCAGCAGTCCACCCGTCGAGTTTTTGGCAAACCGGCCGCGGGCGGGCTGCCGCGAGGGGCCCTGCCGAGCCTTCAGGCCTGCGCGGGGCGGACCGGACCGCGAACCGAAGGGCGCGGCGGATTGCGCGTGATGTAGAAGAGGTTCTGCAGGTTGACGACGAAATGCACCGCGACCGCCGCACCGAGGTTCCCGGTCCACAGGGTCAGCGTGCCGAGCAGCAAGCCGACCAACAGCGAGCTTGCGGTCCACGGCCACAGCGACCACCGCGGCGGGATGTGCAACAGGGCGAACACCGCGGTGCTCAGCCACAGCCCCCATGCGTCGAGCATGGCTCCGCGAAAGAGCAACTCCTCACCGATCGCGCTGGTCGCCGCGAGCAGCACCAACTCACTCGGCGCCGGTCGCCCGAGCAGCGCGCGAAACTCTGCATGCAGCGAGGGCAGCCAAACGAATCGGCCCTCCAGGGCGCGGAACATCTGTACGATCACCAGGCCCAGGCCGACGCCCACCAGCGGGGTCCAAAACAAGGTTGGCCACGCCGCCGTCGGATCCGTCCGCCAGATGTCGTTGGAATCCTCTGCGATCGCGTGCCAGAAAAATCCAACGAGCCCCACGGCACCGTAAAAGGTGATCACCGTGCGGGCGCGAGCCGGCCCGTCGACCGGTGACTGCAGCGCGCGTAACCCCACGACCATTTCAGCATAACGGGGCTGGCTTCGAGACCGCAACGCACCGCCTCGCCGTCTGCCCTCATTGCCCCGTCGCTGCCGTCTCGGCGCCGCTGTGCGGTTGCTGGCGCGGACTCCGAGCGTCGGTGCGGCGGGGAATCGTCCACTAGGCTGGAGGATTCGGGCACACGCCGGGCGTGGGCACCGGGGCGACAACCCACTGTTCGCCCCCTGGGGCTACGGCTGGATCGACGCGCGCGTAGACCTCGCCGGCCATGCCAGTGGCGACGTCGACGACGCCCGGTTCGCCGCTTTCATCGATGAGCTCGTTGACGTTCTCGACCCCGTAGATCAATGCGTCCAGCGGCACCGCCATCGCGATCTCTGCCGCGGGAACGTCGAACAGCGCGATGCCGTCGGCGGCGTCGCTGGTCGTGTTCTGGAGATCGGCGTCGAAGTCGATGGGTTGGTCGAATGACGGGCTGCCGTTGATGACGTCGGTGGTCGGACCGCCGACGACAAAGCAACCTCCGGGCGCGATCGAACCCACGAGATCGAGCGCGTCTGCGTACGTCGATCCACCCCACGCCAGGCTGGCGTCGGACAGATCAAACGCTTCCTCGCAGGGGTTGTAGATCTCGATCCACTCGAGCAGGTCGTCCGCGCCCTCGGCGTCGCTGAACACCTCGTTGAGCACGATGTGACACGCGTCGCGTGGCTGCGTGGTGCTCGACTCTTCCTCGCTCGATGTGCTCGCGCTCGACGTGCTCCACTGTGTGGTGCCCGCCTCGTCGGTGGTCGTCTGGGTGCTGGTGTCAGCAAACGTGCTGGCGCCCGTGGTCGATCCGCTATCGGAGCTGCTGGTCGCGGCAGCCCCGGTGGTGGTCATACTGTCGCCGTCGCTCGACGCGCTGGTCTCCGTGCTCGACGCGCTGGCGGAGACGGTCAACGCCTCGGTGGGCGACCCGGCGCAGCCCGCCGGGAAGGCCACAGCCCAAACCCATCGGATGAAGCAGCGCGGCACGACAGGTTCCACTCAGTGCGAAGGGGGGGACTCGAACCCCCACAGGTTACCCCGCCAGATCCTTAGTCTGGTGCGTCTACCAATTCCGCCACCTTCGCGTGGGGGCGCAAGGGGTAGCATGGCCCCTTCACGGGATCAAGGGTCTTCGTGACGCGCCGTCGCGCCCGTATGGCGGGCCTTTGTTGCGGTGCGCCGCCGGACGCCGATCAGACCAGCATCTCGCCGACCTCGTGGAGTCGCAGCACGTTGACGCTGCCGCGTTTCTTGATCGGCTGCGCCACCGTGATGACCACGCGATCCGAGGTGTCCAGGAGGCCCTTGGCGACGAGCGCGTGGTCCATGTCGATGAAGATCGTCTCGCCGTCCTCCGACGTCGGCGAGAACATCACCGGGACAACCCCCCAGTAGAGCGCCAGGGTCTGATAGGTGTCCGGGTTCGGCGTGAACGCGTAGATCGGCATCCTCGGCCGGTACTCGCTGACCAGACGGGCGACGCCGCCCGACACGGTGTACGTGATGATCGCGCGAGTCTCGGGCCAGGCTTCGGCTGCGTTGACCGCGGCGAACGCAATCGCGTTGGTGGTGTGTCCGAGCTCGAGGTCGACCCGCTTGGTCAGCCACGCACGCGGCGCTCCTTCGGTGGTGCGGATGATCTTGTCCATGGTTTGCACCGCGAGCACGGGGTGCAGGCCGGTTGCCGTCTCGCCCGAGAGCATCACCGTGTCGCTGCCGTCGAGCACGGCGTTGGCCACGTCCGAGGCTTCCGCGCGGGTCGGTCGGGGCTTGCGAATCATCGACTCGAGCATCTGCGTCGCCGTGATCACCAGCTTTCCGAAGCGGTTGGCGGCATCGATCGCGCGCTTCTGGATGATGGGCACGGTCTCGGGACCCATCTCGACGCCGAGATCCCCGCGGGCGATCATGATTCCCTCGGCGGACTGGATGATCGCATCGAGGCACTCGATCGCCTGGGGCTTCTCGATTTTTGCGATCAGCGGGACCACGCGGCCGCAGGCGCGCATGACGATCCGGGCCTCCTCGAGGTCTTCGGGGCGCCGCACGAACGACAACGCCACCACGTCGACGCCGAGTTCGAGTGCGAACACCAGATCGAGGCGGTCCTTCTCGGTCAGCGCCGGTACCGGCAGATCGACCCCGGGGAGGTTGATCCCCTTGTTCGACGACAGTACGCCGCCCTGCAAGACCGTGGTGACCAGCGCGGCCCCATCGACGCCGTTGGCCACCAGTTCGATGTTGCCATCGTCGAGCAGGATGCGATCACCGGGATGAACGTCTACGGTGAGTCGCTCATACGTCGTGGTCACTCGAGCGGTCTCGCCGTCTTGCGCCACGACGTCGTCGGGATTGGTGCTGATCAACAGCCGGTGCCCGGCCTCGAGCAAGAAGCCCTCGCCGGGGATCTTTCCGACCCGGAGCTTGGGGCCCTGCAGGTCGGCGAGAATGGCGACGGCAACGCCGCGTCGACTCGCTTCCTGGCGAATGGTGCGATAGGTCTTGGTGTGAACGTCTTGCGAGCCGTGGGACAGGTTGAGCCGGCAGGCGTTCATGCCAGCGTCAATGAGCGCACCGATCACCTCGGGTGTAGAACTCGCGGGCCCGAGCGTGCACAGAATCTTGCAGCGCCGGGGGGGATGCGTGAAAGCGGAACTCATTGCCCCGAATGATGCCGAACGCGGGACCCTTGCGCCACCCGAACCGCGGAGTCACAGCCGCTCTTTGAGCAGCGCGTGGAGGTCGACGGGGTCAATCACCGCGTCATCGACCACGTAGCCTGGCGTGCCCTTGATTCCCCGGTCGCGGGCCTCCTTCGCGAAGGCTGCAGCGCGACCCTGGGAGGCGAGGTCGTCCACACAGGCGTGCAGCAACGTTGCGTCGACGCCCACGTCGGTCGCTGCCGCATCGACGTCGACGGCGCGCTCGCCCGAGCCATGCGCAAACAGCCAGCTGTCCATCTCCCAGAACTTGCCCTGGTCTTGCGCGCACAGGGCGACGCGCACCATCTGACAACCCGACATCGCGTTGTCGGTGCAGCGCAGGCGCGGCTGCTGGTGGCGGACGATCCTCAGCGACTTGGGGTTGGCGGACACCAACCGGTACATGCGGGCCGAGGCGACCCGGCAGTGCGGACAGGAGTAGTCGGTGTACTCGTGCACCGTGAGGGTCGGGTTCTCGGCGCCGATCCAGGGGTTGCCGCGGTCGTCGACCCCCATGGGGATGTCGATGTCACGGGTCCACATCACCGACGACCAGTAGTTCGGCGCGAACATCCGCACGCCCAGCCAGAGCACGGCTGGCACGGCGATCGCGGTCACCCAGTCGCCGCGGGTCGTGGTGGTCAGCCCTGTGCGGCCGAGCCACGTCACGATGAACAGCGCGACCGCAACCAGGTGGATGCCTTCGCAGAACATGCAGACCGCACCGACGTGCAACAGTTCCTCGGCAAGCAAGGCGACCGAGGCCAGCGCAGCGAAGGCCGATAGCGGCAGCAGCAGCCGCGAGCTACGCCATGCCAGCAGCATCAAGCAATAGAATCCCAGCGCACCCCAGGCCGGTAGAGGGACGTCGAGGAACACCGAGAACCGCGACAGCGTGACCGCGTTGCAGTCGAAGGTGGGTCCAACGCTGCAGATGCTGCTTCCGCTCGGCACGAGGTAGGTGCGCACGTGCAGGATCTGCAGGATCCCGGACAGCACCAGGCCGATCAGGGCGAGCGCGGTTGCGGGCGTGCGGGCGAAGGGGCGGTGAGGCGTCGTCGCGACGTCCATGCCGCGGATGCTGGCACGGGTGACCACGACCGGCAACGTCCTACGGCCGGGGCAGCGAAAGCTCCAGGACCAGCGGACAGTGGTCACTGGTACCGACGATGTCACGATCGGGGTGGGCTTCGGTGGATCGCAGCGGTGCGCATCGGTGTTTCGCGCAGGCACCGATCGCACGCACGGTGGTCGTGGCGCCATCGAAGCCACCGACGAACGCGAGGTCCAGCAGCGCCGGCTCCAACCATGCATCGCGGCGCGTCCCGTCCCAGTAAGCGGAGCACCCATCTGCAGGCTCGAGCGGGCGCAAACCGACCGCGCCCAGTACGGCGCCCAAGGCAGCACGTTCGTCGGCAGGCGTGAGGCCATCGGCACCGGTTGCGTTGAAATCGCCGATCACGATCACATCGTCGTCGTCCGCGCCGGCGCCGGTGAGCCCCAGGCGAGCGACCACGTCGGCGAGCGCAGCCCATTGCAGCCGGCGCAAATCCAGCCCTATCGGCCTGGCCTTGAGGTGAACGACCACGAGGTGGAAATCCACGGATCCGGTGCGGACATAGGCTGAAACCGCGGGTCGTACCCGGCCACCGAGCTCGAGCGTTGCGTATTCGACCAGTGGTGTGACCTCGGTGGTCGTGGGGTCGACGGCCAGCCCTAGCGTTTGCCCGCGGCTACCGCCGCGCACGGACAGATAGGTGGCGTGCCCAGGGAGCAACGCTGCGAGCGCATCGGCGTCGAGGACCTCTTGCACCGCGAGCACGTGCGGCGCGACCTCTGTGATGCGCGAGGCCAGCTTCGTGCGATCGTGATCGCCAGGGAAGTTCTCGAGGTTCCAGCTCATCACCACCAGGGTCTGGGCAGGATCTCGAGGATCGGCGCAGTGGCACGCGAACAGGCCGGTGGCGCCTTTGGTGATCCGTTGATGGGCGAGCACCGCGGTTGCGACGAGCCCGATCCGCAAGAGGCTACCGAGGCGCTTGCTTGGCGACATCGCAACCGGCGGTCGGCCGGGCGTGTGCCGGCGTTGCAGTGGTTCGCGCGGTCGCGCCTTAGGCGGCTAGCCCTCGAACTCGAAGTGATTGAGATCCACGTGGACGTTGCGGACCAGGCTCGCGACCCCGGTCTTGCAGTCGCCTCGGGCTCTACGTCGCGAAGCTGGGCGGTGTACACCCCCGACAACAACGCCGCCCGTTTGCTGTCGTGAACGATGGACGTCCCGATCACCAACGTGCGGGCGCCACCGGGCAACGTGATGCCCCTGCCGCTGCGACCGAGCAGCTGGA
>CANLQR010000177.1 GCA_947492135.1 Deltaproteobacteria bacterium | reverse complement strand
GCCCAAGAGCTGGCGCGCGCTGCTCAGCTTCAACATCGGCTGGTACTTCGGCGACGGCAGCAAGCAAGCGGCGCGACAGCGGGCACGCCGCGCCGAAAGGCCCAGCCGCCGCCGCTAACGTCCTGGTGCCGGCGCTCGGGTGCCGCTTTGGGCGCCGGTGGCCGCCAACCTCACGCGCGGGTTCCAGGACCACCTGGTCGACCGCGGGTGCCGCGGTCTCGCCCCGTGGTAATCCATGCGTCGCGTGGGCCGCAGATGCGCCCGGCCACCGGAGAACCACCATGGAACGCGAGCTGATGCGGGGCGCCGTCGCCGATCTGACCCAAGCCATCGGGAACACCCCCATCGTGCGATTGCAGCGGGTGGCCGAATCGGTGGAGTCGAACATCTACGTCAAGCTCGAGTACCTCAATCCCGCGGGATCGATGAAGGACCGCGTGGCGCTGAACATCATCGGCGACGCCGAGAAGCGCGGGATGCTCGGGCCTGGCGGCACCATCATCGAGGCGACCAGCGGCAACACCGGCGCCGGCTTGGCAATGGTCGCAGCCACGCGCGGCTACAAGTGCATCTTCGTGATGCCCGACAAGATGTCGAAAGAGAAGGTCGATGCGCTCCGGGCCTATGGCGCCAAGGTCGTCATCTGCCCCACAGCAGTCGAGCCCAGCGACCCCCGTAGCTACTATTCGACCGCGCGCCGGATCGTCGAGGAAACCCCCGGCGCGTTCTACTCGAACCAGTATCACAACCCCGCCAACCCCGAGGCCCACTACCTCTCGACGGGGCCTGAGATCTGGGAGCAGACCGGTGGCGAGTTCGACGTGTTCTGCTCGGGCATGGGCACCGGCGGCACGTTGTCGGGCTGCGGGCGCTACTTCAAGCAAAAGCGTCCCGACATCAAGCTCGTCGGCGTGGACCCGATCGGGTCGCTCTACTACGAGTACGTGAAGACAGGCCGACTGACCAAGGCGTTCTCGTACTACGTCGAAGGCATCGGCGAGGACTTCCTGCCCTCGACCATGAACCTCGACCTCCTCGACGAAGTGGTTCAGGTCGACGACCGCGAGTGTTTCTTGATGACCCGCGAGCTTGCGCGCCGCGAGGGCATCTTCACCGGCGGCTCCGGCGGTGCCGCCGTGGTCGGCGCGATCAAGTACGCCAAGAGCCTGCGCGAGCCCAAGAACATCCTGGTGCTCTTGCCCGACAGCGCACAGAAGTACCTATCGAAGATCTTCAACGACGAGTGGATGCGCAGCAACGGGTTTCTGGCCGACGACGACACCGAGGGGACCGTCGCCCACATCCTCAAGCACAAGCCCCATCGTCTCATCACGGCAAACCTCAACACGACGGTCCGCGATGCCATCACGATCATGAAGGAGCACGGCATCAGCCAGCTCCCGGTGCTCGACGAGAACGGACGCCACCGCGGCATCGTGGCCGAGATCGACCTGCTCAACTATCTGGTCACGCATGAGGGTGCGCTCGGCGAGTCGCTCACCGAGCTGATCGAGTCGGACTATGCGACCGTCACGCCCCACACCCGGATCCAGTTGGTGCGCACGATCTTCAACGAAGCCAAGGTCGTGCTGGTGGTCGAGGCCGATCGCCTACTCGGCGTGCTCACCAAGATCGACATCATCGACTACCTCGCGAGCCACCGCGCCTAGCAGACGGAGCGTTCGACCATGGCCGAGTACCGCAAAGACACCGATCACCTCCCCGAGGGCGCGCGCCTCGAGACCCTCGCCATCCACGGCGGCCAACACCCCGAGCCGGTGACCGGGGCCGTGATGCCGCCGGTCTTCCAGACCTCGACGTACGCTCAGAAGGCACCGGGCGAGCACTCGGGCTTCGAGTACAGCCGCACTCAGAACCCGACCCGCTTCGCACTGGAGCGGGCGCTGGCCTCGCTCGAGGGCGGTCGTTTCGGCTTCGCTTTCGCGTCGGGTTGCGCCGCGACGACCACGATCGCGCTGATGTTCGACGCCGGCGACCACATCGTCTCGGTCGACGACGTGTACGGCGGCACCTACCGGCTATTCGACAAGGTGCTGCGCCGACAAGGCCTGCGCTTCTCGTTCGTCGATCCCACCGATCCCGCTGCGATCGAGGCCGCCATCGAGGCGGGCACGAAGATGGTGTGGGTCGAGACGCCGACCAACCCCATGCTCAAGCTCGCCGATCTCGCAGCCATCGCCGCGATCTGCAAGCGGCGCGGTGTGCTACTCGCGGTCGACAACACCTTCGCCTCGCCGATGCTCCAGCGCCCGCTGGAGTTCGGCGCCGACCTGGTCATGCACAGCACGACCAAGTACGTTGGTGGCCACTCGGACGTCGTCGGCGGTGCGGTGGTGACCCGCGATCCCGACCTGGCCGCGCGGCTGGGTTTCCTGCAGAACTCGTGTGGGGGTGTGCCCGGACCGCAGGATTGCTACCTCACGCTGCGGGGCCTCAAGACCCTGGCGCTGCGCATGGAACGGCACTGCAGCAACGCGCAGATCATCGCCGAGTTCCTCGAGGGCCACCCCAAGATCGAGCGCGTCATCTACCCGGGGCTGGCCAGTCATCCCCAGTACGAGCTGGCCAAGCGCCAGATGAGCGCGCCGGGAGGAATGATCTCGGCGTACCTCAAGGGCGACCTCGACACCGCCCGCCGATTCCTGACCCGGGTGAAGGTGTTCACCTTGGCCGAGAGCCTCGGCGGGGTCGAGAGCCTGATCGAGCACCCTGCGATCATGACCCACGCCAGCATCCCGGCCGACAAGCGGCAGGCGCTCGGCATCCATGACGGCTTCGTCCGCCTGTCGGTCGGCGTCGAGCACGTCGACGACCTGCTCGCGGATCTGAAGCACGCGCTGGACTAGGCGCACCGCCGTCGAGATGACGTCAGTCATCGTGCCGAGTGCACGGAGGCGCACCGGCGCAAAAAAAGGGCGCCCACTTTGGGGCGCCGCTTTGCTCTCGAGCGACCTCGCTACTTGCTCGACGGACGCCAAGAACAAAAAAAGCCCGCCGCCTCCGAAATCGGAGAGCACCGGGCTCCGAAGTCACGCCCCGAAGGCGTGTCGGCAGACTTCAGGCGGCGGGCTTGCCACCGCCACTGGGCGCGCTGAACGTCCAGGTGAAGGTCGCCTGGCCCTCGCGCTGGTCGGCCGGCGCAAGCGCCAGACCCTCGAGCGCGGTGACCACACACTGCTGGAGCCCCTCGGGCGCGGTGCTGGTGTTCGGATCGGCGGCGACGTTGGTGATGTTCCCGGTCTTCTTCTCGACCACGAAGGTGACCACGACGTTGCCGGCCAGCGACGGATTGGCCGCGAGGGCCGCATCGTAGCAGGACACGATCGTCGAGTTCTTGGCCTCGAGGACGGTGCGGGTTTCGTTCTTGTAGGTCTCGGTGTCGCGGGCGATGAAGCTGCAACCGGCGGCGAACGAGGCGATGAGGGCGAATGCGATTGTTGTCTTCATGGTGAACCCTTAGCCTCCCGAGACGACCTTCTCGTTGCCCTTGTCATCGATCTCGACCTTGGTCTTGACGACGTCCTGCTCGGTGATCGTGAACTCGACGCGCCGGTTCTTTTCGCGGCCGTCCTCGGTCTCGTTGTCGGCGATCGGGCGAGTCTCGCCGAAGCCCTTTGACGAGAGGATGCCCTCGGTGACGCCCGCGGTCTTGGTCAGGTACTTCTTGACGGCCTTGGCCCGACGATCGGAGAGGCTCTGGTTCTTCGCATCAGAGCCTTCGGCGCTGGCGTGACCCTCGATCTCGATCTTCTTGATCTGCGGGTTGTCCTTGATCGCCTTGGCGACCTCGTCGAGCAGACTGTGGGAGGCCTCGAGGATCTTGTCCGAGTTGACCAGGAACTGGATCTTCTCGTTGATGATGATCTTGTTCTCGCGGACCTCGACGCGCTTTTGCGGCTCGGGCGGCGGGGGTTCGGCAACCGCCACGGGGGCGGCAGTGCCATTGATCGCGAGGCCGGAGGTGTCGGCGAAGACCCTCGGCGCGCAGCCGGCGATCGCCACAGAGGCGACGAGCCCGGCGACGATGAGCCTGGACTTGCGTTGGATATGCATTGGGGAACTCCATCCGCCGATTTTCGCGGCGACTTGGTGATGGGTGAGCACGAGGTGAGCACCGACCGGCATGAAGAAAAACCTCAGAAACCGGCCGTTGCGCGCGCCACTTTAGAGTGGGGAGGGAAAACGTCAACCCCGAACCCACACGTCGGTATCGAGGTCCCCCCGACGAGGCTTTTGGCCACAATTCCCCGGTTTGGGCTCGCCGATGGCCTCTGGCGGCGCTAGCCTACGAGGCATGCTGCGTGTTCGCCCCAGGTTCTTCGCCGCGACCTCCGTCATGCTTTGGTCGGCAATCATGGCGATCCCCGCGGTGGCTCACGCCGCCACCATGGAAGGCCCGGTCGAACCCGGAGCCAAGTCACCGCCGGGCGCGGCACCCAGCGCCGCTGCGGAGGCTGCTCCGTCGACCGCGTCCCCGATGGTGCCAGCGCCGGCAGAGCCACCAGCGCCGGTGGCCGCCGAGCCGCCAGCACTGGAGTCCGCCGCGCCGGCATCACCGAACGGTGCCGAAGTCGCCAATGGGCCGATCGCCGCGGACATGCTCGACGCCGAACCAACGAAAGCGGCGGCCCCGACCGCGCCCACGGTTGCGTCGATGCCGAGCCCCGCGGCCTCCGAGGACGAAGATCTCACGCCCAACGAAGCGATCACGCGGACGTATGCACCGAAATTTCGGCCCAAGACCAACCCCGGTCGGCTCAACGTCGCGGCCCGCTTGATGTTCGCGAACGCGGGGGCCAACGGCGCCGGCGGTGGGCGCTTGGGTGGCCTCTCGGTGGACGTTGGGCAAAGCTGGAATCGCTTCGGCTACGCCGTGACCGCCACCGCGTTTGGTGGACGTTACGCGCTGGCCGAAACCGGCACCGCGGAGATCAACGCGCTGCTCGGCGCCGGGCCGACGATCGGACTCGGTCGCATGGCCCTGCTCGGTCGTGGTTTTCTCGATCTCCGGCTCGGCTACGACGTCTTCTACGGCGTGGTCAATCAGCGGGACACCAGCACCGTGGTCAGGCCGCAGAACTCCAGTGACGTCTCGCTGAGCCCGACCCGAAACCTCTTGCCCCACGGGCCGCGCGTGCGGCTCGATCTCGGGTTTGTCGGGCTGAACGACTCGCGGCGCTACTTCCACGGCATCGGGGTCTCGATGGGCTATCAGGCGCTGGTCGGTAGTTTCCGCGGGGCCATGCCGGTGACCCACATGTTGACGCTGGGCCTGTCGTACTGGCTGGGCTAGCAGCCCCCGAGCCCGATTCGCGGCAAGAGTGACGCCGCGCTGGTCGTCCCTGGCTTCGTTGCCGTCGCTCGTCGTGCGCCCGATCGATCAACGCAGACGTCGCTCGAGACGGCGCGTGGTGTCCTCGAGCCCCGCGCGGAACAGCGGCGGAACGAGCTCGATTTGCTGGCGCAGGTACGGCAGGAGTTCCGCGTTGTTGAGCTCGCCCAGCAGATGTGCGGCGTGCTCCACGTAGTCGCGGTCACCCTCGCGCAGCCGGTCACAGAGAAACTCCAGGGCCTCGACCGTGTTGATCTTGCCGATGGCCTTGAGCGCGGCCAAACGCGCGCGCGACCCATCGGGTAGGTCGCGCGCCGCGAAGATCCTGCGCAGCGGCTCGAACGCGTGGGGGAACACCAGCTGGCCGGTCGCGACCGCGGCCGCCTCGCGCACGTCGGAATCGTCGTCACGCAGCGCACGGCCGACCAGCGTGAAGCTGCGTTTGAACCGCAGCTTGCCCATGGACTCGGCCACCGCTCGACGAATCGCAGGGTCGGGTTCCGCGAACAGCGACTCGAGCGCCGCGATCACCGGATAGGCGCGAATGGACTCGAGCCGGCGCACGACGTCGATCGCCGGCACCGTGGTGCCCCGGCGCTCGAGTTCCAGCACGAGCAGAAGCGCGTGGCGCCGCACGAAGTCTGGAAAGCGACGGTCGGCCATGACGCCGGCAGCGACCAGCGCCGGGTCACCCTCGAGCTCCCACTCGGCGAGATCGACGTACCAGACCTCCTCGTACTCGGGGAGCTGCTTGAGGAACTCCGGCACCGGCACCGGCCGCGGGGCGTCGTGCAGGTCTCCGCCAAGCCGCTCGCACAGCCGACGGTAGCGATCACGAGCGCGCCCGGAGAGTTCGAGCTGCAGGAGGCGGCGATAGACCTCGAGGACCTGCTTGAAGGCGCGAACCGACGCGAACGACTCCGCCGCCGCGAGGTAGGCGTTCTCGACGATCTGCAGGGGATGACCTGCCGTCTGAGCCTCGACCGCCGCCTTGAGCCAGGCCTCGGCGCTGCGCAGGCGCAGATCGTCGGCGTAGGGCATCCCTGCCCGCGTGCAGTAATCACCAGCCTCGCGTAGCAAGCCCGCTGCGGCGTGCCACTCGCCGGCCCGCCGCGCCATGGTCACGAACGCCTCGTGCAGGCGCAACGCGTCGAGCTTGAGCCCATCATCCCGGAGAATGCGGACGCTGTTGAGATAGCCCTCGGCGACGTTCTCGAACGCGCCGGCTTCGCTGCCCAGGCGCGCGATCAGTTGATAGCAGTCGAACGCCCGCTCGCGCAGTCCTTCGGTCTCGAACAGATCAGCGACCTCTTCGACAGCGGTGGTCGCCACGGCAAGGGCCGTCCGGGCACGATCGTGCCCCAGACGCAGCAGGCACAGTGCGTAGTTGATCTTGGCAAGCGCGGCCTCATAGCGGCGCTCGTGCAGGTCGTCGCGCGCCATCACCTCTTGCCAGAGCGCCGCGGCCATCGCGTCGTCGCCACCGCGTTCGAGCTCGATGGCGCGATGGATCGGCATCAGGGCCGCGCCGAACCACGCCGCCGCTGCGCCGGGGTGACCGGCGCGCGACAAATACACGCCCATCATTCGCACGCCGCGTAGCGCCTCGACGTCGCCGCCGGCGATCCGCTCGGTTTCATGGGCCAACACCTCGGGGGCCGGCACATCGGTCGCACCGAGATACGCCCGGCAGGCGGCGGCCTCGCGGGCGTGGCCCAGCGCTCGCAGACACTCGGCCATCGCGCGCAGCCACTCCTCGTACTCGAAGTCGATGCGATCGACGACCTCGACGAGATGACGGAGCTGCGTGAGCGCATCCGCATAGCGTCCCGCTCGGATGCTGGCCTCCGCGCGGATCCACAGCACCGCCGTGTCGATCATGGGCGCCTCCGTCGCTCCGGGGGCTTGACCGCCCGGGTCGCCGCCCGCTTTGCGCCTCGCCGGGCGTCGAGATCCGACTGCACATCATCGATGATCTGGCGCGCGCGATGGGCCCGACGGCCATGACTGATCGCATCGGCGTCAATCACATGGACACGGTGCAGGTGGTCGAGGTACGGCAGCTCGAGCGGTCCGCTGGGCAGGATGAAGACCCCGTAGATCGGGGCGCGGGCCGCGAGTAGCGCGACCTCGTCGACCGGCAACTGGCACTCGCCGTGGGTCAGGAAGTAGACCAACGTGTGGGCTGCACTCCGGCGTGGCGCGCTGAGTTCGGCGTTGAGCTGGCGAATCACCCGTGCGTAGTTGCGGCCACGCTCGGCGCGAAACTGCAACGCGTAGGGCACCTCGGCGCTACCCGTCGGCTGCACCCTGACGCCTTCGTAGAGCCGCGAATCGAAGAAACGCAGGGTGACCTCCTCGCCCAGCAGGGCCAGTCGCTTGCAGAGCGCCAGGGCCAGACCGCGAGCAAACACCTCGCGGACGCCCCGCATGGACGCGCTGCCGTCGACCAGCACCTGATGGACGCGGCGCTCGCTCTCGGTCTGTTTCTCGTGCGTGAAGAAGAACAGCTCACTGTCCACGAGTTTCTGCTCGAAGATATCGTCGTCGTAGGCGAGCTGCGTGAGCACGAGATCGTCGAGGTTGCCGCGGCGCTCGATCGAGGCATAGCCATCGATACTGAAGCTCTGGTGGCCCGCGTCTCGACGGACCTCGAGGATCGAGGGCAACAACTCCATCGAGAAGTCGATGACGTCGGCCAGGGAGGGATTCATCACCACGTTGTACAGGTCGGCGAGTTCGACCCCGGGTAACGCATCGCCGCCGCGGAACAGGCCCAGCAGGCGCAGGGCGTCGAGATCGATCTGCTCGATTTCCAACAGCGGGAGCAACCGATGAATCCCCAGCGTCGCCAGCCAGGCCGACGCGACGCTCTGATCGTAGCGGGTGAAGGCCGTGGTCGCTTCGACCCGCGTGTAGTGCACGACGTCGACCGGAAGCGCGACGGGGCGAAGCACGCGCACATGATCGGGAAGCTGGGGGATCAGACTCGACAGTACCCGCGCAAGCACCACGCCGATCATCGGATCGCGGTGCTTCCAGCCGGCCTGGGTGCGCGCAAGCTCGGACTCTCCGAGCTCGATCAACAGCCGCCGCCAGGCATCACCGATCTCCAGGTCACCGAGCCCGCGGGTCTGCTGGGCAGGCCGCCCGAGTCCCGCGATGACGCAGCCGAGGTCGTGGACGACGACCAAGGGCACGGCCATGCCCAGCCGCACCAGCGAGTTGTGCCAGGCGACTGCACGCATCAGCGCCAGGGCTCCGGTGCCCTCGAGTTGCGACAGCGCCATCGTGCCGACCTGGCGCTCGAACTCGGCACCGACGCCGATGTCGGTTTGCGGCGAACGGGGGGGCATGCGGCCGCCGCGACGGTACCAGACCGCGACCGGGCCTGTGCATCCTCGTGCGTTGGGCCCTTGCGGCCGGTCAGGCGCGCTGCGGTGCAGGCGGGCTCACACGAACCGGCTGCTCGCGAACATCGTCTCGAGCAGCTTGTCGACCTCGGCGATCATCCGCACCGCGGCCTGGTTGTCGGGCATGCGGCCGAGCGCCGCCTTGATGTCGCCGAGGTTCCGCAATTGACTGAACAGCTGCATGTCGCTGAGCACCTCGCTACCGGTGAGCGTCTCGCGAATGACTCGCAGCTCTTCGAGCAGGTCCTGCAGGTTGGTCGGGGTCGCCCCAATGCGGGTCTGGTCGGGATGATGCTCGTACCACTGGTCGAGCACGGGACCGACCACCTCTTGCAGGATCTCCTCCTGCTCAGGCGTGTTCCAAACGTGCCGCAACACGAAGAAGTCACTGTCGTTCACGGCCTCGCGACCGTCGAGCACCGCCGAAGCCGCGAAGAGCTTCAACAGCTTGACGATACGGCGATCGGAAAGCCCGACGCCCTCGGACCTTATCTGAAACACCAGGCCCTTGAACGTGGACAGGAAGTCCTCGGAGAACCGCAGGAGATTCCCGAAATTCTTCTGCAGCTCGCGCAGCTCGCGAGCGCTGATCACGGGCGGAATCGGCCCCACATCGGGGTTCATCGCCTTCGCTTCGAGCTCGATACCTTTTTGCAGGAGCCCGCGGAAGTGATAGCTGTCGAGGTAGTCGACGCGCACGCGCAGCAGAAATCGATCGAACAACGCCGACAGCGCCTCGTCGGTCGGGACCTCGTTGCTCGCTGCATACAGCGAGATCAGCGGCACCCGGACCGAGACGTTGCCGTGGGTGAAGCGGCGGGCATTGAGCAGGGTCAGCAGGCTGTTGAGGATCGCGCTGTTGGCCTTGAAGATCTCATCGAGGAAGACGACCTCGGCCTCGGGCAGCATGCCCTCGAGTCGGCGGCGATAGGTGCCTTCGCGGAACGCCTTGATATCCACCGGCCCGAAGATCTCGTTGGGCTCGGTGAAGCGCGTCAGCAAGTAGTCGAAGTAGCGGGCCTCGATCACGCCCGCGAATGCGCGGATGAGGGCGCTCTTGGCGGTGCCTGGTGGCCCGACCATCACGAGGTGCTCGCCCGCGAGCGCGCTGACGAACAGCAGGCGGATGATCTCCTCTTTGCCGAGGAACTGGGCCTCGAGCTGCCGCGCACCGTCTTGTAGTCGCCGGGACAACTCCGGGATCGACACCGAAGGGCGCGCAATTTGGGGGGCCTGCATGCTCACGCCGGTTTTACGATGCGACCGACCAGGCTCGCCAGCAGATTCTCGACCACCGAGCGCGGGACCAACTCGGCGAGGTGATCGACGTACTCGGTCCAACGGCGTACGACGGGCGCTGAGGTGGCGTCGGAGGCCAACGCTGGCACCGGCTCACCCAGCTCGGCCGACAGCTGCGGAAGCAACAGCGGCAGGGCCAGGAAGGCGAGCACGCCGGGCTCACGGCTCCCCAGCGCCAATCCCACCCGGGTGTCGAGCTCGAGAACCTTGAGCAGATGGAGATGGATCAGGCTGCCGACGACGGCGCCCAGCTCCCGTGGATCGCAGGGCACGACCGCGCCCGGCAAGGCCAGCTGGGCGCCGGCCTCGGGCAGCGCCCGGGTCGCACCGCTGCCGAGATCCGACGTCGGCCCGGGGACGATGGGCAGCGACGGCAGCAGCGCGGACATCACCGCGCCTCCGGTCCGCATCCAGTCTTTCGGGATCGCCCACGCATGGCACACCGCGCGCGCCCAGGCGCGTTGCCGCAACAGCTTCGCGGCCAGCAGCGGTGACCACCCCGCGGGTGCGAGGGTCGGACGAAGCAGACACGTCAGCGGTGACGCGCGCAGTGCATCGTCGAGCAAGCGCTCGACCTCGGGCGCGTGGGCTTGCGGCAACCACGGAACGCTTTGCTCGCGCCCTGCCCCATTGGCGCCGCGCAAGAAGCGACGACCGGCCTCGAGCGCCGGAATTCGGATCTCGCCGATCGCGGTCGAGACCACGACCTCGGCGCGCAGCACATCGACGAATGCACCCACCGACAGATGCCGAGCCACGAGCGTCGGCGTGTCCTCGGGCGCCGGCAGCGTGAGCAGCGTGCGCGTCGCACCTTCGAGCCGGCGCCAGGTAATGTCGCGCGCCCACACCCGCGCGCGATCGGGGTGCTCGAACACCAGCAGGTTGTGCAGGCCCATCCACAGCCCGAGTTCGTCGATGTCGGGATCGGGCAGTTCGGGAACCGCGGTCAGCAGCTGTCCGCGTCGCAGTCGCCAGAACGAGACGTCGCTGAACGAGCCACCTGCGAGTGCCGGGGCCCAGTCGTCGCGATCGCTGGGTCGCAGCGGTTTGCCCACCCAGACATCGTCGCCAGCCAGCAGCGGCACGACGAAGTCGGTCACGAAGGCTCGTAGATCGCGAGACACCTGCGGCCTAGCCCTCGCCCTCGCCTGCGGGTCGCGGTCCGCCCGCGGGCAGTCCGCCGAAACCCCACAGCGCGAAGCGACCCAGTCGCTGGTTGCGAACGGTGGCCACGCCGACCGCGGGCAGCTCGGGTGACACGACCGCGGCGTCGTCGAGCGACAACCGCCCGATCACGGCCGCGTCGAGCGGCCGCAGCTGCTCGGGTCGCACCCGGATCGGATCACTGTCGGGTGTCAGGTAGAGCGCTTGCTCTTCGGGCAACAACCCGAGCAGGTGACGGAGCAGCGCCGGGCGAACCCGCGGCCACAGCTCGTGGCCATCGGGCACGAGCACACCCGGGGCAACCTCACCCAGACGGCGTCCCAGCGGTAGCAGCAGCCCAGCGCCCAGCCCCAAGGGCGTGACACGCCCCAGCGAACTGGGACCGGCGAGCACGACCAAGCCCTCCTCGAGCGGCACCAGCCGCGCAGCGGCGAGCGCCGCGGGCGGCAACATGTAGACCAGATGGCGCAGTAGCGCGACCTGCTCCCACGCGATCACGACGGCTCGCGGCTCGCGGGCGAGTGCACTGGGTCGCATGCGCAACTCGACGCGCAACGCCTCGAGCTCGCCCTCGCGAAGTTGGCCGATCTCACGCAGCCGAACGCCTGCGTCCGACTCGACCAAGTGGCGTCCGTCCACGAATCGCGGGGGCCCGTCGAGTCGCTCGACTCGCGCGGCCCGACCCCGAAACAAGAACATCTCGTCGCCCGGCAAGCAGCTCTGGGCCGAGGCCAGCTGGACCGGGTGGCGCCAGCCGATCTCGACCGCGGCACGACTCGAGACCGGCGCAAGCAGCTCGATCCCAGGTACCTGCGCGAGCACGTCGAGCGCACGCGCGCGCGGCTGACGAAGCCGCAACAGCAAGGACGACTGGGTGTCGCCGCCCAGCCGCGCGTAGTAGCCGGCCATCGGCACCTCCATGCGCCACAGGTAGCGAAGCACGCGATGCGCCAGTGCCGGCGCGACCAACACCAGCGCCATCTCTTTGAGACCGCACAGCTCGGGATCCCGCGAGACCCCGCCCAGCGGGATGGGCACCGGTCGCAGTTCGAGCCGCTGGATCAGCTCGACCGGATCCATGCGGTGCGTGGTCGTGTAGCGGGCGAGGAAGTCGACATCGGCGACGACGACCTCGTCACGTCCGCCCTGGAGCGGCTCGGACAGATCGTAGCCAAACGGCGCCTCGCGTTCGCGCCAGCGCACGAACACCGAGCCACCCCCGGTATAGAGCTGACCACGCGCGGTGGTCGAAAGCCGGGCGAGACGATCGACTGCGTAGCCATCACTGCTGCCGCAACGGATCAACGTCGCGTGGCCACCGCCGGCCCGCTGGGCCTGCTCGAGCGTCATCGTCGGGACCAGATCGTCGAGACTGGCCTCATCGCTGTACGCCCCCAGGAACGACACCAGCGCGTCGATCGATGGCAGCACCACGAGCACCTCGCGGCCGATCGCGATGCCGCGTGCGTCCGACGCCAGCCCCTGCATGCGAAAGCGCGTCTGCCCGGCGGCGACCGGCTCGAGCAAGGCGTGGGACATCGGGGTGGGCAGCATAGGGGCGAGCCTGCGGGATCGGCAAGGCCGTCCGCCCCGGCGAGTTGTGGTGCTAACCTGTACCGACGTGGGGGTCCAGACGTGGGGGTGGGCGTGGTGGTGCCACTGAAACGAGCGACGGCGACCGACGACGGCATCGGCGGCAGCGATGGCGCTGGGCGTGGCCATACCGGCCCCGGTGGCCACCCCGGATGGCTGCGGCGCCGCGCCACGCTGCGCCCCGACCTGCGTGCGGCCATGGCCCTCGAGGAGGCCGGCGAGTTGCTCGAAGCCGCCCGAATCTTCGAGTACGCCGGGGAGCACGCGCAAGCCGCTGCGCTGCGGGTTGAACTTTCGCGGACGCTCTCCGACCGCGCACAAAGAATCGATGTGCTTCGCGAAGGTTGCGCGCGGATTCCTGGAGCGGGGCCCGACGCCCGGGTGCTTCACGCCGCGCTCGCCGAGCTCTTGCTGACCGACGCCGAAGCCGCGACCGACCCCGCGTCGCGACGCAATTCCCGGCTCGAGGCCGCCCGCGCGCTGGAGGAGGCCGACGAAGGCTCGGCC
>CANLQR010000176.1 GCA_947492135.1 Deltaproteobacteria bacterium | reverse complement strand
GGTGTGGCCACCGATCTGCCGTGCGATGTTGCCGACGTCGTCGAGCGCAACTGCGAGCTGTGCCACTCGGCCCCCAGCGGCAGCTACGGCGCCCCCATGTCGCTGATGGCCCACACCGACTGGCTCGTGCCCGCGGTGACGCAACCGATGCTCACGGTCGCTGAGCTCGCCGACCTGCGGATCGAGGATCCCGACTCGCCGATGCCGCAGGGCGCGGTGATGTCCGACGTCGACAAGGCGGTGCTGCACGAGTGGATAGCGGCCGGCACGCCAGCGGGCATCGAGTCCGACTGTGGAGGCGGGTCCGACACGGGCGGCGACACCGACGGCGGCGTGGGCCCCGACGCATTGCCGTGCGAGCCCAGCCACTACTTCCTGGCGGGAGCCGGTGGTGGCTCGACCGATCCGTTCCACGTGCCCGAGCAGGGCGCCGACAACCTCTACATGTGTTTCACCTTCGCGTCGCCGTTCGTCGACACGACGCTGGCGACAGCATGGGCACCGATCGTCGACGACGAACGCGTGCTGCACCACTGGATCCTGTTCCGCACCAACACACCGCAGCCTGACGGCGGCGCCGGTCCTTGCGACATGCCCAGCGACGCGGTGTTCGTCTCGGGCTGGGCGCCGGGTGGCGAGAACTACATCATGCCCGACAACGTGGCCATGCAGCTCGGCGGGCCCGACGACTCGTACATCCTGCAGGTCCACTACCACAACACCGCGCACTACGACGACGCGCTCGACGGCAGCGGGGTCGCGCTGTGCACGACCGAAACCCCACGCGAGCACACCGCTGGCGTGCTCACGCTGGGTACTACGAACATCAATATTCCCGCAGGCGGCCAGGACGCCCCCGCGGTGGGTGTGTGCCCCGGGATCGTCACGGCGCTGCTACCGAGCCCGCTGAACGTCCTGAGCAGTTTTCCCCACATGCACCAGCTCGGACGGTCGTTCCAGACCATCGTCACCCGCGGTCAGCAGCAGCTTACCCTGGTCGACGTTCCGAACTTCGACTTCGAGAGCCAGGTGTCCTACGACAACGATCCGCCCTTCGTGATCATGCCCGGCGACACGCTCACGACGACGTGCACGTACAACAACCCCAACCCCAACGACGTCCACTTCGGCGAGGACACCGAAGACGAGATGTGCTTCAACTTCGCGATGATCTATCCGATCGAGATCATCCCCGAGGAGTACAGGATCTGCTTGATCGACTGACGCGCGGTGGCACGCGCGACCTTCAGTACTCGTACCCGCGCACGCCGACCCGCACCTCGATCAGCGCGCCGAACGCCGTGCTCGGCTGCCCGGCCGCTCGACCCGCGATGAAAGCGTCGACATACGGTGCGGCGCCGATCCTCACGTTGGTCTTTTGCACGTCGAGTCCCTCCTGCCCCGTAGGAAACCAGTAGAGCCACAGCTCGCCGCGCAGCGTGTGTCCGCTGCCGAACGGGTTGTAGCCCCCCGGGGCACCCGCCACCGCGTAGCGCATCGTCGGGCCAAAACCGAGCTGCGGGAGCACCTTCTTGCCGCGCTGGATCGTGAACGGCATCGGCAGCGTGAAGGTCATCACCGGCCGGGTCTGGGGCCCATCGAGCACTGCGTCTGTGGTCGTATCGGGATCCCCGGCGTCGGCGGCCGGCACAACGATGCCCACCGGGTTCGCGCCCGACCAGTTGCGGTCGTAACGAACCACCAACTGCGGCGCAATGCGATAGCGCCGCGGCTGGTGCACGTACGCAACGAAGCGCACCAGGCCCTTGATCGAGTGACGGGTCCGCTTGGCTTCGACCGTGCCCGCGCCGGGAAAGTAGTGGAACGTCTGCACACCCCAGTCGACGTCGGCGCCCACCAGATAGACGACCGCGGGCCCGGTCATCGCCGTCACATCGCGGAGATACTCGCCGAGCAGGCCCACGCGCCAGCTCGAGACGAACCCGCCCAGCGCATCGACGCTCGCACGGCGGGCGCCGCTGGGGCTCTCTTGCGTGACGGGCAAGCGCGCCTGGAATCCCAGGCGGCCGCCGTTGCACGCGTCTTTGCCATCCTTGCAGCGCGGCATGAACACCAGGTCGCCGCCCAGTGCGACCGTCGAACTGCGACCCGTGACGTCGATATCCACGTTGGGAGCACCGCGCAGCCGATCACGCCCGGGTGCTCGTGGCGTCGCGTCGTCACCCGGAGTCGGCAACGGCTCGGGCAACGGTGGCGGCTCGGGCTGGGGCTCGGGTGCAGGCTCGGGTGCAGGCTCGGGCTCCGGCTCCGGCGGCGGATCAGGCTCGGGCGGGTCCCGCGGGTCACGCGGAGGTTCGGTCGGATCGCGATCCGGCAGCGGCGCCTCGCCGAGCCCCAACGCGACGCACAGCAGCATCGCGATCATATCTTCAGCTCCACCTCACCGTAGCCCTGATCCGTCCAAAGCTCGAGGTTCTGATCGTCGGCGACCCCGGGCAAATCGACGCTCATCCGGTACTTGGCCCGACCGACGCCGAACACCCGGACCTTGAGCGTCACCTCATCGTCGGTGACCTCTCCGCTCCACACAGCCTCGCCGACACCATCGGCGACGATGCGCTTCTTGCAGTCGACGAACGCGTAGAAGCGTTCGATTGTCCCGGACAACGCACGCAGACGAAGGGTCAGTTTTCGGGCCATCGCGGCGGCGAGTGTAGCCCAACTCCCGCGGCCCCCGCGGGCTTTGGCCTACACCGCGATCGTCCGCAGTGGCTCGGCGACACGAAATCCACAGCCGGTCTTGGCGCGCACCTCATCGAGCGTGACGTCGGGTGCGATCTCCTCGAGCACCAGGCCACCGGGCGTGACGCGGAAGTAGCCGAGCTCCGTGACGATCTCGTGGACCACACCCTTGCCGGTGAGCGGCAGGGTGCACTGCGGCAGGATCTTGGGCGCACCGTCCTTGCTGGTGTGCTCCATCGTGACGATCACTCGCCGCGAACCAGCCACCAGATCCATCGCGCCGCCCATGCCCTTGACCTTCTTGCCGGGGATCATCCAGTTGGCCAGATCACCGTGTTCGCTGACCTCCATGGCCCCGAGCACGCACAGGGCGAGGTGACCGCCTCGAATCATCGCGAAGCTCTCGGCGCTGCCGAAGAACGCAGCGCCCTTGACCACGGTGACGGTCTGCTTGCCCGCGTTGATCAGGTCGGGATCGACCTCGGCTTCGGTCGGAAACGGGCCCATCCCAAGCAGACCGTTTTCGCTGTGGAACACCACGTCGATCCCAGGGGGCACGTAGTTCGCGACCAGGGTCGGCATGCCGATCCCAAGGTTCACGTAGTTACCGTCGCGCAGCTCCTCGGCCACGCGCTTGCAGATCTGTTCGCGTGAAAGCGGCATGGTGAGGCCTACGAGGAGCGGGTGGTACGAAACTCGATGGGCTTGACGTAGTCGCGACCCACGATGATGCGGTCGACGAACACACCAGGCGTGTGGATGCAGTTGGGATCGAGCTCGCCGGCGGGGACCAACTCCTCGACCTCGGCGATGGTGATCTTGCCGGCGGTGGCGACCGCCTGGTTGAAGTTGTTCGCGGTCGCGCGATAGATCAGATTGCCGTGGGTGTCGCCGCGCCAAGCCTTGACGATGGCAAAGTCCCCGCGCAGTGGCTTCTCGAGCACGTACCAGCGGCCATCGATCTCGCGGACTTCCTTACCCTCGGCCACCGGCGTCCCGTAGCCCGTCGGCGTGAAGAACCCACCGATCCCGGCGCCTCCCGCCCGGATCCGCTCGGCCAGCGTGCCCTGCGGGACCAGCTCGACCTCGAGCTGCCCCGAAAGATAGAGCTTCTCGAAGGTGCGATTTTCGCCGACGTAGCTGGAGGTCATCTTCGCGACCTGGCCGGCATCGAGCAAGATGCCGAGCCCGACCCCATCGATGCCGCAGTTGTTCGAGATGATCGACAGCCTGCGGATGCCCTTGCGCGCGAGCGCGGCGATGAGGTTCTCCGGATTGCCGCACAACCCGAAGCCACCCGCGAGCAGCGTGATGCCGTCGGTCATGTCGGCCACCGCTGCGTCCGCGGACGGGTAGGTCTTGTCCATGCCGCCCGCAGTGTCGCGCCCAAGCCCGGGGCTGCGCAAGCGCGAGTGGGGGATGCCGCGGACGGGCCTCGCCGCTGGCTCACCGCTGGCTCGCCGCGGGCCAATCGCTACGGCAGCGGCAGGCAGTTCAGCGGCGTCGGTGTGGCGGCGATGCCCCAGGTCCCGTTCTCGAACATCCGGATCGACGACGCGGCCCCGGCGTCCCCGACGTCGACCACCGCGTTGGGCCCGGTCTCGTCGGGCAGACCGCTGGTGTTGTCGGTCCCATAGATCACGGCGTGGACCGGGATGGTGCCCGCGTTGATCAGACCCGGCGCAACATCGAACAGCGCGAGGCCGTCGGCAGTCGCGCCCGAGTTCTGCAGGTCGGGGTTCAGGTCGGTCGCGAGATCAAACGTGACGGCGGCCGGGAAACCGCTGTCCACGTTGCCGCTGGGGCCGCCCACCAGGAAGCACGAGCCGGGGGCCAGCATCCCCGACAGCGCGAGCGTGCCGTACGTGAAGTCGGTTCCGCCCCACGCCAACGTGTAGTCGGACAGATCGATCAGCGAGGCGGTGCCGTTGTAGAGCTTGACCCACTCGAACTGATCGTCGCCGCCGGTGTGGTCATAGTAGGCCTCGATGATGCGCAACTCGGGGAAGCCCGCGATGTCGAGCACGTTGACCTGGGAGGTGTCCGTGACCCCATCGATGTCGGCGGTGATCACCTCGGCGCCCAGCGCGATCGCAGAGACGGTGAAGTCGACACCGAGCTCTCCCGCGAGCACCGTGACGTTGGCGGGCAGCGTGACCGCGGCGCCGGGCGACGCGGACAACCCCACGAACTGACCGCCCGCCGGTGCCGGGAGGTTCAGACTGACCGTGAACACGGTATCGGCCGCCAACGGCAGGTCGACCGACTCGGGCGTCAACGTCGGCACGCGCGGCGCGGCGTCATCGTAGACGAGCACCGAGGCCTCGAGATCGGTGCCCAGGTAGCTCGCGGTGACCGTGCCCGTCCCGAGCCCGATTCCGTCGAGCCCAACCACCACGCCCGACGCTCCCGCCGGCACCACGATCTGCGCCGGGCCACTGAGCACCGCGGGATCGGCGTAGGCCAACGCGACCGGCGTATCGACGCCGACCACCGCAGACAGCTGCACCTCGAGCGCGGGCGACGGCACGACGCCCACCGATCCGACCACGAGATAGGAAAATCCCGGCTCGAAGCTCAGCAGCGAGCTGGGCACGTCTTGCGGGCCGCGGGGCTCGAGCTTGGTGAAGTCGTTGGCCCAGCGGCTGACGCCAGTGAGCTGCGGATAGATCTGACCCAGCAGCGGCGCCGGCGTCAGCACGTAGAAGAAGTCGTTGACCCGCAGGCCACCGGTGACCTCGAACTCGTTGACGGGGTTGTTGTCGCCAGGGCCGCCCATCGGCGTGACATCCGAGACCTCGAGGCCGTCGAGCCGCACGACCACGCCTTCGAGCGCGAGCTGGTCGACCCCGCCCTCGACGATTGCCGCCACCGTGGTGAGGGTCGCCGGAACATCGTCGTTGCCGGCCGAGTCGACGACCGCGTCGCCGCTGGTCACCAGCTGGATCTGCCCAAAGAAGTCCTGGACCGCACCGCCGACGCTGACGCGGTCGCCAGGCTGCGGCGCGAAGCCACCCCCGTGATAGACGAACAGACCGCTGAACTCGGCGCCGACGTAGTCGGCGTCGTCGGGATGAACCTGCACGAAGAAGCCGTTGGGCGCTGATGCCGTGACCAGCACGTCGCTGAGCACCACCGCGGAGTTCAGCGGAATCGAACCATCCTTGATGTCATAGATCGACGTAGGACAGGCGCCACCCCCGGGGTTGGCGACGTCGGGGCAGGCATCGCAGACATCGCCGACGCCGTCGGACTCGCCGTCGGCCTGGTCGAGGTTGGGTAGGTCGGCACAGTTGTCGTCGAAATCGATCACCGTGTCGCCATCGCGATCGTAGAGATCCGGCAACGTGCAGTTCTCGCCGTCGTCGAGCGGGCACAGGTCGCACGAGTCGCCGATGTTGTCTCCGTCGGCATCGGCCTGGGTGTCACCATCGAGCTCGCGGATCGGGTTGAACACCGTCGGACACAGATCGACGTCGTCGGACACGCCATCGCCGTCGCCATCGTCGACGCCTTCCCGCGCGGGGAACTCCATCGGCCGGAACGGCTCGCAGCTGGGCTCGTCGCTCGGCTGGCCGCAGAAGAACAGCTCATACGCCTGCGGATCCACCGCGGCGGTGATCGACGCCACCGAGAGTCCCGAGTCGAGCTCGGCGCACACCAGCTTTTCCACGCCGCACTGATCCAGCCCCGCGATCGACTCGCAGCCATCGAGATCGGCCGGGGCGACCAAGCCCTGGATGATCGACGTGTTGCCGTACAACGGCTGACCGCCACGAAGCACCAGCGCGACATCTTGGATTTCCGCGTCGATCACCGCGCGATGCTGGGTATTGACCGAGCCATCGAAGATCGCGAGGTCGGCGATGTGGCCGGTGCGGATCAAGCCGATCTGATCATCGGCGCCCTGGGACAAGGCCGCCCAGTAGGTGGCCATCAGCCACATATCGAGGTCGGGGATCACGTCGCCATAGTGATCGCGATCCAGCTGGTCCGCGCACTTGAGCTCGCGCAGCATGTTCATCGAGCCCGATGCGGTCCAGTCGGTGCCCAACGCAACCGCGACGCCGAGATTGCGGAAGGTCAGCAGGTCGGCTGTGACGCCGTACAGATCGATGTTCGACCGCGGCGACCACACCAGCTCGGCCTGGACCTCGGCCATCCTCTGGACGTCGGCGGCCAGCAGGCCGATGCCGTGGACCACCGAGGTGTGCCCGACCACCAGGTCTTCGCCACCGGCGGCCCCCGACATGCACAAGAACTCATTGTTGGCGCGAACGTTCACCCCCTCGGCGATGTGCGGCAGGTAAACGTCGTCCTCGAGATTGAAGGTCCCGTCGATGCCCGGGTAGTCGCAGCCGGCGAGCACCGTCGGCCCTGACGAGTCACCCAGCGGAAAGGTGCTGTAGTTGACGTCGACCCCGGACAGGCCCTCGGTCATCCCGGCCGCATCGAGGTTGCGGAGCAAGCCACTGGCGTCGTTGCTCGAGACCGATCCGGTGACGCTGGTGGCGCCGCCCAGCAACATGCGCAGCTCGCCGTACAGGATCCCGGCCTGGCTGGAGTCCGAAATCAGGGACGTGTCGATCTCGGTGTGGCCGTTCTGGCCGAGCCGCCACTCGTGGCGGTGCTCGAAGCGTTCGTCGCCGTGGCCCGCCGGCTCCGTCTGGTTGAACGTGATGTGGTCGTGGGGGTTGATGAGGCCGGGCGAGATGACGCCATCGGCACAGTCGACGACGGTCGCTCCGGCCGCCTGCGGCTCGTCGGCGCAGTCGCACCCGACGCACAAGATCCGACCGTTGGCTTGGCTGCCGTCGACCAACACCGTGCCGGTCTCGTAGATGCGATGCCCCGCCAGCACCATGCCGCGCAGCAGCATCGTCGAGCTGCCAGCGGTCACCCCACAGACCGCACCGGCAGGCGCGGCGGGGATGTCATTTTCGCACTCGACGTAGAGGCCGGGATCGATCGGCCCACCGGTGTCGGTGCCGCCGTCGCTGCTGCTGCTGTCGCTGCTGCCTGGTCCGGTGGATCCGCTGGTGGATCCGCCCGTCGATGCGTCGGCGTTGGTGGTGTCGGCCGGCGACGTCTCACCTGCCGAGGTGTCGGGCTGCAGGGTCGTCGCCGTGGTGTCGACGCTCGAGGTCGGCGACGAACTACTGGGCTCGGAGCTACTCGACTCCGATGCGGCAGCAGTGTCGTCACCGCCACAACCGGACGTCGCGAGCGAGAGCGCGACTGAGAGCGAAAGGATCGGGGCCAGGGCAATCGCGCGGCGAGTCAAGATGGGGGGCATACAAGTCGCGTGGCGCGGGGGTGTCAAGCGACGAATCGGTGTCGACCACCCGGGAGCTCGGCCACCCGCGGTTGGACGCCCTGCCCCGGATCGGGTCTGACAGATCCCTCACGCAGGCGCGCGGAGTCGAGTCTCGATCCCGCGCGCCGCGGCGGCGCGCAAGGCGGCGATGGCCGCGGCGGGGGCCAGGCTCGGGTGGCGGAACACACCGCTGCCTGCGACGAAGCTGTCGGCACCATCGTGCGCGACCAACTCGGCATTGGCGTCGGTGATGCCGCCGTCGACCTGGACGTGCACCCCATGTCGACCGAGCGCATCGAGCCGCTCGCGGAGCGCACGGAGCTTGCCCCTCGTCTGCGGGATGAACGACTGCCCCGAGAACCCCGGGTTGACCGACATCACGAGCACCAGATCGCACAGCTCGAGCACGTGGGCGATCGATTCGATCGGTGTGTGGGGGTTGAGACTCACCCCCGCCATCATGCGACCGCCACTGTGGTGCTCGAGCCCGCGAATCTGCTCGAGGTTGCGATGCAGGTGGCGACACGCCTCGACGTGGATCGTGAGGATGTCGGCGCCGGCCGCCGCGAACTGCTCGACGTAGCGCTCGGGCTGCTCGATCATCAGGTGGCAATCGAGCGGCTTGCGCGTGTGCGGCCGCAGGGCTGCAACCACCTGCGGACCGATCGTCAGGTTGGGCACGAAGTGGCCGTCCATGACGTCGACGTGGATCCAGTCGGCGCCGCCCTCGTCGAGCATTCGCACCTGCTCGCCGAGTCGCGAAAAATCGGCGCTGAGAATCGAAGGGGCGATGACCGGGACGTGCACGCGTTGCAAGGTCTAGCAGGGGCACGCGGCGGAGCCCAGCCGACGATGTGGATCCTCGCGTGCAGGGCTGATGGGCGCCGCCTGCCGAGCCGGGCGCCACCTGCCGAGCCGGGTGGGCGTCACGTGCACGTGGGATTCACGACGACGACCCCCGCGCCATGGGTCGCGATCAGGTTGAAGTCCTGATACCAGACCGTCAGGTTCACGCCGAACTCGGGCATCGTGCCCATGTTGACGCCCACCCCCGGGCAAGCGAAGCCCGGGGCATTTTGGGTGTAGGCCAGATCATAGTCCGATGCCGTGCTCGACGCGTCGCCGGTGACGAGCTGGCACAACACGTCGGCGTCGGCCTGATCGCAGCCGTAGCCGCCCGCCCAGCTGCAGGTTCCGTTGCAGTACAGCTGGGGGATCCCGCCGAAGTCGTACAGACAGGTGTCGTCGGCACACTCGACGTTGTCGAACGGAAGCTGGTCCTCGGGGTCGCACTGCTCGCTCGCGGTCACGTCGCCATCACCGCAATGCGGTGCAAGAGCGGCACAGCTGGGCATGCAGCCGCCGTAGCTGCCGTTGTTGGTGCCGTCGTCGCAGACCTCGACGCCGTCGTGCAGGACAGCGTCGCCACAGCTCGCGGCCGCACAGCTCGAGAGGCACGCGTCGCCGTTGTCGCCGTTGCCGTCGTCACATTGCTCGGTGCCGAGGTACTGGACGCCATCGCCACACCGCGCGTTCTGGCAATGGACGCAGGCATCACCATCGACGACGTTGCCGTCATCGCACTGCTCGCCAGGGTCGAGCGCCGCGTCGCCGCAGGTTGGCAAGGCAGGAGGCAGCGGCTCGGGGTCGGCATCGCCACCGCTGTCGCCGCCCGGCTCGGGCTCGTCGTCCGGTGGGGGGCCCGACTCGTCGCCGCCGCTGCTGCTGTCGGCGGCATCACTGCCACTGCTCCCGCCCTCGGGCTCGGTCGGATCCGCGCCGTCGCTGGTCTCGCCCAGGGGACCGAGGCCGGACCCCGAGCCGGACAACACGCCCGACAGACCGCCGGGGGGGTCGTTGGCCTCGCCTCCCGACGCACACCCAAGACCCAGCGCTGCGACGCCGATCCCCAGCGCAAGTGTTGGACTGCACCCCACCTTGGCTGGTGTCCGACCAGTGGACCTTTAGGTTCCCGTGACCCGCGGCAACCCCCGCCCGCGCCCCATCGATCGAGCCGTCCTTTGCCATCGTTGAACACTCAAGCCTGGTTTTGCGCGTGGCGCCCTACCCTCCAGGCAAGAGCTCATCGCAGCGCTTGGCCGCGAGGCACCCGCTGCAGATCTCGATCTTGCCGCGCAGGTCTGACTCAGGATCGCTGTTCTCGGCGTCCCAGTCGCTCGGCGACTCCACGTGATCCACCGGCTCGCAGCCGTTGGACATCAGATCCAGCTGGAACCCCCCCGCTGGCGCCGCGCTCGGCCGGTTGGCCATGCCCGTGCGGAGCCATGGTTTGTTCGGATCGTCGCCGCCGTCACCGTATTCGATGCTGCCGTTGGCCCCAAGCCCGCCGACCGTCGACGGACAGTGCTTGTCGGCCAGGCTATTCTCGCCGGCATTCTCGGCGCGAAAATTCGTCCAAAGATCGGCATGGACGTCGACCACGACATCCACCGAGGCGGGCTCGAGCGACGTGATCCTCACCCTGCCAGGCTCGTAGTTCTGGCCAATGCAGCCACAGTCCTTGGACCACGCGTCGGGGCCAGGCGTCGAAGGATCATCGAAGTTCTCGCAGTCCTCGATCAACGCCGGCGTGCACGACGGGTAGGCGGTAGAGCTAGCCACGGACACGAACGCCACGCCGCTTTGCATCTCGATGTCGACCGCGCCATCGAGCCCCGCCACGCAGACGTTACCGCGGTTGGGGTAGCTGTTCTGGATCACGTTGTCCGAGGTCTCGATCCCGAGGTTCTGGTGGTAGTCCGCCGGCAGGGTCACGCGGATGTCGGCGCCTGAGCGCAGCGCTTGGGTGTACCCCGTGTAGTAGACCAAGATCGCGCAGCCATCGGACCACGGGTTGGCAACGCCATTGACGTCACGGCCGCCACATCGGTCGGCCTCGTCCATGTCCCCGGGTTTCTTGGGCGAGCCCGTGGAGCTGTTGTAGGCCCACAGTTGCACCTTCTCGAAGTTCGCCTCGGCATCGGACTGCGTGGCTGCGCTCGTGAATCGGCGGAACTCGATCTTGATCGTGTTCGGGGCGCCGTCGAACTGAACGATCACGTCGCCACGGTTGATGAAGTTGTCCGCCGAACCCAGCGCGCTGCCGATCTGAAGGTCGCTGATGACGGGGTTGCCCTCGCCATCGTAGGCCTCGAACGCCCCCTCGTGTTCGGTCCGCCATTGGTCCCGATAGGGCGTCTCATTGAACTCGGTCGACTCGAGGGTCGGGGGTGGTTCGCAGCCCACGGCCAACACAGCGAGCACAACGAGCGAACTCTGGCTGCCGAGCCTTCGTACGGCGCGAGCCGCCGGGATGAACAACGAGGACTTTGCCGGCATGACCCGCTGCAAACGCCGGTTGAAAGACCGGCTTACACGCGGGCCGTCCCACGGCGGGCGAGACTCAGCCGTAGTCCTTCACGAGCACCACGTTGGGACCGCGATGCCAGCTCGACGGGTCGTCGACCGTCACCGGTGGCGAGGCTTCGGTGAGGTCCACGACGCTTCGCACCGGCGAGCTGTCGCACGGATCCCCGCCGCCGAGTTCGATCCACAACACCCGGCCGTAGCCGGGCTGATCGTCGGCCGGCTCCGGCGGTCCCGCACCCACGGCCAACCCACTGCCTGTGCGATCGAGCGCCATGGCGTAGGGATGGACCTCGCTGCCGTCCGTGCCGGTCCACCACGAGTCGAGCTCGTCGAGCGTCGCGCAGATTTCGGCCCCGGTCTCACCATCACGCACGACGTGGATCCCGCGGCCTTGAGTCCGACCGGTTGCCATCAGCCACCGCGCGCCGACTTCGCTGGGCAGCGCCACGAGCTCGCGCGCCTCCCAGAGTTCGCCAGGGATCGTTCCTGCGGTCCCAAGCTGCTTGCAGTCGCCATCGAACCGCCACAACCGACCGGGCTCGAACGTCGCGGTCGGGGGGTTCTCGGCGAGCAGAAAGCCGCCGAGACCATCGGGCGCCAGATAGCGGACACGCTTGTCGGGGAACAAGACATCGGCGACGCAACCATCGATTGCGGCGGCCGCATCGGCCACGCTGCCGACACCGAGCGCCGAGGTATCGAGCACCACGGCCCCTTCGTCGCCGTCGCAGGCGAGTGCAACGTGGTCCATCGCGTCGTCGAGCGCGACCAGGCTCCACGCGCCGGCGCATGAACCCGAACCCACCGTCGAAAGCGAGCGTCGACCGACCGCGCCGGTGGCGGGGTCGACCACCAGGAGTTCACCAGGCGCCGTCCACTCGCTCTCGAGCGTGAACAGATCGTTGGCGAACACGCCGACGAGCTGACGCCCGCTGGGGTGCGCGAGCATGAAGATCGCCTCGGTGGCCGCGAGGTCGATCGCGGTCACCGGCGCGAGGAACTCGCTGCCGTCGAAGAACGCGGCCTGGGGCACGGTCGCGCCGGGAGCTTGGGCGGCGAGAAACGCGTGGGGAAACTGCACCAGCGAGCCTCGATCGCGCTCGGGGTAGTGGCCCACCAGCACCGACAGCCCAAAATCATCGATCGCCATCCCATACGGTTCGTCGAGAAAGTCGCCGGAGTTGTCGCCCAACGGGTTGGGCTTGAGATCGAGATCGAGGGCGCCTCGATAGATCGGACCCGGGCCGCGCGCGGCAAACACGTCGACGCGATCGTCGAACGCCTGGGCGACCAGGACCAGCGTGCACGACTCGCCTGCCGGACACGCGAGCAGCCCTTCGCTGGGCACCACGCCGCCATCGTCCGCCGTCGTCTGTGTGGTCGAACCCGAGGTATCGGCGCTTGCTTCGGTGTCAGCGCCTTGGTCGGCGGGACAGGCCATCAGCGTGGCGGCGAGCGTGAACGTAAAGGCCCCGGACCGAGCGCGGCCGTCGAGGAGCGTCGAGAGTAGAACGCACATCGTCACGCTTTTCGAACCTCCCCGCGCCGCCGACCGATCCGCAAGCCAACCGCGAACAGTGCGATCAAAGCGAAGCGACTTGCCGGCAAACCGCCCGACGATGGCCCTGGCACGACCGCACAGCCGCCCCCGTCATCGTCCCCGCCAGGATCGGGATTGACCGTCACGCCCAGCACCGTAGGCGAATACGCGGTGTATGAACGGCCCTCGACATCGGTGACGATGGCCCGCAGCCCGATGGTCTTTCCGCCGGCGTCATCGGGTGGCACGAACACGACCGACAGGGTCCCGGAGGCGATCGGCTCGTCTTCGAGCGCGGTCTGCCACTCGGGCTCGAGCGTGCCGATCTTCTCGCCCCACTGCAGCGTCACGCGCGTGCCCTCGGCGACGTCGGCACAGCCGAGCAACGTGTAGGGGCTGCCAGCCACGATCTGCGCCTCGTCCGCGAGCAAGGCGATCGACGGACCTGCTGCAGCCGCGGTCGCGCTGCTCGCGAC
>CANLQR010000175.1 GCA_947492135.1 Deltaproteobacteria bacterium | reverse complement strand
CGGGCTGCGGCGGATAGCCAGGCGGCGAGGCCTGCGGGGGATAGCCCGGAGGCGCGCCGATCGGCTGCTGCTGCATCTGCTGCATCTGTTGCTGCTGCTGCATCTGTTGCTGCTGCTGCTGCTGCGCCTGTTGCTGCTGCTGCGCCTGTTGCTGCTGCTGCTGCGCCTGTTGCTGCTGCTGCGCCTGTTGCTGCTGCTGCATCTGCTGCTGCTGCATCTGCTGCTGCTGTTGCGCCTGTTGCTGCTGCATCCCGGGCTGCGGTGGAAAGCCCTGCGGAGGCATCCCCGGCTGCGGCGGGTACCCGGGCTGCGCGGGGTAACCCGGCTGCGGTGGCATCGCCGGCGGCGGTGACATCCCCGGCTGCGGCTGTGCGGAGACCTGACGCTGCATGCCTGGCATCGGCGGCGGTGCCGGCGCCTGAAGCGGCGCGGGTGGTGCACCAGGTGTTGGCGCAGGTCGGGCCATTCCCGGGTGGGCAAACATGGTGCGGCTCGCCTGCACCGCCCCGGGAAAGTCGATGTGCTGCACGGTGATGATCGATTGCCCGACGCGCACCGCTTGACCGATCCCGAGCTCGACGGGTTGGTGGATGCGCTCGCCGCTGGGCATGAACGAACCGTTGGTCGATCCGAGATCGCGGAAGACCAACTTGCCGGCGGAGAACCGCACCTCGGCGTGGCGTCCGGAAACCTGTGGATCGAACAAGGCAATATCCCCGACGTCGCGCCCGAGAATAATGACGTCCTTGTCGAATGCTTTGGTCTCAGGGGGTCGTCCAGCGTACTGGACGTACAGAGTGTACAGCGCCATCGCGGCTCCTGTTCGGGGTAGGCTCGGGGAGTTTCACAATGCGGCGCGTCGAAAGCAACACGAGCCTGAGCGAACCCGAGCAGCCCCACCGGTGGGCCCGAAGCAAGCGATGCAGCACCGCGCCGCAGCGCGCCGGGCGGGGAACGGCGCGGATCGGGCGAGGTTCAGGCCAGTGAACACATCTTCACCGGTCGACACCTCGTTGCCGCGTTGGGGCGCCCGCGAGCGGCTCGAACTGTTGCAGCGACTCCGCACGGGGCCGACTTCTTGGGATCTCGTCGTCGTGGGCGCGGGCATCACCGGAGCTGGCATCGCTCGCGACGCGGCTCTTCGTGGCCTCACGGTCCTGGTGGTCGAGGCCCAGGATCTGGCCTTCGGCACCAGCTCGAGGTCCACGCGACTCATTCATGGTGGCGTGCGCTACCTCGAACAGGGAGAACTTGGACTGGTCTACGAGGCACTGCGAGAGCGCGGGCGGCTCTACGAAGCCGCGGCCCACCTCGTCCGCCCGGCTCGATTTCTTTTTCCTGCGTACGCCGGAGATCGACTCAGCCCATGGAAGCTGCGGTTGGGACTCACGCTCTACGACACGCTGAATTTTCATCGGGGCCAGGCCCACGACTACCTCGACACCGAGTCCACGCTGCTGGCCGAGCCGCTGCTACGCGGCGAGGGTCTGCGGGGTGCCGTGCAGTACGAAGACGCGGTCACGGATGACGCTCGCCTGACGCTCGCGATCCTCACCGACGCGCGCCGCCACGGCGCCGAGGTGCTCACCTATGCCCGCGTCGAACGGATCATGGGCACCCGCGGCGCCCACACCGTCGTGCTCGAAGACGGCACGCGCGTCGACGCGACTGTCGTTGCGATCGCGGCCGGTCCCTGGAGCGGTCCCGCGCTGCTGGGTTCGGGCGGCGAGGGCCTGCTCTCGCTGTCCAAGGGCACGCACATCGTCGTGCGCAGCGCTGATGTACCCGTGCGCCAGCCGCTCGTGATCCAGGCGCCCGCGCAGCGACGCATCCTCTTCGTCGTGCCGTGGGGAACCCGAACCTACCTCGGCACCACGGACACGGCCTACGAGGGCGACCCTGGGAATAGTGGCGTGACCGTCGAAGACGAGGATGAGATCCTGGGGATCACGCGACGGCTGTTGCCCAGCGCTCGGCTCGATCGCGATGCGATCGTCAGCACCTGGTCGGGCGTCCGCCCGTTGGTGCGAGTACCCGGCGCCAGCGAGGGTGAAACCGTCGAACTCTCGCGGAAGCACCGAATCGTGGAACGCGACGATGGTGTGCTCGCGATCGTCGGCGGCAAGCTCACCACGTATCGCTCGATGTCGGAGGAGATCGTTGACGACATTGTTGGGCGCCTCCTACCGCAGTGGCCGCACGGACGCCCGCGTCCGCTCCCTTGCACCACCCATAGACTCCCACTCGCGCCCGGCCGTCCGCTCACGGCCATCGAGCTCGAGGATCCCGTGCTCGCGGATCTCTATCCGCGCCACGGCCCGGCCGCGCGCGAACTCGGTCGACGCGGCGGGGATAACCGCTGTCTCGTCGAGGACCTTCCGTATCGGTGGTGCGAGATCGACCACGCGATCGCGCACGAAGGCGTCTGCCACGTGATCGACATCGTCCGCCGTCGCCTCCCCTTGGTGCTGACCGACTCGGCACAGGGCGCGGGCGTGGTACGCGAGGTCGCCACTCGCCTGGTCACCGCGTCGGGCGGCCACCAGGGCGACATCGACGAGGAAATCGAACGCTACCGCCACGGGGTCGAGATCGAAACCGGGCGAAAGACCAACGTGCTCTAAAACAACCCGGTCACCCACATGACCGACCGCGCAAACCAGCCGTCGGGGTTGTGCGCGCCGAGCACAACGCCCCCGCCGTAGATCGCCGCGACCACCGACGCCGGTGCGACGATCCAACCCAGGATCCACGACAGACGGCCTGCCGGCTCCGCCGGGCTCGCGGGCGTCGACGCTGCCGCGACAGGCTTCGCCGAGGCGGGCTTTGGTGCCGCGGTGGACGTTGGTTTGCGCTGCTCAGGCATGGCGACGTTTTCTACAGAGTGGGGTTGGTCTCGGTGGGCGGCGGTGCGGCGGCGGGTTCGGGCGCGAACGGCTTGTCCTTGCGCTCGAGCACACGCTGGCGATTCTCGGCGTCGATCCATGCCGACTGCCCATCAAGAACCGGCGCGTAGCTCATCCAGCTCGCCGCTCGCCAGGCAGGATCGTCGCTGTCGGTGATGTCGAGCGCACCGAACATGTGGCTCACCTCGTGGAGCAGCGTGCGCAGGTGCGGCTCACGGGCGCCTGGTACGGCGTAGACGATGCCATACGCGCCGTTGAAAGCACTGCCGGGCAACGGGGTTTCTGCCTCGCCCGAGATGTTGCCGTCGAGTGGTCGTGCGGTCATGCCGACCAGCGTATCGGAGCCGTCGCGCCCATGCGTCCGCAGCTCGTTCAGCAGCTGATCGGCGGAAAGACCCGCGGTGACAACCGACCATCGTGCGACACCTGTGAGTTCGAGCGTGATGCCGAACTGCTGCTCGTAGACCTGCGAGGCAGCCGCCACCGTTCGCTGCACGTAGTCGATCCAGTCGGGCTGGGCGGCGATCATCTCGTCATCGACGAGCACCTTGATGCGAACGCGGACCGGCATCGCGAGGCGTGCAGCGAGATCGCCGGCCACCGGGTCAACGGTCGGCAACGATCCCTGCGGCGCTGCGGGCTGCGCGACGGGCTCGGGGAGTTTGGCGGGGGGTCCGAGCGACTCGGGCGCTTCGACGAAGGACGGAACGCCAGCAGCCGTGGCCTCGACCGCGGGCTTGGGTTCTGTGACGGGTTTGGCCTCGGACGTCGCGACGGGCTTGGCCTCGGGCGCCTTCGCGACGGGCGTGGGGGCGGGCGCAGTGGGAACCTCGACATCAAGCCCGAGCACGTCGCGCTCGAACCCCGTGATCGCAGCGCGGTGGGTCACACCGCAGTGGACGCCAGCGCCAAACAGCGTGCCGACCAGTCCAGTCGGCAAACCGATCAGGAGCAGCAGCTTTCCGATGGCCAGCAGTCGCGCGCGGTTCATTCCTGTCTCTGGGATATTCTGAGCCCAAGTCGGGTGCGGGGCCACCTATTCCCGCCGCACGGCGGGTTTGCGCCTCACCCGGGCCAACAAGGCGGTGGGCCGCCCGTCCGAGAGCAGGTTTGCGCTACCTGCGAGCCGCTGGCCTCACGCTCCAGGGACCACGCCCAGCGCGGCGAGCGAGACGCTACGTGTGCGCGTGACGACGAGGTGGTCGAGCAGCGGGATGCCCAGCAGACGCCCTGCCTCAGCGAGTCGGCGCGTCAGTTCGACGTCGGCCTGGCTGGGCTCGGGCTCACCACTGGGATGGTTGTGCACAGCGATCACCGAATGCAGACCCGCACGAACCAGCGGCCGAAACACCTCTCGCGGGTGAACGTCGACGTGGGCCACCGAGCCGATCGCCACCGTACGAACCAACCGCACGCGCGCTCGCGCATCGAGTCCAAGGACCACGAAGGTCTCCTGGGGGGCGTCGCCGAAGCTCGCGCGGGCGTATCGCGCGACGTCCTCAGGGCCACGCAGCGCAGTGCTGTGCGGCAACTCGAGCCGACCCAGACGTCGGGCCAGCTCGAGCGCGGCACTCACCGCCGTCGCACCGGCAACCCCGATCCCCTTGACCCGTTGCAGCTCGTGGGCGCCCGCCGTGGCGACCCCGAGCAGTCCACCACAGCTCTCGAACAGCGCGAGGGCGCGCCCCAGCGAACCGCCGCCGCCGAGCACCAGCGCCAGTAACTCCACGTCACCGAGCGCGTCGGCGCCGAAGGTCATCAGTCGCTCGCGAGGTCGCTCTTCCTCGGGAATCGGGATCCGCTCGCACGCACGTGTACCGGCCATCATCCAGGCGCTTGTTCAAGTGCCATGCCGCCAACGTTGGCCGACGAATCCCTGGCGTTATCGGCACTCCCCTGCCCCGCCGGCCCGAAGCTCGGACGCGTCATGGCCCACCGGCAGGACAACCGTCCCGCGGGTGGGCCAAGAGCTTTGCTGGCGAGCAAGCTCGCCTCGACGTGGCCTTAGTACCGGTAGTGCTCAGGCTTGAAGGGCCCACCCACCGGCACCCCGAGATACTCGGACTGCTGGCTGGAGAGCGTGGTCAGCTTGGCGCCGAGCTTGGCAAGGTGCAGCCGAGCGACCTCCTCGTCGAGGTGCTTGGGCAGCACGTAGACCTTGCCGCGCTCATACTTGCTCGGCTCCGTCCACAGCGCGATCTGAGCCAGCACCTGGTTGGTGAAGCTCGTCGACATCACGAAGCTCGGATGGCCGGTCGCGCAGCCCAAGTTCACCAGGCGGCCACGAGCGAGCATGAGGATCGCGTGCCCGTCGGGGAACACAAAGCGGTCCACCTGCGGCTTGATGTTGATCTCCTTGATCGACTTGTCGGCCTCGAGTGCACCGATTTCGATCTCGGAGTCGAAGTGGCCGATGTTGCAGACGATGGCTTCGTCCTTCATCCGCTCCATGTGCGCCTTGGTCAGCACGCTCATGCAACCGGTGGCTGTGACGACGATGTCTGCCATCGGCGCCGCCTCTTCCATCGTGAGGACCTGGAAGCCCTCCATCGCGGCCTGCAGGGCGCAGATCGGATCGATCTCGGTGATGATCACTCGAGCGCCAAAGCCCCGCATCGACTGCGCGCTGCCCTTGCCGACATCGCCGTAGCCGGCGATGACGACGGTCTTGCCGGCGACCATGATGTCGGTCGCCCGCTTGATGCCGTCGGCCAGGCTCTCGCGGCAACCATAGAGGTTGTCGAACTTGCTCTTGGTGACCGAGTCGTTGACGTTGATCGCCGGGATCACCAGCTCACCGCGCTCGGCCATCTGATAGAGGCGATGGACGCCAGTGGTGGTCTCTTCGGAGACGCCTCTGCACTCGGCAAGCGCGGCCTTGTGGTCGCGGTGCATCACGATGGTGAGATCGCCACCATCGTCGAGGAGCAAGTTCGGCAGCGAGCCGTCCGGCCAGCGCACGCTCTGCGTGACGCACCACCAGTACTCCTCCTCGGTCTCGCCCTTCCATGCAAAGACCGGAAGACCGCGAGCGGCGATCGCCGCCGCCGCGTGATCTTGCGTCGAGAAGATGTTGCACGACGACCACCGCACGTCGGCCCCGAGCTCCGTGAGGGTCTCGATGAGCACCGCCGTCTGGATGGTCATGTGCAGACAACCGGCGATCTTCGCGCCGCGCAGTGGCTTGCTCGCGCCGTACTTGGCCCGAAGTGCCATGAGACCGGGCATCTCTTTCTCGGCGAGTGCGATCTCCTTGCGGCCCCAGTCGGCCAGCGCCATGTCTGCGACCTTGTAGTCCTGCTTCGTCTTCGTGCTGGTGTCCATGTTCGTTTTCCGTGTCTTTGCTTTGGGCGCACGGGGCCTCGTCAAACGCGGTCGTTGGGCTGCCGATAATGCGGAACCCAGCCGCCGCTGTCCTTGAAAAGCCGCACGCACCGGATGTGCTTGCGGTCGGTCAGAAAAAATCGATGGTGGAGATTGGCCGGGACGACGAGCAGGTCGCCGACCTCGACCGTGACGCGGAGCCACTGGTCGTCGTGCGCTCGGATGTCGAAGATGCCCTCACCCTCGAGCACATAGCGAACTTCGTCATCGGTGTGCAGATGTTCGTCGGCAAACTTGGCACAGATCGCGTCGAGGCCAACCGTGTCTGGCCGCAGCTCGACGATGTCCTGCTCCACGTAGCCGCGCTCGGCCTTGAGCGTGTCGAGCAGCGGCTGGTAGGCGTCGGGAGCCGCCGGCAGCAGCTCATGACGCACCCCCACGCGGTCGAGGTCTTCGATGCGAGCGGGGGTCGTGTGCGAATCGAGCCAGTGCAGTCTCATGCCGAGCCTCCTGCCGCATCGTACAGCCCAAGTCGGTGGGTCTCGACGACCGCGCGGCACAGCCAGTCCAGACACTCGGCCTGGGTCTTGGCGGCCACCCAGTTGTGCCCCCAGACGTACATGCCGTGGCCCGCGACGATCACCGCATCGACGTCGAGGTGGGCCCGCATGGCCGCGGCCATTGCGTCCGTCAGGTCGGCCTCGCGGGCGGTGTTGGCGATGATCGGGATCCGCACCTCGTCGAAGCAGCCCTTGCCGCGGAGCCCCTTGAGCATCTCGAAACCTCGGAGCGTCAACACACCGGGTCCACCTCCGGGTGCTGCGATGCGCGCCGCGAGCACGGGCCACAGCGAATGGCTGTGCATTGCGGCCCCTGCATCACGCTCGCGAAATGCGTTGAAAAACAGCGGCTGGCACTCCGAGATCCGCAGCGAGGCGTCGGCGGGGCGGCGGACGACCTGCACGCGGTCGAGTCGCGTCGCGTCGAGCACGAAGACGTCTTCTCGCGCGATTCGTTCCTTTTGCACCCCACTGGGTGCGACGTAGATCTGGTCGGCATCGCGGATCGCGATGCCTCCGCCGGTACCCGACGCCCAACCCAGGGCATAGAAGCCTTGGCAGAGTTCGCAGACCAGCTGCGCAATGTCGACGTTCGCGGGCAAGGGAGTGTGGGCGGAGGGTCACCCACGTCCGCGGCGGGAGTCTAGCAGGCCGGCACAGATGTGCCGACGCAGCCGTCGACGGCTCGGCTCGGGCCCAGCGCAAAACCGCGGCGACGGCCGACCGCGGCTGACTCGTGCGTAAGCTCGCAGCGCGTGGGGTGGTGTGTCGCCCGCGTCTGCGCAACCACTGTCGCCAAAGTGCGACCGCGCGCAGCGGTGGGCGACGGTACCGCCGCGCTCGCCACCACGGGACTGGCACTCGCTGCGGCGAGTGCGATCGCGTTCTCGGCCAAGGCGATCTTCGTCAAGCTCGCCTTCGCAGCGTCGGGCGTCGACGCCGTCACCCTGCTCACGCTGCGCATGCTCTACGCGGCGCCGTTCTACGTCGTCTTGCTCGCGTGGGCCGGGCGCGCGGGCCCGAGCCCCTGGACACCGCGGCGACTCGCAAGCGTCTTCGGCCTCGGCTTCGTCGGCTACTACCTCGCGAGCCTGCTCGACTTTCTCGGGCTCATGTACATCTCGGCCGCGCTCGAACGGCTGGTGTTGTTCCTCTACCCGACGATCGTCGTGCTGTTGTCTGCGCTCATCCTGCGGCGCCCGATCACGCGACGCGAAGCGGGGGCGCTGGTGCTTTCGTACGTCGGGATCACAGTGGTGATGTGGCAAGATCTCGGGCTCCGACCGCAGGACGACGGTTTGTGGATCGGCTGCGGACTGGTCTTCGCCAGCGCGATTGCCTACTCGATCTACCTCTTGGGCGCGCCGCGCTTGATCGCCGAACTCGGTGCGATTCGATTCACCGCCGCAGCAATGCTGGTGTCGAGCGCGTGCGCCGTCCTGCACTTCGGGGTTTCCCGGCCGATATCGGCGCTGCGTCAGCCGTCGGAAGTCCAGCTTCTGGCGGTCGCGATGGCCGTGATCTCGACCGTCCTTCCGACTGCTCTGCTGGCGGCGGCCATAAAGAGGATCGGCTCCGGGCGCACTGCGCTGATCGGGTCGATCGGGCCGATCTCGACCATCGCGCTGGGGTACGTCGTACTCGACGAGCCGATCGGCGCCCCTCAACTGTGCGGGGCGGCGTTGGTGCTCGCGGGTGTCGTGTTGGTCAGCACTGGGCGGCCGCCGACGCTCATCATTGTGGAGCCACCGGCTGCACCCGCGAGCAGCGAAGCACCGGAAGCTGTGGGTACTTTGGCCAGCTCGGATCTCGATCGTGCTCGCCACAGCGCCAGAACGTAGAGCCTCGCCCGCTGGTGATGGGCCGCGCATGCGAACACGTCGCGCACAGCCCGGGGTGACTCACGGTCGCGGGCCCATTTCGCCCTCGGGCGGCAGCACGAGCTTCTCGACCTGAGCCACCATCGCCAGCGCCATGGCCACGCGAGCACCCAGCATCGCGCGACCGGTGGCGAGCCCGCGACGCAGCTGCCACGCGCCCAGCATCAAGCCGATACCCCAGAAGATCGCGCTCACGAACGCCGGCAAGAAGCGCCCGGCCGCGAAGCCCAGCAGGCCAAAGCCGATCCACACCTGCAACGTGAGCTTGCCGGCCTCGTAGACCGGCTTGGTGCCCTCGGTCGCCTTCTTGTGGATCCGCATCACGAAGCGCCCGTCGACCACTTCGACATCGACGAGCTCCGCAGCGACGCCGAGGTAGCGCAGCACTGGTTTGAGTGTGGTCTGCAGCTCGCGCTTGCCCAACAGTGTTCGCCCGTGCGCAACCAAGGCGCCATCGAGCGGATCGTCCATCGTGATACCGGCAGAGAACCCCTTGGTGTAGAGATCGAGGGCGACCTCGTCGATCGCGAGCCCAGCTTCGGCGGCAGCTTGCACCTGCAACTGATGCTCGTCCCCACGCCAGGACACAGCCGGCGCCTCGGAGCGGGACAGCGACACCTCGGGTTTGTCGTTCACGGGTCTCCCGCGCGCACGCGGGCCCGCACGGCATCGGCGACGACGTCACTCACGTAGCGCGTGAAATCACCGCGATGCCCGGCGATCTCGCGGACCAGCGAGCTCGACACGTACATGTGCGAGGCCGGCGGGATCAGGAAAACCGTCTCGATCTCGGGAGCGAGGTCGCGGTTTGCGAGCCCCATCTGGAACTCGGGCTCGAAGTCGCCGGTCGCACGGAGCCCCCGGACCAGAATGCGGGCGCCCTGCGCTCGACAAAACTCCACGACCAGCCCGCTGAAGCTGGAGACTGTCGCGTTGGGGACGTGGGCGATGCTGAGTTCGGCCAGCCGAATGCGCTCGTCCACATCGAAGAATCCCCGCTTGCTCGGGTGGCGACCGACCGCCAGGATCACCCTGTCGAACAGCCGCGCAGCCCGCTCGGTGATATCGACGTGACCCAGCGTGATGGGGTCGAATGAGCCGGGGTACACCGCGATCCGCGATGGGGCTTGCGGCGAACGATCGGGCACCGGCGGCAGTATACTCCATCGATGCAGGCTTCCGACTCGGGTCGCGGTTTGTGGTGGCGAGGGTGTTCGCTGGCGTTGCTGACGGTGGGTTGCAAGTCCGAGGCGCCGCCCCCCACCAGGGTCGATGACCCCACGGCCCTGGTTTCGCCGTCTGGACGGACCAAGAGCGACACACCGTTCATCGACCCCGACACGGATCCCCCACCCCCGCGCAGCGCCGCGCAGCTCGACCCCACAGCGCTCAAAGCGGCGCTCGACGCCGCCCAACAGGCGCTGCGCGACGCCGAGATCCCGCGGGCACTGGTCCAGCTACAAAAGTGCATCAACCGAACGCCGCCCAGCGCGGTGTGCGAAGGACTCTACGCCGCAACCCTGCTCGAGCAGCGCAAGCAGCGAGCGTGGGCCCGGCACTACCTGCACGAGGCTGTGACCAACGCAGACGCGTCGGTGCCCGACGAGCTGCTGCGCCGGCTCGGACGCCTCGGTGCCAACAACGCACGCTTCGAGGACGCCACGCGGGCGTTCGAACTGCTGGTCGGGCGCGGCGCGTCGACGGCCGACGACTACGCCGATCTCGCTCACGCGCTGCAAGCGGACGAGAGCCGCAAGCTGCAGGCCGTCGAAGTCCTGGAAAAGGCGTACGCGCTCGCGCCCAACCGACACGATCTGCTGCTCGAGCGCGCGACCCTGACGGCGCGTCACGATCGCGACGGTGCGATCGCCCTGTTCGAGCAGTACAAGGCCGCGGTGGCCGGAGACCCGACTCAGGTGGACGTCGCCGAGCGTCGCATCGCGAATCTGCGGGCCCAGGGCGCGGTCACCAAGGCCCCGCCGATCTGAGTTCACCAGGCACAGCGAATCGCGGCCCGTCGCTCCTCGCGGGTCGCGACGACCTGGCCATGCAGCGACCACTGGCCCAGCGCACGCACGAGATTGTGCTCGCCGCGGGCGGCGAAGCGGGCGGGGTCCCACCCGAAGTAGCGCTCGTGGAGCGCATCGGCGGCGAAGCGAGCCGCGAGTTCCAAGGTGATCCACTCCAACCCGTACGTCAGGGCCTCGCACTCCGTAGGGGTCGGCGCCGGGCAAGCGCTCGCATAGCCCGCGAGTGACGCCTCGAACACGGCGAGATCAAAAGCGGCGTTGCGCTCGTCCTCGCCACGAAGGTTGCACCACGATCGCCACATGTCGCCGAGCTCGAGATGCAGGGGTCCGGGACCGACGGTGTCGAGATCGACCAGACAAACCGGCCGCAGGCTGGACTGCGGCCCGGGTCCCGCGAACAACACGTTGCTGAACTTTGGATCTCCGTGCAGGATCCGATCGGGCAAGCTCCCGAGCTCGGGCAAGGTAACAGCCCGCGCATGGATCTCCGCCGCAAGCCGAGCGACTTCGGCGTGAAGTCGGTGGCCGCTGTGGGTCGACACGGCCTGCGCGAGCGCAGCAAGGTGTGCGGGGGTGTCGTGGACGCCGACCCGCATGCCCACGAACCCATGCCGCAGGTCGGCCAAGGCGCCGTGGAATCGGGCCAGGATCGCGGCGGCGTTGCGAGCTTGAGCAGGCGAACCCACCGCCGCAAAGCTGAGCCCTGGCATTCGCGTCATCACGCGCCACACGCCATCGGACAGCTCCGCGCACAATCCCCCTTCGCGGGTCGCCAGCAGCACCGGCGTCGGGATGCCGCGCTCGACGAGTCGGGCGGTGACGGCCGCGATGTTGTCGTGCACGCCGGGAGTGAACACCGGGTGCACACGTTGCAACACGAAGCCACCGGTGTCGCTGTCGACAGCAAACGTATCGTTGATCAGCCCATCGCCCAAGGGCGTCGTCCGAACATCACACAGCTCCCACGCCGCAAGCGCGACCTCGGCGTCAGCCAGCGTTGCCCGGGTTCGCAAGCGGCCTCCGATCAGTCGCGTTTTTCGCCGGCAGCGGCGGCATGGGTTCGCTCGTGCACCCAGCGGGCAATCGCCCGCAGAGGTTCGGCACCGGCGCCCATCTCGGCCACCAGCTGCAAGCAACTCGCGACCAAGGTATCGACGCGCGCGACGGCTTTGGCACGCAGGGCGACCTGATCGTCGTCGAGAATGTCGTCGGCATGCTGGAACGCGATACCAAACTGCATGCCCCAGCGGTCGAGCGCCGCGACGACGTCGTCGGCCGCACCGGCGCAAAGCGCCCCCATCGCCCCGCTGGCTGCATACAGCGCCCCGGTCTTCTTGGCATGCACGGCCTCCAGCGTCTCCAGATCGCGGACGTCTTGTCCGGCCACGAGATCCATCGCCTGGCCGCCCACCATGCCTTCGATCCCGGCGTAGTGCGCCATTCGAACCACCGCTTCGACCATCCGTCCACCGCGACCGTGGCCGGCCGCCAGCGTCTCGAAGGCGAGGGTCAGCAGCGCGTCGCCGCAGAGGATCGCCTTGTCGTGACCGAACGCGACGTGCACGGTGGGCTTGCCGCGACGAACGCTGTCGTTGTCCATCGCCGGGAGGTCGTCATGCACCAGCGAGTAGGCGTGCACCATCTCGATTGCGCAGGCCGCCGGCAGCGCCTGTTCACAGCTTCCGCCCGCGGCTTCGCACGCGGCCACAACGAGCAGCGGTCGCATTCGTTTCCCACCGAGCATCACCGCGTAGTGCATGGACTCGCGCAATTGGCCGGGGTCGTCGTTGGAGCGCAGCGGCAGCGCAGCCGCCAGCGCAGCATCGACTCTGGCGCGGCGATCGTTCATCCATGCATCGAGGTGGAACGGCGTGGTCATGGTGGTTCCTCATCGGGCGCGCCCGAGGGTAGCGGTACGGTCTCGTCGCGATCGGCGAGCAACATCTCGACGCGCTGTTCCACGCGGTCGAGCAACAGGTTGCCGCGTCGGGCCAGGTGAACGCCCTGCTCGAACCGCGCGAGGGCACCCTCGAGCGGAAGCTCTCCGCCTTCGAGTTCCCGCACTGCGTGCTCGAGACGGTCGAGGATCGCGTCGATCCCGAGGGCCTCGTTGACATCGAGGCCGGCGGTGATGTCGGCGTCGGCCGGGGCGGTATCCCTACCCACAGGCCTCGCGGGGCGTTTTTCCGGTGTTCGCGACATTCGGGCGGGCGAGGATAGGCAAAGCCGGACCGAGTCGGCAACCCCCAGCCAAACCGACGCAATGCGAAACCGCGCGGCCCGTGCTAGCGTCGCCACGATGCTCGACAGCGAGAGCAGCCCCGCGGCAGTGGACGGCCTCATGGGCCAGTTCCACGCCTACCTTGCCAAGAAGGGGCTGAAGTCCACGCGGCAGCGCGATGTCATCGCGCAGAAGTTCTTCGCCGCGGCGACTCACGTCGGCATCGAAGATCTGCTGGCACTCGCCCGGGCCGACCACCCGAGCGTGGGCTACGCCACCGTCTACCGCACGCTCAAGCTCCTGACCGAGTGTGGCCTCGCCGCCGAGCGGCGCTTCGGGGACGGCCACACGATGTACGAGACTGCAGGAGACAGTGCTCACCACGACCATCTGATCTGTGTGGATTGTGGTTTCGTGCTCGAGTTCCACAACGAGGAAATCGAGCGCGAGCAAGAACGAGTCGCCCGCAGCTTCGGCTTCAACGTGATGCGACACCGCCACGAACTGTACGG
>CANLQR010000174.1 GCA_947492135.1 Deltaproteobacteria bacterium | reverse complement strand
CCCGACCGACCACGTCCTGGCGTCGCTTCGCAACGAACTCTACCCCGAAGGCTACGACGAGCGCCGCTTCGCCCGTCACGTCGACGACATCGCGGCGACCGATCTGTTCGAGGCCCCGAGCCCAACGCTTCGTGGGGCTTTTGCGTTGATGCGACGCCTCGAGCGATTCACCCCCAAGCTCATCCGAAAGCGCGCGCTTGCCCGCGCGCTCGAACACATCAAGTTCGAGTTCCGCAGCACCGGCTGGGTGTGCCTGTCGCCGGTCAATGGCTTGCTCTTTTGTCTGGCGTTGCACATCACGGACGCGCGTCACCCAGATCTTTCCAACGCGCTGCGCGGACTCGAGTACTGGTTCTGGGAGGACGACGACGCGGGCTTGAGAATCGCCGGCGCCCGCAGTGACATCTGGGACACCTCCTTCCTGGTCCAGGCGCTCGCCGAGTCGCCCGAGTCCGAGCAGGCTCGGGCCGTGGCGGTGCGAGCCTGCGCGTGGCTTCCGACCGCACAGATCCAGGAAGAAATCGTTGGTGGCGCCGCCCACTACCGATCACCGGCCTACGGCGGCTGGGGGTTCGCGAACGAGCGTCACCCCTGGCCGGTGTCGGACTGCACGGCCGAGGCCACCGAGGCCCTGCTGCGTGCGGACCTCGCGGGCATCAGCGACGCGAGCGGCCGGTTGCAACTGGGCCGCGTGCTCGCTGCCCTCGAGTTCATCCTGCGCCGACAGAACGATGACGGCGGTTTCGGCTCGTATGAAGCGCGCCGCGGCAGCATGATGCTGCGCCGTTTCAACCCCGCCGAGATCTACGGCAACTGCATGCTCGAGTACAGCTACACCGAGTGCACCGGCAGCTGCGTCCGCGCGCTGGCCTGGATCGCGCGGACGCTGGGCGATGCCATCCCTGCCGAGCTTGGGCGACGAATCCGCGACGCGGTCAACGCCGGGCAGCGGTTCTTGCTCGCTGGGCAGCACGAGTGCGGCGCCTGGCTCGGATTCTGGGGCGTCAATGGGACCTACGGGAGCATGTTCGCGGTGTCGGGGTTGATGGCCGCGGGGCTTGGCCGATCCCACCCCTCGATCGTCCGCGCGTGCCGCTGGCTAGTCGAGTCGCAACGCGACGACGGCGGTTGGGGCGAGAGCTACGTCGGCATGCTCGAGCAGCGTCCGGTCACCCTGCCCGAGGAGGTGCCCAGCACGGTCACGCAGACCGCCTGGGCGCTGCTCACGTTGCTCGAGGCAGCGCCCCACGAGCGCGCAGCGATCGACCGCGGCATCGCGCTGTTGACCACGCGGCAGCTGGCGGACGGTCGCTGGCCCGACGAACTCGCCACCGGCGTATTTTTCAACACGGCCGTGCTCGACTACGTGTTGTATCGCCAGATCTTCCCCACCTGGGCCCTGGCCCGCTACCTCCACACGTTCGCTTGATCTGCGACCGACCGGCGCCAACCGACCGGCGCCAACCGACCGGCGCCGACCGGCCGCGGACTTCAGTCGTCGTCGTCGTCGTCGATCGCGACCTGCTCGACGCTGAGCCTCAGCACCCGGCGGTCATCGGCCGCGAGGACCTTCATGCGCAGCCCCTCGACCACGAACAGCGAGCCCGCCATCGGCATCTGCCCGGCGAGCTGCGTGAGAAGATCGCCGACACTGCTCACGCCCTCGACCTCCTCGAACTCCACGGAGAACGCATCCTCGAGCTTGCGCAGGCTGGTCTGGCCATCGAAGTAGTGGATCCCGAGGCCATCATGGGCCTGCTGCGGCGCGTGATCGCTCTCGTCGAAGATGTGCCCAACGATCTGCTCGAGGACATCCTCGAGCGTCACGACCCCGACGGTGTGGCCACCATCGTCCACGACGATCGCAAGGTGAACGCGACGTTCCTTGAAGCGCTCCAACAGGTCGCTGATCATCAGACTCTCGCTGACGAACAGTGGCGTTCGCGTCAGCCTGGTGACCGCGTCTGGGGTGCGCTCGGGGGATCCGACCAACTGCTTGATGTGCAGTACGCCCTTGATCCGGTCGAGGTCGCCGTCGAATGCGGGCATACGTGAGTGACCGGAAGCATGCGCGACGTCGATGATACGTTCGACGCTCCACGCGAGATCGATCGCGGTGACTCGATCGCGCGGCACCATGATGTCGCGGACGATCTTGTCCTCGAACTGAAAGATTCGCCGCAGCAGCGCCGCCTGATCAGCGGGGATCGAACCCTCGCGCTGGCCGACCTTGACCAAGTAGTCGAGGTCCTCAGAAGTCACGCGTTGGGCGCTCGCGTCGTGGTCGTCCCGGCGCAACAGGGCGTTGGTCATCAGAGCCGTCAGAGCCGTGATCGGCGCGAGCGCGTTGCCCACGTAGTGCAGCATCGAAAGCGCCGGGACGGCCACTCGCGACGCGTACATTCGGCCGGCAGCCTTGGGCAGGATCTCGCCGAAGACGATCACCAAGCTCGCCGCAAAGAACACCGAGATCGCAACGCTGTACTCGGCCAGGGCTCCACCACCCAGGTGTCGGATCGCGGTGGCGGTCGTCACGGCGCCCATCAGCGTATTGACCAGGTTGTTGCCGACCAGAATCGTCGACAGCACCCGGACCGGAGACTCGACCCAGTCACGCGCGATTCGTCCGTCTCGACCTCCCCCTTCGACGAGCTTGCGCCACTGATGCTCGCCGAACGTGGTGATCGCCGTCTCGCTGCCCGAGAAGAACATGCTGCCGGCAAGACACAGCAGCAGGACCAGCCCGGCCAGCAGATCCGCGTCGCTCAAGACTCCACCCCTTGCGCGAGCAGCAGCGCGAGAGCTGCCGTACGTCGCCGGAGGCTGATCAGTGAACTCCACTCGGTGGTCTGGTGGAAGAACTTCCCGTACGGTCCGAGGCCGTCGATCGTGGGCACGCCGAACGCCGCCAGGAGATTGCCGTCGGACCCTCCGCCCTGCCTCGGCGCCTCACCGATGCCGAGGCCAACCGCCGCCGCGCACGACTCGTAGCGCTGCCGCAACGCGGTGCTCGCGGGGCCCGCCTCCATGGGCGGACGCGTCAGATGACCGCTCAGTTCCACGGTGACCGCCCGAAGCTTGTCGGGGATCTCTTCTTGCGGTCCGAACGGCACGGCCGCCAGCGCTTGCAGCTGAGCGATGACCGACTCCGCGTCGCGCATGGTGTCGAAGCGCGTGTCGATCAGACATCGCGCGCGCTCGGGCACGGTATTCTTCGACGTGCCACCCTCGATGACGCCGACGTTCACCGTGATGGCGCGAGCGTAGTCCGTCAGCGCCTCGACGCGAGGGACCAGCAGAGCAAGCGCGTGGATCGCATTGATGCCCGCCGCGTGATCGTTGCCGGCGTGCGCGGCACGGCCACGCACGGTGAGCTCGAACATGCCGCCGCCCTTGCGCGCAGTGACGATGAGATCGTTCTCGCGGCCGGCCTCGAAGACCAGCCCCAGGGTCAGCCGCGGAGCAAGCTCGCGGAACAACGGCTCGGACGTCGGCGATCCGACCTCCTCGTCGCTATTGCACACGAATCGCAGCGGAAGCCTGGCGGCGAGTTCTGGCGCCGCCCGCTGCAGGGCCCCGAGCGCGAACAGAATCACCGACAGCCCGGATTTCATGTCGAGCACGCCGGGACCGCGAATGATGTCGCCGGTCTCGGGGCCGCCCGGTCCGTCGTCGCGCACGAAGCGGAGAAACCCAGTGTTGCGGGGGAACACCGTGTCGACGTGCCCCACGAGCGCGAGGCTCCGGGTGTCGGCGGTCGTCACCGCCGTGGTGTAGACCCGGTGGTCGGCATAGACCCCGGTCGAATCGGGCACCCGACGGCAGCGCAAGCCCAACGACTCGGCACATTCGTCGACGATGAGCGCCGCCGCTTCGACATCGTCGCGCGCACCGGTGAAACTGGGTTGATCGACCAAACGCCGCACAAACGGCACCTGCTCGCTTTCGAAGGCCTCGTCGACCGCCGCGATGATGGCCGCGGCGAGCGAAGCCGTCGCGAGCGGCGCAGCGGGTGGAGGATCGCTCATTGCGCCTCGCTCGACGTGGCGTCGTCGACGATCACTGTGCCGCAGCTCCCGGGCGAGAGCGCAGCCTCACCAAGCGCACCGCGAGTCGCCCCCAGGATGTGCACGGCGCCGATGCCCTTGGTCAGGTTGTCGAGGGCTTCGGCGACCTTCGGGATCATGCCGCCGCGGATGGTCCCATCTGCGATCGCGCGCTGGGCGTCGGTCCGCGACAGCCTCGGGATCCGTGAGCCCGGATCCGCGACATCGCGGAGCACGCCCGGCACATCGGTGACCAGAAACAGGTGGTCCACCTCGAGGCTCGCGGCGATCGCCGCGGCGACGGTGTCCGCGTTGATGTTGTAGACCTCGCAGGCCCGCCCGCTGCGAGCCTGTGCGGCCACACCGAGCGTATTGACCACAGGGACGTAGCCGCCGGCCCACAGGTGCTCGAGGAGCTCACCACGAATGCTCTCCACGTCGCCCACGAGGCCAAAGTCAACGGGTTCGCTGCCAGCACCCTCGACAACTTTGGCGCCGCGCCGTCGCGCCGTCACCAGGTGCGCACTGACGCCACTGAGCCCAACCGCGCGCAGGCCAACTGCGGCCGCGGCGGCGCAGACATCGATCGAAACCTCTCCTGCGAGCACGCACTTCATGATCTGCAGGGTCGGTGCGTCCGTCACTCTTCGCCCCGCGATCTTATGGGTGGCGACCCCGAGCCGGGCCTGCAGCGCCGTCGCCTGCGGACCTCCCCCATGACAGATCGCGATGCTCCAGCCCGCGCTGGAGAGATGTGCAATGTCCTCGAGGACCGCGAGCAGGTCGGAGGTTCGGGCAACCACCTCGCCCCCGAACTTGACCACCGCACGGTGGTTTCGGTTCACGGCCAAAGCGGCACCGCATCGATCCCACGGGTCTCGTCGAACCCGAGCATGATGTTCATCGACTGAACGGCCTGACCTGCGCCGCCCTTGACCAGATTGTCCAACGCCGTGGTCACCACCAGGTGGCGCGTATCTCGGGCAGCATCGACCGCGCCGAGCGTCCACGAGACATCCGCCCACATGCTGCCTTTGACGGCAACGACATCAGCCTGGCTCTTGCCGCCAAGCACCCGCACGAACGGCGCAGTGGCGTAGGTCTGCGAAAACGCGGTCGCGACGGCGTCCTCGTCCACCTCACGGGGAATCTCGATAAAGCTGTTGGCAAGGATCCCGCGCGACAGCGGCGCGGAGACCGGCACAAACAACAGCTCGAACGCCGGTGGGTGGCCGGCCATATGCAGCGCATCGCACAGCGTCTGCTCGATCTCCGGCGTGTGTTGGTGGTCGAGGACCTTGTAGGCCTTGAGATTGTTGGCGCGCACCGGATGATGGGTGCCATCGCTGGCAAACGCGCCGGACCCCGAGGAGCCGGTCGCCGCGACGGTGCGCACTGGGCCGCGTAGCCAGCCGCGACGCGCAAGCGGCAACAGGCCCAGGGCGATGGTCGTGGCGAAACACCCGGGGGACGCCACACAGCGCGCCGTGGCGATCGCTTCTCGGTGCAGCTCGGGCAGCCCGTAGACGAACGCGCCGAGCACCTCCGGGTGCGGGTGGACCTGCCCATAGAACCGACGGTATGCGCTGGCGTCACGCAGTCTGAAGTCACCGGACAGATCGATCACCTTCGCGCTCGCGGCCATGAGCACGGGTGCCAGCGAGGCGGTCACCTTGTGGGGGAGAGCGAGAAACACCACATCCATCCCCGCGAGCGCCTGGGCAGGAGGTATTTCCTCGAATCGCAGGCCAGTGCGGCCGAGGTTGCGGTGCACAGCCTCGAGCGGCTCGCCGATGCGATCGATGCTCGTGACGCGCGCGAGCTCGATGCCGTCGTGGCGGTGGAGCAGCCGGATCAGCTCCGCGCCGCCGTAGCCTGTTCCGCCGATGATCGCGACGCGCGGCTTGGGGCCGTGGGGACTCATGGTCACGGAGCAGGGTCGTACACCAGCTCGCCCCCGATCCCCTACGGGGTTCCTCACGTACTGGTCTGGGCAGGCTTTGCCAGGCGTCCTTGCGGGATCTCCTCGGCGCCGCCGTGGTTACGACATCCCTGTCGCGGTGGCGACGCCGTTTCCGGCCCGTTCGGACATCTGCGTCATACCTAGGCAGATCGTAACCTCCACTCTGCGCCTGCCAAATTGGCATTTCTTGAGTCATTTCAAGACTAGGAGTCTATTGGCTCGCCACCTGCACAGAGGGCACGCGTCGGATGGGCAACCAACCGGCACCTTGGCTTCCATCTTGGCTTCCTCTTTTGGCTTTCCCTTTGGCTTCTCCCTGACTTTTCTTGGCTTCGCCTGCGACGACTTGGCTTCTTTTTCTTCGCCTTTTCGAGCTTGGCTTCCGCGACTCTCTTGGCTTCTTCTTCCTTAGATCTTGGCTTGGGCGCTTTGGCTTCTTTTGCTGCTTTCCGCCCCATAGCTTTCTTGTTTTGAGGTTCCGAGCGACGACGATAAGGCCCCCGTGGAGCCGCTCGTCGCTTGGGTCTCTCGCCGCGTGACTTCGTGACGATGTGGCGTGTTTGCGATTCGGCCTCGGCCGTTCGTGATTGGTGCACGCAAGAACGATGAGACCTGGGGGGGCCCAGGATGGCTTTGGTCGGCCGTCCTGGGTCTTCGTTATTCGTGTTGGTGATCGTCGGGCTCCGAGATCAGGTCCGCAAGTCGGGGTACGGCAGCGGGCGTGATGAGCCCGGCGAGGGCCTCACGTTGCTGCTCGACGGTTCCGAGTGCCGGGGTTGCGAGCCAATCGTGGGCGACCACGACATGCTGCCGTGCACCGCAGCCCGCTGGCAGCGGAAGACCGTGATGCGCCTCGGCGCAACCCCGTCGGAAGAGCGCCGCCGCGTCGCAACGCATGGCCGCCCCGCACCGAGGACACACGATCGCGGCGTCATTGGTCGCGACCGTGAGCACGGCATCGCCCGCACGGGCCACGCGACGTGGGGCTTCGAACACCCCAGTGAGATCAGGCGGCACCACGTGGGCCAGCAACCATGACGCGGAGACATAGTAGGCGGGCGACGCCTTGGTCGCGCTGTCTCGCGACTCGACAAACAGCTCCGGCTCCCCGAAGTGGGGATCGACATCCCACGCCCGCACGAGTCGCCCGCGAGCGTCCCCGATCAGATGCACGAAACGGTGGCCCACCACCGTGCGCGTGAGTCGATCGGCACACACAAACAGCACGTTCGCCAGCTTCTTCCAGGGATCGACGTGAAGGTCGGAGACCTTCAGCTTGTCGCACACAACGTTGGTGCCCGAGCGCCACACGGTGACGAGCTTGACTTCGATCCGTCCCTCCCAATCGGGCTCGACGCGGGCATCGTGCCCATCGAGGCCCAGATGCCACTGCAGCGCGTTGCCGTGCCTCCCGCGGGAGCGCGCCGAGGCCAGCAGCTCTGCGGCCGGACCCAACGGCAACCCCTGGGCGGCACGCGCGAGTCGGCTCAGATACTCGCAGCGCATGCGAGGCGGCAAAGCGGCCGGTGGCGCATGCTGCAGCGGCAGACGCATCTTCGGCCCGCCGGCTACTTGGGCGGATCGACTTTCGCCTCGGCCTTGTCGCCCTTGGCCTCGCGCTTGGCGTCCTTGCCGTCCTTCTTCGCGTCCTTGGCGTCCTTGTCGTCGTCCTTCTTCTTCCCGGGTTGTTCGGCACATCCGCTGCCGAGGGCCAGACCGATCGTCGCGATCACGAGAAGTTTGCCGATGCGCATGACCACGCGAGCCTACCATCGCTGGCTGGTGGAATTTCGCGCAGGCTTTGCGGACCTTTGGACCTTGAGCGGTTGGCGAGTCCGGCGGAAGCCACGGCGCGTCGGTGACTAGCCCGGAATCGCCAGTGGCCGACCGTCTTGCCCGATCTGGACGTAGACCACTTCGGCCTGGGTGACGTCACGCTCCGGTTCCCCACGAGCCTGCGCCATAGGCGACTGCGCCACCACGCGCACCACGGACGTCACGCTGGTACGCCCGACCTTCACGACCTTGGCCCAGCACGTCACGAGGTCCCCGACATGGACCGGCTGCTTGAACTCGACCTCACGCATGGCCACCGTGACCAGCTTGTCGATGCCCAGTCCGTGGGCGGCGATCGCCCCCGCTTGGTCGATCAGGCTGAGGATGTGGCCACCGAAGATGGTGCCGTGGGCGTTGGTGTCGCGCGGCATCGCAGTCACGCGAATCGCCAGGATTTCTTCGGAGACCAGTGTCACAAAAGCATGCTGCCAGGGCCGCGCCGCAACGACAAGCTCACTGCTCGCTACGCCCGACCGCGCGCAAGATCGCCGCGCGAATCGTGGTTGCGTCGGCATAGTCTGGGCAATAGCCCAGCCCGGGGTCGCGGACCGAAAGCGCCTGAAATCGCCGCTCCTCGGGCCCGAAGTCATAGCTGAGGATCACCGGCCCGACCCAACCGGCGTCACGGAGCGCTCTGAGCACGAACAGGCCTTGATTGTCCTGCTGAAATCGCCGCGCCCGCGCGACGTCCCCGTTGAAACGCGCAACCAGCTCGACCATGTTGCCCAGCAGCTCGCCCTCGGGGATGCGATCGAACCGCATGTCGAGGTAGACGAGATCGGTCGGCTGCTCGGCCACCATTCGACAAGCATCGGTGCCGCACTTGGCCTGGCGATAGGAGAAGCCCTCAGCCACGAACGTCGAGAGGTTGGTGAGATACTCGTCACCATCTTCGACGACCAGCACTGCGACGGGCGCGTCGCTCATGCCGCCACCGACGCGGTGGTGGAGGCATCGCCTTCGAGGATGAAAAAACGCAGCACCACCGCCTTGCTCCACACCGAGTCGGGTTCCACCGCGATCGACCCATCGTAGCGTGAGAGCAAGTCTACGGTGATGCCCATGCCACGCTCGACGTAACGGCCCCTGAGCATCTCGTTGCTGAGCTGCTCTGGCGATCGATCTTTGATGCGAATCGCCAGAGTGCCCAGCCCAGTGATCTCGTCGAGTTCGGTCACCAAGTCGATTCCGAGTCCGACCGGAGGTCTGGCATACGACAGGCTGCTGCGCAACGAGTTGCGAATGACGTTGGCGAGGATGTCCTCGAGATCGGTTCGGAAGATACGAATCGGGGCGCCAAGCCCAGAACGGACCAGGGGCGCCAGTTGCTGGCTGGCAAAGTCCTGCTCGCCGATGACCTGAGCGTAGGTCGCCTCGATGAAACGAGCGTCGACATTGACGATGCACAACTCTCGGATCAGACCGGAGAGCTTCTCGAACGCCTGGCGGCCCAGGACCGCACCGGCGCGGGTGAGTTGGCGCGCGAGCTCGAGGCGTCGTCCGGGCCGCAGCGTGTTGACCGCGCGCAGCTCCTTCGCGCGGGCGGCAAGCTCGTCGAAGGCGCCGATCATCGGCCCGAAGATCGGATCCTTGCGTTGCAGGTTCAGCCGCACGCGATGGGCACGGCCTACCTTCTCGAGCTCCTCGAGGTAGCCCTGGAAGCGGCCATGGATGCCGGGAAGCCGCGCAGGTTCGCGGCTGCCGATGCGGGTATTCGGCACGTTCACGGCGCCAAACAGCCGCTGGGCCAGCACCCCCGCGCGGGCGTCGGCATCCGGCGCGTCGAATTCCAGCGCGCGGCCGACATCGGCCAAAAAGGCGGTGTTGTGCTTGAGGATTTCGTGGCGGATCAGGCTGAGAATCCGCGCAATCTCGGGGAAGCTCTTGGGATCCCGTTCGAGCAGCTGCCGCAGGCTCTTGCCGCGATAGCGGCGATAGACCCGCCACGCTGGGACCGCGATGATCAGCCCGAGCAACAGACCCACCGCGAGGTAGAACTGCAGCAGGCGGCGGGCGATCATGTCCCGTAGTTCGACCGCACGCTCGTAGTGCAGATCGTAGTCGCCGGCTTCGGCGAAGTAACGATCCAACGCCTGGGAGGCGCGCCACGGATTGCCCTCATTCCACAGCAATTCGGCCAGCACGTAGCGCGCCGTGAGCGACCCCAGATCGGCCGCGCGCTGGAGGTGGGGTACCGCCTCGTCCGGCAGCTGTCGTTGCAGCAGCAGACCCAACCGCTCGTGAACCTCGAGCTGGTCCTCCTTCAACGTGAGACTCTGCTCCCAGTACTGCCGAGCGTCGCCGGTGCGATCTTGCAGAAACACCAGCGTGGCCAGCTGGTTGTAGACGACCGGCTCGGTGGGAAACCGATCCTTGGCTTCGAGAAGGATCTTCTCTGCGAAGACGAGGTCTTGATACTCGGTACCCCGCAGGTGCGCCTCGTTGATCATCCGCTGCAACTCCCCGGGGAGCATGCGCAGCGACTCCTCCGCTGGCGGCGTGATGGCGGGCGGCTGATCCTGACGCAGCTCGCGCTCGAGGTCCTCCAGGGCCCGCCGAGCGCGCTCGATATCGGAGTCGCCCGACTGCGCGCCGCGAATGAAACGCTCGTAGTGCTCGCGAGCTTTCTCGCGATCGGTGCGGGCATAGAGCTCGCCGAGCAACAGGTGTAGGCGATGCAGGTCGGGCCGCAACCGCAGTGCCGCCGCGAGGTGCTTGATCGCCTGTTCGTCCTCGGCTCCAGCGAATTCCTTCTTGTAGATCAGGCCCAGCGTCATGTGGGCCTGATGGTCGGTCGGCTCCATGTGGATCGCTCGTTCCAGCGCCTCGGCCGCGTCCGAGAAACGACCCGTGCGCGCATACGTAATCCCAAGGGCATAGTGGGCCCGGGGGAACCACGGCGACAGTGCTGTCGCGTCGATGAACTGCGCCTGGGCACCCTCGACGTCGCCCGCCCGCAGGGCCGCGATACCGCCGCTATAGGCGGCCTCGGCTTCCTTGCTCGGACGAAAGCCCTGGGTCTCGTCGAGGCGTCGCAGCTCGCGCTGCAGCTCGAGATCGCGAAGCAACTTGGCGACTCCGACTGCGTGAGCGGACTGCGGTGCGTCTGCGACCAGGCCGCGATACACCTCGACGGCGGCATCGATCTCACCCACCTCGCGCAAGATATCCCCCTGAAGCCGCAGTGCTTCGGCAACGGGCTTGGTTCCCAGCTTCGCGCACTCCTCTCGGTAGCGGCCGAGTTCGACGAGCGCCGCGCTGCGGGCTGCGGTGACGTCGGCGCTCGAAGCATCGTCGCTCGCTGCGTCGAGTTGCAAGCGCGCGACCAATACCCGGATGTCGGCTGGGCGGCCGGGTGCGCCGGGCCGCTCGCCGGCGATTTCCTTGGCCAGCACCAAGCGGTCCGCGGCGTAGCTCGAACCGCACGCGCCCATCCACGCGACCAACGTCGCCCGCTGCTCGAGCCACGAGCCCCGAGGGTCGTAGCTTTCGAGCAATCGCAGGTCGCTGATAGCCTGGGTCGGGCAGCGCTCGGGCGCGGTTCGGGCCTTGCGGGCGTTCGCACGACCCAGCAACGCGGCCGGATCGCCGGGCTGCAAGCGTAGGGCGGCGGAATACTCTCGGATGGCCTCGTCGTGACGCTCCTTTCCCACCGCAGCTTGGGCACGCGAAAGGTGCGCTTCGAACTCCGCCGCGCGCCGCATGGCCGCGTCCGCAGGGTCTTCGCCCCCGGTGTCCTCGGCAGTGTCGCCATCGGGTGGTGGCGGCAGATCATCGTCGACCTGCGGCAGCGGCGGCCGTCCCGCCGGCTCGAGCCCGGCGGCCGCCACCGACCCCGGCAGCCACTGGAGCAGGCAGAACGCCAGCGCCGTCGTGGCCCGAACGCTCACGGAGGTCCTCGCCGGCGCTTGAGCTTGCGCAGCTTGAGTCCGAGCTGGTTCATGCGCAGTTGGACCTTGCGTCCCGCCCCGGCGTCACGCAGCAGCACCTCGGCCATACGCCCGAGGTCGCCGCCGTAGTTCTCGAACAACCGCTCCATGTACTGCCGCTCGAGATCACAACTCACGGCATTGAGCGACTCCTGCGGCCGCACGACGAAGGTCATCCGCAGGCCCCCGCCATCATCATCAGGCTGAGGCGTGTCGCCTGGTGCGGCCCGCGGCATCTCTATCGGCCTGAGTAGGTCGCGGACGACGCGGGGCAGAATCGGGACGACATCCGGTCGAATCGCGTGGGAGGGATCGCTGGGCTCGACCAACTCGGCCTGATCCACGAGCTCGACGAGGGTCAACGTGATCAAGTTGGACAGGAACATCTCGAACTGACGAAAGTTGCCCGGCCACTCGAAGTCGCGCAGCGCCTTGAAGCTGCTGGGATGCACGAGAAAGTGCAGGCGCTTGGTATCGAGTCGAGGCGGCACCGAGCGGGTGATCGCGATCGGCATCGGCCCGCCTCCGGGCGGCGTCTGCAGGCCCCGCTGGCTCGCGTACTGCAGCACGAGGTCGCGGTTGTATGCCTCTTTACCCACACGGGCCACGAACGCGTCGAGCAAGGCGCCGAAGTCGTCGCCGCGCTCGCGCAACGACGGCAACACAACCGCCGTCGCCGGGTTCAGACGCATGTAGAGGTCCTCGCGAAAACGTCCGACCTGGACCATCGCGCCGAGGTTCTCGTTGGTCGCGACCACGAACTTGATGTCGACGATCCGCTCGTCGATCGAGCCGACGGGCGTGTAGCGGCCATCCTGCAACACAACGAGCAGCTGTTTTTGCAGCTCTAGCGAGAGGTTGCCGATCTCGTCGAGAAACAGCGTGCCTCCGTGGGCACGGGCGAGCACGCCTTCTCGCGACGCCGTCGCGCCTGTGTACGCCCCTTTGATCACACCGAAGAGGTGCGCTCCCATCAGATCATTGGGGATCGTCGAAAGGTCGACCGCAACGAAGGGCCCGGCACGCTGCGAGCGTCCGTGAATGAACTCGCGCGCGAGCAAGCTCTTGCCGGTGCCGGTCCCGCCCAGCAAGATGATGGGAAGTCGGCCGCGCGCAAGGATGCCCAGTCGACGGCGCAGCGCATCCATCCGCGCGCTCTCGCCCCAATAGAACGGCTCGTCGATCGCCTGCGGGCGAACCCGCCGCGCCAAGATGGCCTCGACCTGTAGCCGCAGCGAGCGCGCATCGAGGTACTCATGATCGAGCAGGTACGTGTAGTCTTGAGCGTTGAGTCGTTCGGCGTCCGCCTCGAGGGGCAGGTCGTCGCGCGATGTCATCACGATGACCGGAAGGTCGGGATGCAAGCGCCGCAGGCGGTCGAGAATGTGCAGGCCCTGGGCACGGCGCAGGCGGTCCAGCGCGCGCTCGCGATCGCCCTTGGCGAACAGTTCAGCCTTGTCCTCGGGCAGCAGATCCGCTTCGGGAATATCGAAATGAACGTCGAGCAGGACCAGGTCAACGCCGCGATGGCGCGCGAGCGTCTCGGCGGCTTCGCGATAGTTGCGGGCCGGGGGCAGCAGCTCATGCTCGGGCATGAACCGTGTGCACAGCTCCCAGTACTTGTCGGTGTCGTCGATGATGAGAATGGAGGACCAAGCTCAAGCCTCCCGCCCCAGCCGACGCCCGAGG
>CANLQR010000173.1 GCA_947492135.1 Deltaproteobacteria bacterium | reverse complement strand
CCGAAGACAAACCCGGCTCTGTCAGCTCTGTCAGGTCTGCCAGGTCTGCCAGGTCGGTCAGGTCTGCCAGGTCGGTCAGGTCGGTCAGGTCTGTCGTTTTGCCCCTCGGGTGATCGGCCAGAGACCCTGCTACGCTGTTGGGCTTCGATGGCTCTTTCGTCGCAAGGCGGGTCACAAGCGCCACGGGTGCCGGCTGGCGACACGATGGCGCTCCCCGACTCGTTCTCGGACCTCGTCGATCTCGACGCCGAGATCGGAGCCCTCGCCCGGGACCTCGGGCGCGGCTCCGACGAGGTGCGGCCCCTGACGTCGTTCGTCGCGAGCGAAGCGACGTGGTCGCCGTTCCGCATCGGGCGGTACACCGCGTTGCGCCGGATCGGCAGCGGCGGGATGGGCGTGGTCTATGCCGCCTATGATGACGATCTCGATCGCAAAGTCGCGATCAAGATCGTCCGCCGTGTGCAGGACGATGATGCCCCCGAGGCCACCGCGCAGATGCGTCGCGAGGCCCAAGCCCTGGCGAAGCTCTCGCATCCCAACGTGTTGGCGGTGCACGAGGTCGGCTTCCATGATGAATCCCGTGGGGCGCCGGTCGGGAGCAGTCCGGTCGCCGCGGGAAAATTCGTGTTCATCGTGATGGAGTTTGTCGTCGGAAAGACCTTGCGCGAATGGTGGTCCGAAAAGCCGCGACCCCATCGTGAGCTACTCGACGCGGTGATTCAGGCCGGGCGCGGGCTCTCGGCGGTCCATGGCGCGGGCATGGTCCACCGCGACGTCAAGCCCGAGAACGTGATGATCGGCGAAGACGGGCGCGTGCGGCTGATGGACTTCGGTCTGGCCCGCGCGCGCTTCGACGACCGTCTCGAGACGCTTGGCGGCAGCGAGTCCGATCCTCTGGCGACCCCACTGTTGAGTCGAGTCGGTGCGCTGGTCGGCACCCCGGCGTACATGGCTCCCGAGCAGTTCGACGGCCCCGACGTCGGGCCGGCGGCCGATCAGTTCGCCCTTGGCGTGATGGCGTGGGAGGCGTTCTTCGGGGAGCGGCCGTACCCCGGTGAGACCCTGGCGAAGCTCCGCAGCAACGTCACCCTGGGCAATCGTCGCGAGCCGGCGCGGCCGCGAGCGATCCCGGCGTTCATGCGTCGCGCCTTGGAGCGGGCGACCGCGACGGCGCCGGGAGATCGCTGGCCCGACGTCGACAGCTTGTTGCACGAGATCTCCCGAGGCTCGCGGTGGCGTTGGTGGGGTGGTGCCGCGGCTTGTGCGGTCGCGCTGGGCGTCGGGTTTCGAGCCGCGCTCGCGGTCACGCCCGACCCATGCGAGCACGCCGATGACCCAACGATGCTGTGGACCACCGAGGGCCGCGACGCGGTACGGGCCGGGCTCGGCGGGGACCAGGGCGAGGCGGTCCGAGCGGCGCTCGATGGCTACGTGGACAGCTACGCCGAAAAGCGCCGCGACGTCTGCGAGGCCTCTCGTGTGCGTGGCGAGCAGTCCGACGAGGCCATGCAACTGCGCATGGCCTGCCTCGATCGTGTCGCCGGTCGTTTCGCTGGGCTGACCGAAGAACTCGGCGGGGGCGTGGACGCCTCCCGGGTTGGCGCCGAGTCGATCGGCGCCGAGGCAATCGTCGGTCGCCTGCCCGATCTCTCGCAGTGTGACGACATCGAAGCGCTGGCGAAGCTGAGCAATCGTCATGCCGCGCGTTCGAGTCGTTCGAGTATCGAGCAGGACCAGGCGTGGGTTCTTGCGGTCGAGCTGGTCGAACGCGCACTGACCCGACGCCTGCTGGGTCGTGCCGACGCTCGCGAGCCGGCCCAGCAAGCGGTCGAGTTGGCGGAGCAACACGATCTTCCCGGCGTGCACTCGCGGGCGCTGTCGGTGCTCGCCGATCTCGAGCTCGACGCGGGCAACGCCGCGGCCGCCGAGTTGCTGCGCCGAGATGCCGTGCGGCTCGCGGTGGCCGACGGCCATGACGACGCCGTGGTCTACCTGGTGCTCGATCAGGCTGACGCCGCGCTGCTCGACGAGCGTACGACCGAGGCCGAGTTGCACATGGCCTATTTCGACGCCTTCGTCGATCGCATGACCGACGCCGCCGCCCGCGCCGACGTGGTGCAGCGCGCCGAGATCGTTCGCGGGCGCCTGGCACTGGCGCGCGGCGATGCAGCCGGGGCCCAGCGCCGGCTCGTGGCGCTGCCGAGCGCGGCGCTGTCGGACCTCGACCGGCGCGCCGCGTGGATGGCCCTGGGCACGGCCGAACGCGCGCTCGGCCGCGATCGCGAGGCCTACACGACCTGGACCCGGCTGCTGGCGTTGGTCGAAGCGATGCGCGGCGATCGTCATCCCGATGTGGCCGCCGTGCTCAACAACCTCGCGCTGGTCCGTCTCGATGAGGGTGATCCGGGCGCGGCCGAGACCCTGCTGATCCGCGCCGAGTCCATCCTGCTCGCCGCAGAACAAGGCGAGCGGACCGCACTGCTCGCCACCATCGCGACCAATCGCGGTTGGGCTGCGCGCCTCGAGCACCGCCCTGATGACGCACGTCGGCAGCTCGATCGCGCGCTCGAGATCGGACGTGCGACGCTGGGTCCGCGTCATCCATCACTCGCGTACGCGCTCGATCAACTCGGCGGACTCGAGCGCGAGTTGGGCCACTGGGACGCCGCGCTCGAGCGTTTCGCCGAGGCCGGGGAGCTGCGCGACGCGACGCTGGGCGCGAATCACCCCGAGACCGCGAGCACGCTGGTGGGGATGGCGCGGGTGTTTCTGCTGCAAGGCACGACGGACCGAGCACGTGGGGCTCTCGAGGCTGCGCTGAGGATTGTCGATGCGCATCCTGGGGCACCTCGGCAGCGGTTGGAGATCGAGGCGTTGTTGGTCGAGGTAGGGCGTGCGCCAGGTGCCGCGGTACCCTGAGCGTTCGCCGCCGCGCACCCGCACCTGCCGACGGCGAAGCGACTTCACGATCGCCCCTGTGATTGATTGACGAAACCGACGACGAGCGGGCACTAGTCCACTACGAGCACCATGACCACCATGACGATTCGCAACCTCGCTGTTCTCTCGCTCGTGCTCTCCGCCTGTGGCACGCAGTTCATAGGCGACGTCGAGGGCGAGCCGATCATGGGATCCGAAGGCGGCACGTCGACCGGCGACGAGCCGGGCCAGAGCGCGACCTCGGCACCCGCGACGACCGACGATCCGAGCGACGGAGACACCGGCGCAGCACCGCTGTGCGAGGCTGATCCGAACGCGATGTGCGGCCCCGCGCCGCTCGTGCTCGCGGGGTTCGTCGTGCCGCCGAGTCCGGTCAGCGACCCGAACGTGCCAGCGCGCTACGACTTCGACTGCACGCTCACCGAGCTCGAGTGGCTCGCCGGCGACAACGCGACCATCATGGCCGACTGCGGCAACGAGTTCCCGACCTACCTCAGCACCGGCTTGCCCGAGGCGACGTTCGCGAAGCTCTCGGTCGGTCAGTCGGTCCATGCGACGTTCACGGTGGCGTGGGACGGCAACGGCAGCGCGATGGCGATCTACGACGATGCCGATGCGCTCGTCTTCCTCGTGTACTACGGCACCGATCTCGATCCGATGCCGGGTGAGGCTCCGTTCGCACCGTTCAGCGTGACGGCCGAAGAGGAGCTGTGTCTGGCGCCGTGCGTCACGGATGATCGCTGCTACTCGTGGGACCGTCAGCGACTCGACTTCGTCGCCGGCGCCGCGACGGCGGAGATCTGGCAATCCGACGAGGCGACGATGACCGCCGATGGTACCGAGTACCTCGTGACGGTGACTATCGCGCAAGGTGTCGAAGAGGTCGCGCCCGAGTCGACGTGGTGCGAGATCCCGGCGTACGCGGGCTACGGCTTCCGCATCGCCGACGTCTCGCCGTGATCGGGCAGCTCGGGCGGCGCGATCGCACCCGAGGTACCGTCCGCCCGCAGTCGCGCGCGATCGATCGCGCGCTGCACATTCGCGACGTACGCATGCTCGCCGCCGAACGCCGACTTCGCCACCGGCAGAGCGCGCTCGAAGGCCTCGAGCGCCCGCTTCACCTCGCCCTGGGCCTCGAGCGCAGTGCCGAGGTTGTACAGCGTGTGCGACAGCGCGATGCCGTCCGGGTGCTCGATCGCGCCGAGGATCGCCTCTGCGCGTTCGTGATCGGTCACGGCGCTCGCGAGCTCGCCGCGCTTGAACGCGAGATGCCCGAGGTTGTTGAGGCAGTACGCGACCTCGCGGTGGTTCGGGCCGCGCGAAGACTCGATGATCGCGAGCGCGCGGCGCAGCAGCGCCATCGCCTCGTCCGTCGGGCCCAGCATCATCGCGAGGTTGTTGAGCGCGCCTGCGACCGCAGGGTGATCGGGCCCGAACGCCCGCTCCTGGATCGCCAGCGCCGTGCGAGCGGCCGCGATCGACTCGTCGTGGCGCCCGAGTGCCTCGAGCACCGATGCATACCCCGCGAGCACCAACGCCCGCTCCGGATGATCGTCGCCCGAGATCCGCTCGAGGACCGCGAGCGCCCGCTTCGCGTGCTGCTCGGCGGCGACGTGGTTGTCGAGCTGGTGCTCGGCGACGCTCAGTGCCGACAACGTCGTGACGACCTCGGGATGGTCCCCACCGAGTCGAGCGACACTGCTCGCGAGCACGCGCTGGAAATCGTCCCGTGCCTCGCGAATCCGGCCGCTGACTGCCCGCACGGCGGCGCGCTCGGACATCAACGCGGCACGCCGTGCATCCTCGGGCGGCACGTGCAATCGATCGAGCGCGGCCTCGGCGACCTCGTACCAGAGCTCCGATGCCTCGTGATGCTCGAGCTGGTAGCCGGTCGCGTACACGAGGCGTCGCGCGGCATCGGCTGCGATCTCGTCGACGCCGGCCGCGGCCGCGAGTCGATACGCTGTGCGCAGCTCGACCTCGGCCCGCGCGGCGTCGTCGCGCCGCACGTATGCCGCACCGATCTCGAGGTGCGCACGAGCGATGAGCGGATCGAACGCGAGTGCCTGCGCAGCGTCGAGCGCCGTCTCGGCCTGTGTGAGCCCTGCGTCGGGATCACCGATGCTCCGTGCGATCGATGCCCGCGCGAGGAGCTGACGCACGGCGGTCGCGTCGGTGCGGCGATCCTCGCCGATCACGGGCGACCACATGAGCTGATCGCGATCGCGGCACGCGGCAACCGGCGTCAGTGCCGACGCCGACGACACTGCCTCGCGGACCGCATCCGCCGACGGCGAGTGCAGCAGACGCACGATCTCGTCGAGCTCCGCCGCGCGCTCGGCGAGACAGTCTTGCGCGCGTGCGTGCAGGTCTTCGTCGAAGCGGTGCTCGATCGTCGCGGCGACACACACCTCGCTCGCCGCAGCGGCCCACGTCTGCGCGTAGCGATCGAGCCATGGGGTCGTGCGCGCGAACGCGGCGGTGGGATCGACGACTCCACTGTTCTCGATCCCCGCGCGGACGAACGCGGTCGCCTCGGGGCCCCAGTGCTGCTCGATCGCCGCGGCAGCGTCGTCGCATGCGGCGCGGTGACGCTGCGCATGCACGCGCGCCACAGCGATGCCCGTGACGCCGACGCCGACTGCGACCGCGGCGACGATCCACCGCGTGCGTCGCGGACGCGGATCGGCGCCGAGCGCATCGAGCAGCGCGCGCATCGACGGCCACCGCGCCGCGGGCTCGGCCGCCAACCCACGCACGAGCACGCGATGCACCCACGATGGCACCTCGGTCGGTCGCTGCGGCGCGACGATGTCGTGGCCGGCGACCGCGATCGCCATCGCCTCGAACGTCGGCGCCGCGAACGGGCGCCGACCATAGAGCGCCTCCCACAACGTGACGCAGTACGCGAACTGATCGGCGGGCGCACCGATCGCACCGCCACCGAACTGCTCGGGCGCCATGTAGCCGACCGTGCCGACGATCGCCCCGTCGTTCGTGAGCGCACTACCGAGTGCCGGTGACCACGGGCGCGTATCGTCGCCCGACGACACGCGCTCGCGCACATCGCCGCTCGCGTCGTCGCTCGGCCGCGCGAGACCGAAGTCCATGACGCGCACGCGACCGTCCTCGTCGATCATCACGTTGTCGGGCTTGATGTCGCGATGGACCAAGCCCTTGTCGTGCGCGGCCGCGAGCCCACGACCGGCAGCGGACATGACGTCGAGTACCTCGCGCCACGTCGGCTTCGTGCGCATGCGCCACCGCGAGATCGTCTGTCCGCGGACGAACTCCATCGCGAGGAACACACCACCGTTCGCCTCGCCGACGTCGTGCACCGCGACGACGTTCGGGTGCGACAGACGAGCGAGCGCCTGGGCCTCGCGCAGCATTCGCTGCAGCGCGTCGGGGCTCTGCAGCCGTCGCGGCTGCATGAGTTTCAGAGCGACACGGCGATCGAGATCGGGGTCGAACGCCGCGTATACGACGCCCATGCCGCCGGCGCCGACCTTCTCGAGCACGACGTAGCGACCGACGACCGTGCCGCGCTCGAGCTCTGTCTCGACGCGCTCGATTCGTTCCTCGCGATCCGGCGACGCGTCGAGCCACGTGTCGCGCGTGGGGCTTGGGTCGGTCAATGGTGGCGAGGATACGCGGCCCGACTCCGCGACTCCACCACGCCCGCGCGCGCGCGTTCGAGTCTACTGCTCGCCGCTGTCCGCTGCGCCGTTCGTGTCCGGTCGACAGCGCTCGTAGTCTTCGACGATGATCGTGATCCGCAAGAGGTTCGACAAGACCTCGTTCCTGCAGCGGTATGTGCCGCGCGGGAGCAAGAGTCGCTGGAGTCAGATCAACCGCGACAACGTCGCGCGACTCGTCGCGGCGGGGAGCATGACGCCGCACGGAGCGCCAGGTCGATCTCGCGAAGGCCGATGGTCGGTGGGATGCGGCACATGCGCCGATCTGCGCGACGACGGTGGAGACGCTCCCCGCTGATCTTCGTGCGGCCATCCTCGCGAACCCGCGTGCGATCAAGACACTCGTGACGCTCGGCAAGGTCAATCTCTTCGCGCTCGCGTTTCGCACCACCGCGATGAAGACGCCGGCAGGTCGCGCGAAGAAGATCGCGCGAAGAAGATCGCGACGCTGGTCGCAATGCTGGCGCGCGGCGAGACGATCGTGCCGTAGGGGCCCGCCGTCGATCGAGCTGGCCCGATGGACAGGCTCGGACCTTGCTCATGCGGACGCGACGCCCGTCGCGTTTTTCCGATTCTCCCCGTAGCCTCTCGCGCAGGCAACACGATGAACGCAACCAACCGATCCGGATCCCACGCGCCCACGGACGATCGCGCGCTTCCACGCGTCGCGCTATCGCTGTTGGCGCTCGCGTCGATGATGGCCTGCGGGCCTCGGTCCCAAGGCACGGTCACGACGACGCCAACAACGCCCGCCGCGGTGGTGCAAGACCCCAACCCGGCAGTGGCAGCGCAGACCTCGTACACCAACGAGGACTGGTGGCCGCAGCAGCTCGACCTCCGCCCGCTGGCCGCCCACGGTCCCAAGGGCGACCCGATGGATCGCACCTTCGACTACGCGGCGGCGTTCGAGAAACTCGACCTCTCCGCGGTGAAGACAGACATCGCGAAGGTGCTGACCACCTCGCAGGACTGGTGGCCCGCCGACTACGGCCACTACGGCGGTCTGATGATCCGCCTGGCGTGGCACAGCGCGGGCACCTATCGCATCACCGACGGTCATGGCGGCGCCGGTGAGGGCGCGATCCGCTTCGCCCCGGTGGGCAGCTGGCCGGACAACGCCAACCTCGACAAGGCCCGGCGGTTGCTGTGGCCGATCAAGCGCAAGTACGGGCGGAGCCTGTCGTGGGCCGACCTGATGGTGCTCACCGGCAACGTCGCGCTCGAGTCCATGGGTTTCACGACGATGGGCTTCGGCGGCGGTCGCCAGGACGTGTTCGAGCCCGAGGACGTCGACTGGGGCCCGGAGACGAAGTGGCTCGCGAGCCAGCGCTTCGGCAAGGGCGGCAAGGAACTCGTGCGCCCACTGGGCGCCTCGCAGATGGGCCTCATTTACGTCAACCCCGAGGGCCCCGGCGGCGTGCCCGATCCGCTCGCGGCCGCCGAGCACATTCGCACCACGTTCGGCCGCATGGCGATGAACGACGAGGAGACCGTCGCGCTCATCGCCGGCGGTCACACGCTGGGCAAGGCCCACGGCGCGCGCAAGGCGAAGGAGTGCGTCGGTGTCGAGCCCGAGGGCGCGCCGGTCGAGGACCAGGGCCTGGGCTGGAAGAACCGCTGCGGCACCGGCAAGGGTGCCGACACGATCACCAGCGGACTCGAGGGTGCGTGGACCAACACGCCGGTGCAGTGGTCCCACGACTACTTCAAGCATCTGTTCGAGGCCGAATGGGAACTCACCACGGGGCCCGGCGGCGCCAAGCAGTGGACGCCCAAGGACGGCGCGGCCACGGTGCCCGACGCCCACGTCGCGGGCAAACGGCACAAGCCGATGATGTTCACGACCGACCTCGCGCTGAAGACCGACCCCGCGTACCGCAAGATCTCCGAGCGCTTCCTCAAGGACCCCAAGGCGTTCGAGGCGGCGTTCGCCAGCGCGTGGTTCAAGCTCACCCACCGCGATCTGGGTCCGCACGTGCGGCTGCTCGGCAAGGAGGTGCCGCCGCCGCAGCTGTGGCAGGACCCGGTGCCCCCGGTCGATCACAAGCTGGTCGGGCCCAGGGAGATCGCGGCGCTCGAGAAGGAGGTGCTGGCTTCGGGCCTCACGATCTCGCAGCGGATCCAGACGGCCTGGGCGGCGGCTTCGACCTACCGTGACACCGACCGGCGCGGCGGCGCCAATGGTGCGCGCCTGCGGCTGGCGCCACAGAAGGACTGGGTCGTCAACCAACCCGCCGAGCTCGCCGAGGTGATCCGCGTGCTCGAGGACATCGCGCGGAAGTTCAACGACAAGGCACCGGGTGGCAAGAAGATCACGCTGGCCGATCTGATCGTTCTGGCCGGCACCGCCGCCGTCGAGGAGGCCGCGCGGCGCGGTGGCGTCACCATCGACGTGCCGTTCTCGCCCGGCCGCACCGATGCGACCCAGGAGACCACCGACGTCGAGTCGTTCGGCTACCTCGAGCCGCAGGCCGACGGCTTCCGCAACTACGTGGGGCCCAACGCCGATCGCTCGGCCCCCGAGCTGCTGGTCGCCAAGGCCGACTCGCTCACGCTCGGCACACCCGAGATGACCGTGCTGCTCGCCGGCCTGCGCGTGCTCGACATCAACTACGACAACTCGAAGCACGGCGTGCTCACCACGCGACCGGGGGTGCTCAGCAACGACTTCTTCGTCAACCTGATCGACATGGACGTCGAGTGGAAGCCGTCGAAGGGGGACGCCAAGCTGTACGAGGGGCACAGCCGCGAGACCGGTAAGGTGGTGTGGACGGCCACCGCGGTCGATCTGGCGTTCGGCGCCAACTCTCAGCTCCGCGCCATCGCCGAGGTCTACGCTGCCGACGAGGGCAACGCGAAGTTTATCGCCGACTTTGCGGTCGCGTGGGCGAAGGTCATGGCGCTCGATCGCTTCGACCTCGTCGCGCGCCCAGGCAAGCGCGGCGCGATGCGGTAGCGCCGTAGCAGGGTGCGGAAGAACGCGGAGCGTTCTTCCGCGCACACCCGGCTAGCCGTTGGGGCTCAAGGCGTGAACGACACCACCTCGAGCACCGTGTCCTTGACCTCGCCGATGCCAAAGGCGTAGCGCTTCTCCTCTTCTTCGCACGCCTGCTCGTCGTCGATAGGGTTGGTGTCCATGATCTGGATGGTGTCGTACATCATCCCGTCGATCTCGGTCGTCAGATCGTCGGCGACGACGTGACCCATGTCGAGCGCGATGCCGGGTGCGTACTCCTGATAGTACATGTCCCCCGGTTGAGCGACGGCCGGCATGATCACCCCTGGCAGAGCGCCGTTGGTTCCGGCTTTCCAGGTGCCGTCGGTGTTCGCGAAGACTCCTAGATCGTCATAGAATTCGACGTCCTCACCGAAGTAGCAGACCGTACCGTCGGTCGCCTCGACGTAGAAGTTCAGCGCGACCTCGTGGAGGATCCCGTCGAACCTCGTCTCGTGCCGTAGCACGTGGGTCTCGATGCCCATGATGGTGCGCGTCTCCTCCAGCACCTCGCGCGTGACGGTGATGTTGATTCCCGCCTCGTCACCCTCGCCCACACCCGCAAGCTCCACGACCGATCCCACGATCAGCGGGTAGTACGGGTTGACCGAGTCCAGCGAGAATGTGGCGACCGCCGGATCGCACAGCGAGACGTCGACGGTGGTTTCGTGGCACTCGGGCAATGGCTGCGTTCCCGCGGTAAACGCGACGACCTCGAGAACGGTGTCCTTCACCTCTCCGATGCCCCAGGCGTAGCGCTTCTCCTCGTCCTCGCACGGCGTCTCGTCGTCGATCGGATTGGTGTCGATGATCTGAATCGTGTCGTAGATCTGGCCGCCGATCTCGGTCGTGAGATCATCTGCGGTGATGCGCCCCTGGTCGAGCGCGATCCCGGGCGCGTACTCTTGATAGTAGGCGTCGTCGACCGCGGGCACTGCCGGCATGATGACGCCGGGCAGCGCGCCGTCTTCACCGGCCTTCCACGTGCCGTCGGTGTTCTCGAACACACCCATGTCGTCGTAGAACTCGACGTCTTCGCCGAAGTAGCACACGGTGCCGTCGGTCGCCTCGACGTAGTAGTTGAGCGCGATCTCGTGGATCACGCCGTCGAAGTACGTCTCGTGCCGCAGCACGTGGGTCTCGACACCCATGATGGTGTTGGTCTCGTCGAGCACGGTGCGGACGACGGTGACCGCGATGCCCGCTTCGTCGCCCTCGCCGGCGCCGGCGAGTTCCACCACCGACCCTACCGCGAGGGGGTACCAGGGGTTGGTGGAGGTCAAGGAAAACGTTGCGATGCTCGGATCGCAGAGTGCAACATCGACGTTGACCGGATGACACGAGGCGAGCTCGCCGCCGCCCGTCGACGAGTCGGCGCTGCCGCTCTCGGAGCTCTCCTGGGTGCCGCCCGAGCTTTCCTGGCTCACGCTACCTGAGCTGTCGTCGAGCGTGGTCGTCGCTGAATCATCGGGGTTCTGGGGATCGTTGCCCTGACAGGCGCCGAGGCCAGTTGTGAAGAGCAGACAGGTGAGTCGTGTGCGCATGGTTCGTTCGTGCTTTCCGGCCGGGAGACGAAGACGACCTCGAAGTGGCCACATGCTTTATGGCAGCGCAGTGTGAAGGCAGGCTGAAGCCGGCGAGGTTGGAGCCCGCAAGACGATCATCCGTCTGCGTCGAGCCGGCGGTACACGGTCGCCAACCACGGCTGCATGGGGCGCGGTTGCCCGGGCGGTCGGTAGTAGTGCTCGAGCTCGACGAATCCGGCCGCGCTCACCATCGCTCGCCAACCCGCGTGGTCGTGGTACGCGCCATAGCGATCGCCGTGCCATCCCTGGGTGCCGTCGCCCCGCGGATTCGACGCGAACAGCACGCCACCCGGCGCGAGCGAGTGCCATAGGCACGCGAGCACCCGCGGCAGTTCCTGCGTTGGCACGTGGAACAGCGACGCATTTGCGAACACACCATCGAATCGTGCCGGCGGGAGGTCCAGCGCGAGGAAATCCTGATGGAGCACCTCGCAGCCAGACACCGCGCGCGCCATCTCGCAGAAGCGAATCGATCCATCGAGGCCGACCGGCTCGTGACCCAGGGCTTGGAAAGCGAGCAGATCGCGACCAGGACCGCAGCCTAGATCGAGGATCCGCAGCGGGCACCCCTCGAGGTGTCGGAGCAACGCGTCGCGATTTTGGCTGACGTCGTGATCACGCGTCCCGTGCCAGAACTCCTGGGCGCGATCGTCGTAGTGGGCAATCGTCGTCGCCGTGAGCGCGGCGAGCGTGGCGGGGTCGAGCGCGTCGGTCTCATTCATGCGGCCAGATCTCCAGTGGTTCTGAATCTCGCGCATCGTTCGCCCACGACGTGCACTTGTCGCCGCGAGCGCAACTCTGCGCGAAGAGGTTGCACGCGATCATCTCGACGTTGCAGACGAACCCTTCGGAGGCGTCGCCGCACTTCCAACCCGAAGCCGGCGCAGCCAGGACCGCCGCAGGGCGGGCTCACCGATCGCAACGAGGCAACCGCCAACGACCGCCTGCAAGACCGGATCACGGATCCGTCTGGCGGGCAGGGTCCGGCGGCAACCCGTCGGTCTTTGCGTAGCACGCCGCCAGTGCCAAGCGCACGTCGAGCGACTCCAGCGCGACATCCCCGGCGAGGATGTCGACGATCAACCAAGTCCCATCGCTCTGCCGACGATACACCTCTGCCCGCACCTCGTTCGACTGCAACAGCAGCACCTCCCGCACCGAGGCCATCCGGCGGTAGTGGGCGAGCTTCGCACCGCGGTCGTGGTCCTCGGTCGTCGGTGAGAGGACCTCGACGAGCACCGTCGGGTTGCGCAGCGACGCGGGTCGCTCGTCCGTGAAGTCGAGCTGACCGCACCCGACCGAAACGTCCGGGTAGACGTAGCTGCGCGTTGTTTCGACATGGACGCGTTGATCCGAGCCAAACACGCGGCAGGGACCCGCGTCGAGGAGCTCGGAGAGCTGCCGCATGAGGTTGCTCGTGACCTGGTTGTGGCGCGGCGAAGCGCCCGCCATCGCAACGACGACGCCGTCGAAGTACTCGTGCTTCGTGTCGCCCTCACGCTCTGCCGCGAGGTAGTCCGGGACGCTCGTCTTCGGCGCAGCCTGGCCCATATCGCTCGAAGCATAGCATGCCCCTGGATCTGCCCCACACGTGCGCCGATCTACTCGCATCGCACCACTTGCGACCGGGGTGCGGCGAGGTCGCCCACGCCCGGCGTCGATCGAGAAACTCGGCAACCGCCCGCGGCATCGAACAGCGCGGGGGCTCGCGCGTGGACTCGGGTCGTGCGTGGCCCACAGCAAAGTTCGCGGGCACGCGAACGCCGACGGCTCACCGCAGCGGATCTGTCGTCGCCGATACGCGCGTTGCATCAACCGTCGTGCCGAGCGAGCGTGCGCGACGGTGGCGAGGCGCACGCCCCCCGTCCCACCGACGCGTCACATGCGGGCCCAGCACGCGCCCGAGTCGCCCGCGGCACATCGCGCGCTCCACAGCTCGGCCGCCCTCGCACGCGCGAGTTCCTGGGCCTTGGGGTCGGTGGGTCCGCCGCGCACGGTGGCGAGGGATGCCGCCCAACCGTCGCAGCCTGCGGGGTCGTCGGCACGGCACGCGCGCTCGAACAGTGCGCGAGCGCGAACGGGATCCGAGGACGGCAGCCCGTCGTCGGCGAGGATCCGGGCAAGCTCGACGCATGCGCGTGGGTGACCACGCTCGCACGAAGGCTCGAGCCAGCTGCGCGTGCGATCGAGCAGTTCGCCGGCACGTGCGTCTCCGTCGGCCCGTAGCCGCGAATCGACGGGCGTCGTGGTCAGCGGGTGTTCCTTCACGGGTCCGTCGTCGGCACAGCATGCGGAGCGATCGCGATCGGCACACGTCGGGCAACAGCTCTCGCGCCGGCACTGCATGGTGCGGCACTCGAAGCACT
>CANLQR010000172.1 GCA_947492135.1 Deltaproteobacteria bacterium | reverse complement strand
GTCATCGTCACCCAGCTGTTGCTCTACGGGCGAGCGTTCCAGCGAATCCCCGAGATCCGCACCCACTTCTACCCGGTGTTCGCGGCGATCGTGATCGCGGGCTTCATCGGCCAGTACACCTTTGTCGCCGACTATCCCGATCGATTGGGCCTGGTCGTGGCCTTCATCATCAACCTGGTGATGAGCATCATGTTCGTCTTCATGCTGTTCGACCGGCGTGACGACCGGCGCGGCATCTCGGTTGGCGGAGCGTGGTTCAAGATGTTCGGCACGCTCGGCACCTCGATCGAGTGCCACATGGTCGTGCGCATGGTCGACCCCGAGCTGCGTGGACTGGGCTTCTTGACCTTCTTGTCGGTGACGATCTTCCTGGTCGACTTGCTGTACGTCGTGCTGGTCTCGCGGAGGCCAGCGTCCGCCACGCTGGCGACCGCGTGACGACTACGGCAGCGTCCCGGCGGAACGCATCTCGTCCTCGCGACGCAGCGCGTCCTCGTAGACGCCTTCGCCGTAGAACTGCCGGGCCCACTTGCGCAGCTTGAGCACCGACCAATCCGACTTCGAGGCCATCGGACGCATCCGGTAGACCTTGTGCTTCCAGATCTTGATGTCCTCCTCGAACGTCGAGTCGAAGAGCTCCGCATACTTGTCCAGCACCAGCTTGGTCAGCGGGCCCAGCGGCGTGGGCTTCACCCGGTGACGGGCGACGACCCGGACATGCGACGCATCGATCGGTGTGGTCGTGACGAAGGTCTGCGAGCGCAGCTCGAAGCCGCCGGGCAGCGTCGACCACTGCCGGATCAACCCGAGCGAGAAGCCCGAGCGCCGCACCTCGATTCGCGCCGGCATCCGCTTGGGCACCCGCAACAGGTCCCACAACCGCGGCAAATCGGGCAGTCCGAACGCGGCGCGGTTGGCCACCATCTTCATCTTCCAGTCGCAGATCGGACCCTCGGTCTCCATCTCGAGCTCGGGCATCTCGTCTGTGATGTAGTGCATCACCGGCGAATGCGAGACGTCCGCGTCGTTCTCGGCGACGTCTTGGATCCGCGCCTCGAACTCCCAGACTCGCTTGCGCCAAGGCGACCAGGTGAGCTCGAAGTCGGGCTGGGGCCGGACCCGCCAGTCTGGCGCGCCGCCCTGTTCGTGCAGCCACACCATGATCAACCCGTCTTGCTCGTCGACGTGCCAGCGTTGGAGCTCGGCGCGCAGCGGGACCGCATCGCCGTGGGCAGCCTTGACGCAGACTCCCGTCTTGCCTTCGAACTCCCAGCCGTGAAACGGGCAGCGGACGTTCTTGCCGACGATCGTGCCGCCATGGCCGATGTGGGCGCCCAGGTGCGGGCAGTAGGCGTTGGTCACGTGCGCCTCGCCGTCGTCGGTGCGAAACACCACCAGGTTGCGACCGAACGCAGTGACCGGTTTCACTTCACCGCGGGCGACGTCCTGTGAGTCTGCGAGGGCGTACCAGCCGCGCGGAAATGGCAGCGAGGGAGCCGCAGCGCGATCGATGAGTTGCAGGTGCATGGTCATCGGCTCTTCCCGGTTGATCGGTTGTTGCGGGCTAGCCACGGCGGCGGCGGACGAACCCCACGAGGCCGAGCGCTGCGAGCACAAAGCCCATCGCGCCACCGCGACCATCGGCCGTACACCCGCAGCCCGTCGCCGTGAGGTCCTGGCCGGTGCCGGTGCTGTCGCCGCCGCTGGTGTCGGCAACCTCGCCGGTGTCCTCGGGCCCGGTGTCCTCGCCCGACGTCGACCCATCGCCCGGGTCGCCCGTGGTCTCGGCCGCGACCTCGCGCACCGTGATCGTGACCGGCAAGCTCGCCGCGGAGTTCGGGCCGTCGCGCACCACGAACCCGAACAGATACTCACCTTCGGGGATGTTGGTGACGTCGTACTCGTACGGCGCATCGAACAGCTTGAACAACGGCAGCGGGGTCTCGTCGGTGCCGATGATCTGCAGATACAGCTCGGCCTCGGTCACGTAGCGATCATCGGTCGCTTCGGCGGTGATCGTGAAATCGCTGCCGATGTCGAACACGTCGCCGTCCGCGGGATAGGTGATCTCGACCGTGGGCGGGCTGACGTCGAGCGGAAACGGAGCGTCGTCGCACTCGAGTGAGCCGATGTTGCCGCCGGCCATCTCCGGCAACGTATCGCCCTGACAGGTGGGCTCGCCGCTGCCGCCCCCGGGGAAGGTCACCTCGATCACGGCATGTGTGCCGAGTTCTTCCACCACCGTGAACGTCACGGTGCCGGCCGGATCGGTGAACGAATCACCCTCCTCCATGCGGTAGTCGCCGAGACCATCAGCGTCGGTGCCGGCCTCGAGGATGAACGGCGACGGGGAGTAGTCGTGATCGGTCGAGATGTGCAGCAGCACCGAATCGAAGCCGGCGTCGACCCCGTACGACTGGCGGTACTCGAGATAGTAGAAGCGGCCGTCCGACGACGGGAACCGCAGCGCCTGAGTGCCGTTGCAGGGCAGCTCGGTGGGCAGCAGGTTGAACGTCCCGTCGCGGCTGGTCGTGACGATGTTGCACTCCTCCAGCCAGCCCATGTAGCTCTTTTGAGCCACGTTCATGTGATCGCAGCCGCCGCCCATCGGATCGTAGGGGTCGCCGTACTCGACATGCTCGCACTCACCATCGGTCGGCACGATGGTGCCGGCCGGGCAGGCATACGAGTGAGAGTGGCCCATGCCGTAGTTGTGGCCGATCTCCTGGGCCCGCACGACGCACCCAAAGCTGCCGTTGTACCAGGTGTCGCGGGCCGGATCGGCGACGCTCCCGACCGTGGCCAGGCCACTGAAGCCACAGCCCAACCCGCTGGGGAACTGCCACATGAACTGGCGGTACTCGTCGGGATCGTGGCCCTTGTCGACGAACTGCTGCAGCCCTTGATCGGCGATGAAGCTGGTGTTGCAGCCGGTCGGCTCGGGGATCTGATAGGGGCCGAAGACGTCCCCTGCGATGGTCTCTTTGCCGTACGAGTTCTCGCCGTAGAACACGTTGGTCGAGTCACCCGAGATGAACATGTCGTTCTTCGCCACCTCGTTGGTGAGGCCCGACTGGTTCCAGAACACCAGCACCGTGGCGATGCGCCGGTACGGATACGGCTCGGGATCGATCAGCGGGATCGGCGGCAACGCGAGGACCTCGAGCTCGTCGAGCGCGAACGCGTAGTCGTCCTCGGGCTCACCCCACGCGCGCACGAACGTCCGATAGGCGAGATCGATCGGCTCGTCGGTGATGAGGTCTCTGACCCCGTCCGGCGTACGCACGTGGTAGCTCACCCGCGCGGTGCCGTCATCCATCGACGCGATCCGCTTCTCGAACGTACCTTCGATCGACGGGGCGGTGAGGCCACCCGACCGTGCGAGCAAGTCGTCGGCAGGACTGGCCCCTTCGTGGCAGGCGCCGAGCCCGGCAAGGGTGACGACAATGCTGAGCGGAATGGTCCGGGTCTGGCGCATCGGTGGTGGAGTTCCACCTTCGTGGATATCACCGTTGGGTGCCGCACGGGGCGCCACGAGGGCCAAACAAGGCCCAAGCAAGGCCCAAACAAGGTGGGGCTGCTAGGGGCGTGTCGTGAGCGCGGCCCACACCCGCAGTCCATGGCGACCCGCGGCGCCGGCGGATTGCAGCTCGCCGCGGGCCTGCGTACGCGCACGATCGGCACCGGCGACATCGCCTGCCTCGCGCAGCGCCGCTGCCAGGTAGGTGCGCGCCAGCCCTTGATCCCACGGTTGGCTCGCCGCCTCGGCCGCGCGCCCGAGCTGCTCGACGGCGGCTGCGACGTCGCCTTCGCCGAGCGCGAGGCGGCCCGACGTGGTCAAGTAGACATGATCCTGCTCGGGTGACGCGGCCAGGGCAAAGCTGAGATGGCGGCGGGCTTCGGCGAACCGCCCGAGCTCGAGGAACGCGTTGGCAACCCGCACCTCGGCGTTCGCCAGGTCGTCCGCGTCTGCACCGCGAGCGACCGTGAAGATCTCGACGGCCACCAACGCAAGCGAGCGCGCGCGGTCGTAGTTGCCCGCGAGTAGCTCGGCGCCAGCCAAGGTGTAGCGCGAATGCGCCACATGATAGTGCGCAGGGCCGAGCAAGCGCTCGCGAAGGTCGAGCGCCTGCTCGAGATGGTTGCGCGCATCGTCGAGGCGATCCGTCTGGCGCTCGAGGTTGCCCAGGTTCGACAGCAGCAGCGCAGTATCGGCCGTGCCGGAGTCGCCACGGCGCTCGGCGATCGCCAGCGCCCGCAGGTACGCCACCCGTGAGTCATCGAATCGACGCAGCGTGCGAGTGACCCGGGCAAAGCCGCCCAGGGCGTAGCCCAGCTCGGCGCTGTTCGGACCAAGGCTGGCCTCGGCTCGGTCGATGGCCTCTTGATAGTCGGTCGCGGCCGCGTCGGGGCGATCGGCCTGTTCGTAGTCCTGCGCGAGGCCCAGCAGTGCCCGAATCGTGCGTGGGTGCCCCGGGCCCATGGTCCGCTCGCGGGTCGCGAGGACCTCTCGATGGTGCGCGATGGCTTCGTCGTGGCGGCCGAGGTTGCGCAGGACAGTGCCGAGGTTGACGCGCGCGATACCGACGTCGGTGTCCTCGGGAGGCAACACGCTCGACAGCGAGGCGTACGAACGCTCGAAGGCGGCAAGGCTCTCGGGGTATTCCAACCGCTGCAGATGAAGGCCGCCGACGGCCATCCAATAACGGCCGCGCAGCGCCGGAGGATCACCCGCACGTAGCACCAAGGCGTCCGCGCGAGGAATCATGGCCACCGCCCGCTGATGTAACGCCGGCTGTTGGGTCAGCGCGTGCAAGAGCGCCGATCCAGTCTCGGCGGCGACACGATCGTGACGGCACGACTCGGCGAGCATCAGCGCCTGTTCCAGCGTATCGACGCCGGTGGGATCACCCATCTCGGTCGCCAACCGACCGATCTCGAACTCGACCTCGGCGTGGACCGGTGGGTACTCGACGCCGAGCAACCCGATCCGCGCCTCGGTGAACGCGGCCAGCGCTTCTTGGCGCTTGCCGGCGTACATCAGGGCACGCGCCGTCGAGAGCCGACGGCGCGTCAGTTCCACGGCGAGCGTCGTTCGGCTGTCATCGGGCGGATCGAGCGTTTGGTCGAGGCGAGCGTCGTCGAGACACGCACCCGTGTCGGGCAGACCAAGGATCACTGCGTCGGCGCTGGTGTCGACGTCGACCTGCTCGAGCACGCGGACCGCGGCGACAAAGTCACCGCGGCGGCCCCGCAAGCAGGCGACGCGGCGATCGAATAGCGCGGCGTCGATGACTCCGTCGCGGTTGGCGTTGCACGTCGCGCGCTCTTGCTCGACCAGTCGGGCTTCGTACTCCGTCAGCCTGTCGGCGACGCTGGTCACACGCTCCTGGCCCGGCGCGTCATCGTGCTGCGCGAGCAGACGGGTCGTCAGTCGAGCCGCACGGTCGCTCGACCACTGCGCGGCCGCGGTTTCGCAGCGATCGGGGGTCGGTAGCCCGAACGCAGCCAGCGCGACCAGGCCGGCGACGCCGGTCAGCCAGAGCATGCGCCGGCTCGACTTGCGTCGCTCGAGCCGCCGCAACAGCACGGTCATCGACGGCCATCGCTTCGCTGGCGATGGTTCCAGGCCGCGTTCCACCACGGCGCGCAACCACGCGGGCACCCTCGCCGAGCTCGGGCGTCGGATCCGACCCTCGATTTTTGCGCGACCCAGCTCGGCATAGTTGTCGCCCTCGAACGTGGCGACGCCTTGCAGCGCCTCGAGCAACGCACAGCAGAACGAAAACTGATCGGAGGCCGCGGTCACCCGGCCGCCGGCGTGCTGCTCGGGCGCCATGTACCGGGGCGTGCCCATCACCAGGCCGGGCTCGGTCAGCCGCGAGGTGTCGACGCCGTGCACCTCCATGCGCGCGATGACCTCGGTGACACCGGCGTTCGACGCCTGCGACTCGGAGTCGTGCAGCACGAGCCCGAAGTCGAGAACCTTGGCCTCACCATCGGTGGTGACCATGACGTTCGCCGGCTTGAAGTCGCGATGGATCTGGCCCACGGCGTGGGCAGCCTCCAACCCCCGGCCCGCCCGGATGAAGACCTCGACGATGGCGTCGAGCGAGCGCCCAGCTGCGTGCGCCGACTCGGCGAGCCAGGCATCGAGCGGCGCGCCCACGATGTACTCCATCGCGATATACGCCCGCGGCAGCTCACCTGGCTCGAGCACGACGGTGCCGCAGTCGAACACCGCCACGACGTTGGGATGGGTGATCTGGGCGATGGCCTGGGCCTCGCGCAGCAATCGCGCGCGGCCCAGCGAGGCGTCGTGCCCAGCGCGGGGATGCAGCAGCTTGAGCGCAACCTGGCGAGCGAGTCGAGGGTCCTTGGCGAGCCACACCTCGCCCATGCCACCTTGCCCGAGCAGACGAATCAGCGCGTAGCGCCCGACGTGGCGCGAGCCGGACTCACGCCCGAGCATGCGCTGGCGCAGGCGCTCCAGCGCATCGAGTTCGTCGAACGATGCCGAGGCGGGAACCACGGCAGCCATCGACTACCCGTGAATTTGTTGCGCCAGGTAGTGCTTGGTGCCGACCTGTTCGATCAGCTGGAGCTGGGTCTCGAGCCAGTCGACGTGGCTCTCCTCCGAGGCCAGCATTCGCTCGAGTAGGTCCGCGCTGGTCACATCGCCTTCGTCGCGACAGGTGCGAACGCCTTTGCGGAAGCGATCGACCGCGTCGTACTCCATCTTCAGGTCGAGCTCGAACTGCTCTTGCACGTGCTCGCCGATGCTGATCTTGCCGTACCGCTGCACGTTGGGGACGCCGTCGAGAAACAAGATCCGCTCGATGAGTTCATCGGCGTGCTTCATCTCGTCGATCGACTCCATGCGGATGTGTGCGGCCAAGCGATCGAATCCCCAGTTTTTGCACATCTTGGCGTGGATGAAATACTGGTTCACTGCGGTGAGCTCCGCGGTGAGAACGTCGTTGAGCGTGTCGATTACGGTGGCGCTGCCCTTCATGCGTCGGCGACGTTAGCATGTTCGCCGCAAGCGACCGCACGCGGGCTTGCCGAGCGCAGCGCCCATGACCCCGCGCACCTCGACATCGAAAACGGAAATCGTCCTCAGCGACGCGCGGGTGTATCGGACTGGCCGCGGGATGACCCGCCATTGCCGGCGATCAACTCGCGGATCTGATGCACACACGCCCCGCACCCAGTGCCCGCCTGACAGGCCTGGGCGATGCCCGTGACCGTGCAGTTCCCACGACGGATCTCCGTCAGGATGGTGCGGCTCGAGACGGCTTTGCAGAGGCAGACGATCATGGCGGGTGACCGATTTTGAAAGTGACTTTCAAAACCACCATGAATGTAGCGCGAGGTCTGGACCCTGGCAAGGGGCTGGATCTCGGTCGCCGCGCCGGGGTCGTCGCGACGACCCCGCGCGGGCCGGACGTCCTGTGGCGGGCCCAAGGGCGCCGCCATCAGGCTGCCGGGCGGTTATCCGCGGGGCGCGCCGATGCGGCGTGCAAGTCCCCAAGCGAGCACGGCGTTGGCCGCGAGCCAGGCGCGGTCGATCCATTCGCCACCCGGCAGGCCGGTCAGCAGCGTCGGCAGGACCACCGCGCTGTGCAGCAGCAACGCCGCGGTGCCCAGCGACAGACCCACTAGCACGGGCCGCGCGCCGCGGACCTTCAGCAACAGCAGCGCGAGCATCAGCGGCAACGCAGCCGAGAACACCAGCGGCGAGCCAAAGCCGGCCAAGCTCCCGAGCCAGCTGCCGGTGCCCGCGAGTCCGTACGCGAGCGGCGTCGTGCCCAGCGCACCCGAAGCCGCCGCAGCGCCACCCATGACACCCGCGGCCCCGAGCCAGCGCGCACGACCCTGCAACCCTGCCAGTCCGAGTCCGCCGAGCAACGCGAGCAGCATCAGGCCCGCGAGGCCCCCTCGCTCGGGTGCGTAGCCGTCATCCGCCACCGTCACCGCGGCGCGAGCATCGACGATCCCTGCACCGAACTTCTCGTCCCACTTCACGCCGCGCGGATGCACTGCGGTCGCCTTCATGACGCGCTCGACCTCGCTGGGATTGGTGACGCCCGACGCGACGATCAGCGCAGCGACACCGGCCGCATGCGGCGACGCCATCGACGTGCCCTGGAACCACAAGTAGTCGTTCTCGAGCGGCTGACCGATGCGGATGGTGTTTTGCAGGACGCCATCGGGCTGGCCATCGCCGTTGCGATCGGCCCGGGTATCGCCACCGGGCGCGGCGACGTCGATGTCACCGCCCCAGTTGCTATAGAACGTCAGCTCGCGCTTGAAGTCGGTGGCCGAGACCGCGACGGCGAACTTGTTGGCTGCGGGATAGCCCACGCGGCTGCGGTGCTCGTTGCCGGCGGCGCAGACCGTCGTGACGCCCTTGCCGTGGGCGTACTCGATCGCCTTGGCCAGCACGCGCGAAGGCAGCGGCCCACCCAGGCTCATGTTGATGACGTGCGCGCCGTGGTCGGCGGCGTAGCGAATCGCGTTGGCGATCCCCGGCACCGATCCGCGCCCGTCTTTCGACAGCACCTTGAGCGGCATGATCTTCGCGGCGTGGGCCACACCGGTCACGCCGATGCCGTTGTTGGTGGTCTGCGCGATGGTGCCCGCCACGTGACTGCCGTGGGCGTGATCATCGAGCCCTTCGGGCAACCCGGAGATGAAGCTCTCGCCGGCCACGAACTCGGTGCCCGCCATGTCCGGCAGCTGCTTGACGCCCGACGCGGTCTTCCACGCCACACCCGTGTCGATCACCGCGACGACGACCCCTTCACCGCGGGTTTGCGTCCAGGCCTCGGCGGCATGGATCTGTTCCATGTGCCACTGCAGCTTGAACATCGGGTCGTCGACCGGCATGCGTCCGGGCTTGTCGACCTCGAGTTCGTCGTCGTCGTCGACGGGGCTCGCGACCATCGCGTCCTCGGGCAGCGCGTAGATCAGCTCGGGCTCGACGCCCTCGACGAGCGGATCGTCGAGCAACTCGGACAGCGCGGCGCGCTGCTCCTGGTCGGCGCGCACCAGGTAGAGATGTTCGCCCTCGCTGTAGAACCCTGCGACCTCGACCTCGACGCCGGCCAGCGAGTCGAGGGTGTGGACGTAGGCCGCGAGCTCGGACTCCGAGCCGCCCTCACCATCGTCGGGCTCGACCAGATCGAGCACCAGGTTGCCTGTCATCCACTGCGATTCGTCGCCCAACGCGCGGGCCGCCGCCACGACGAACTCGGGCGTGATCATCTCGGCATCCACGCCTTGGTCGGCATCGCATACCGTGCCGTGGTCGAGCGCCATGGCGCCGCAAAGCGCGAGCAAGCCCAGACCGGCGCCCCAACGCACGGCGGACCGTGCGCCCACCGACTCGAGGATTGCACGCGTGTGGGATAGTGAGCTCGGAACGTTGGGCATTGGGATCACCTCGCGCGCGGATCGGCGCTGATGGCACCGATACTAGCAGCCCGCCGAGAAAGTCCCAGCGCGGGCGTGACGATGGTGAAACCTGCGTGCGCGCGGGCTCGGAGCTTGTGGGTGGCCCGCGGCGGTCCAGCGTGGTCGCACCGGTGCATGTGTGCAGCCCGGCTGCGTGGCAGCGACGTCGTTTGCGGCGCGATCACCGTCGAGCGAAGGCGTCACGAGATCGGGACCATGAACACCAAGCAGGGATGCGTCGCGGTTTGGTGCTTCGAGGACGCTGCGAGGACGCTGCAAGGACGCTTCAAGGAAGAGTGATGCCGATGTCGGTGAGACGCAGCGACGACAAGCCCGGTGTGGCACCGGCGAGAGGCGCGCGGCTCGCGGTCGGGCTGCTCGCAGCCGCAGCCGGATGCGAGGTCGTGGGGGAACTCGGCGCGACCGACCTCATGCCGACCACGCAGGGCGAGGGCGCGCCGACGTCGTCGTCCACCGGCGCAGGTGGCACCGAAGCCGCGCGAGAAGAGAGCTCGAGCGACGCCCAACGTGAGCCCGGAGCGGAAGCGTCGAGCACCGGCACGTCGTTCGACACCGCGACGACCGAGTCGAGTTCCACGGATCTCCCGCCTTCGAGCGACGGAGGCTCGAGCAGTGACGAGACCGCCGGCGCGCTCGGGGCCGGCTGCTGCGTGCCGAGCATCGAACCTGGCTGCAGCGATCCCGAGCTCGAGGCCTGCGTCTGCGAGGCCGACGAATACTGCTGTTCGACCCACTGGGATGAGGCCTGCGTCGGCATCGCGAGCTACGGCGCGTGCGCCGGAGCCTGCATTGCGCCCGAGCTGCCGCCCCCCGGCGATTGCTGTGTCGCCAACGACGGCGGGGGATGCCTCGATCTCGCGGTGCAGGACTGCGTGTGCGCGTTCGATCCCTACTGCTGCGATTACGGCTGGGATGCAGTGTGTGTCGAGCACGTCGTCGAGCTCGACTGCAGCGTGTGCGGATGATCCCGATCGGGGCCGCGGCTTTTTTGGCGCATTGAGCGGCGGCGGGTGACAATCTACGCGCATGCCTGCTGGCCCACCGTCTGCGCGTCTGCGCGCGACCTCGGGTCGGCCGCGGCTCGGGCTGGCCCGACTGGTCGGGCTCGCGTCATTTGCAATCGCCGCGGTGGCGATCGTGGACATTGTTTGGGCGCGTCCCGCTGCCAGCACGTTCGCGACTGTGGTCGTGGCGGCCGCGCTCGAGATCCTGCTGATGTTTCCGTTTGGGATCGCGGGTGCGGCGACGGCTGCGGTGTTGTGGTCGCACGTTCGGGGACCGATCGGGTCCGCGATCGCTCGGGTAGGCGCGTGGTTCTGGATCGCCGCGGCTTTGGTGCTGGTTGGCTCCGCTGCGCTCGCGATCGGCATGCATGAGCGCGAGATCGACTGGTTGACGGTCGATGCCCGGCTTGCGGTGCTTCCGATCGTCGCGTTTGTCGGTGGGGCGCTGGCGCTGGTGTCGCGCGCCGCCATCGCTGGTGTCGTCATCGCACCCACGGCGCTGCTCGTCTGGTCGCTCGCTGGATCCGAGCAACCTGCGGCACTGCGACACCTCGCCGATCACAGCCGCGTCGGCGCGCCGATTCTCGTTCGCCTGGTGCGGCTGGCCGATGGCGACGGTGACGGCGCGGGGCGATGGCTGTGTGGTGATGCCTGCGACTGCGACGACGACGATGACAGTCGCCATCCCGCGGGTGAGGAGATCGCTGGTGACGGCATCGATCAGGATTGCGATGGCACCGATCTCGACGCCCAAGAAGAGCAAGCCATCGAGGCCTTGTTCGCGGCGCCTGTGGCTCTGGCCCCGACGTCCACGCGGCGCGCCACCCGACCCGACATCTTGCTGCTCACGATCGACACGTTGCGGGCCGATCACCTCGGCACCTACGGCTATGCGCGTGACACCTCACCACGGATCGATCAATGGGCCAGCACCGGGGTGGTGTTCGAGCAGGCCCGCTCGACCGGCCCGTCGACCCGCTTTTCGATCCCGCCGTTGCTGATCGGTCGGCACATCACCGAGGTCCGCCGCAACGCCGGCGAGTGGCCGGTGATCTATCCGTCGGAGCGGCTGTTCGGCGAGCGCATGACCGAGCTGGGCTATGCCACCGCCGCGTTCCACTCGATTCGCTATCTGCGGCCGTACTTTGGCCTGGGCCAGGGGTTCGAGCACTGGTCGACCGATTGCCTCGATGTGCGTGGGCCCCCGCTGTTCATGACCTGCGCCGACTTCATCACCGATGAGGCGCTTGGCTGGCTCGACGCTCGGCCCCCGGCCGACGAGCGTCCGCTGCTGATGTGGGCCTACTACGGCGATCCGCACTCACGCTACGTCGAGCACGAGGGCTTCTCGATCTTCGGCACCGACTACAAGGATCTGTACGACGGCGAGATCCGCTTTGTGGATCATCATCTGGGCCGCTTGCTGGATGGGATTGCGGCGCGCCGGCCGGATCGAGATCTGGTGATCGTGCTGCACGCTGACCATGGCGAGGGTCTCGACCATGAGCTCGATCATGGTTCGCTGTATCACTCGGCCAATCTGTACGACGAGCTGGTGCGCGTGCCGTTCATCATCTCGGGGCCTGGGATTGCGCCGGGGCGTGTGACCGAGGCGGTGTCGCTGATCGACTTCGTGCCGACCGTGCTCGATCTGCTGGGTGAACCGTCGGACCCCACGCTACGCGGGACGTCGCTGGTGCCCTGGTTGCATGGCACTGCGACGGTGCCGCATCCGCCGGTGATGTTCGAGAAGCACCGGGCGGAGGATGACCCGCAGCATGGGATGGTGCTGTGGCCGTACAAGGTGATCCGTACGCCCGCGACGGGGACGATCGATATCTACGATCTGGTGGCCGACCCCGGCGAGCGGCGGGATGTGGCCGCGCTGCTGCCGCAGGCGGAACGCAGGCGGTTGGTCGGGGCGCTGGTGCATTGGCACCGGCGCGTGCGGGTGCCGTTCGAGGAGCAGCGGCGGCACTGATCTCCGGCGGGAGGGTGTTTTTTTTCGAGGGGTGGTTCGGAGTGCTTTCGTTGGCGCGGCGAGGCTGGTAGGATTCGGGCGCGCGTTCGTAGCTCAGCTGGATAGAGCATCAGGCTTCGAACCTGAGGGTCGTGGGTTCGAATCCCTCCGAGCGCACTGGGTGGGACTGGGTTTGGACGTCGTTTTCGGGGGATCGCGACGCGCGCGGCTCGTGGTGGGCGGGCGCGGTAGCAAGGTGGTAACAAGCGGACGTGTCGTGCTCGATGCGGTCGGCGCGACCGAAGACTTGCTGACCGGGATCCGCAGGCGGTTGATCTCGCTGCGCAGGAACTCTGCCGTCAGATGACCGTAGGTGTTCATCGTGAGCCTCGGGTCGGCGTGCCGCAGGAACTTCTGCACGGCGGCCATGCTCGCGCCGGCCATGAGGAGGAGCGTCGCCGTGGTGTGGCGGAGGTCGTGGAAGCGTATCTTCCGCGGGATCGGCACGGGCCACAGCTTCATCGTGCAGCGCGGGCAGCGACGTCCGGCGTCGTCGGTGTGGCGCTCCGAATGGCCGCAGCCGCGTCGACGGCAGCGGTGGTCGTACGCCAGCACGAGCCTCGCGTTGCATAGCGCGCGTTTGAGGATGAGGTCGACCTTCGTGTTGTGCGAGTACATGCCGCCGTCGAGCCGCGGGAAGACGAGCTCGCTGGTCGTGCCGGTGAGCGCGGCCGCAAGCACCGGCACGCATTCCTCGTTGATCGCGATCACGTCGCCGTGTCCGCCCTTGGTAGTCTCGTTGTCGTACGAACGCGCCACGGTGAGCAGGCGTTCGGTGAGATCGACGTCTGCCCTGCGCAGCCCGAGCAACTCACCTTTGCGCAGGCCCTGGTAGATCGCGGTGGCGAACAGCCCACGCCATCGCGGGGGCAACGCGTCGAGGACCGCGGACGCCTCCTCGGGGCGCAGGAAATCGTGCACCGCTCGCGGGACACGCTTGCGCCGCACCTGTTCGACCGGGTTGGGGCACGTGATGCGTCCGCCTTCGCGGGCGGCGACGTAGATCGAGTGGATGTACGACCGGAGGTTGTTCAGCGTCTTCAAGGACAGCGTCGTCTGCTTCGCCGCGAGCCAGTTGGTCACGTCTGCGCTGGTGACCTCGTGCGCGCGCTTTGTCGCGAGCGCGTCGGAGAGCAGATGCTTG
>CANLQR010000171.1 GCA_947492135.1 Deltaproteobacteria bacterium | reverse complement strand
TAGCTCAGCTGGGAGAGCGCTGCGTTCGCAATGCAGAGGTCAGGGGTTCGATCCCCCTCAGCTCCACCGATCATGCTGGGATGCCGAGGTTTCTCGGCATCCCCCTCATAGCGCTCAGACCTCGAATGTCTCGCGGCTCATGTACAAGCTCTTCAAGCGCACACATGTTCCCGGGATCTTCGAGGTCCAGATGTCGGGCGCCTGCGATACCGGAATCGCGCGCGACCACAACGAAGACGCCATCGCGCTGCAAGAGGACGACGGTCGCGGCTACCACCTGGCGATCGTGTGCGATGGGATGGGCGGTCACAGTGCGGGCGAGATCGCCTCCGCGATCGCTGTGCAGGTGATCGGCGAGTACCTCGCGGCCAACTTCGGCAAGGCCGAGATACCCGAGTTGCTGCGCGACGCGTTCACGCTCGCCAACGAACGCATCGACGACCATGCGATGGCAAACCCCGCGGCCCAAGGCATGGGCTGCACGTGTGTGGCCGTGCTCGGTATCCGCGACCGTTTCTGGGTCGCACATACCGGCGACTCGCGGGCCTATCGCACGCGCGATGGAACCGTAGAACAGATCACGGTCGACCACACGATGGTGCAGGAGTTGGTGTCGCAGGGTCTGCTGACACCCGAGCAAGCGGCGGTGCATCCCTACCGGGGCCGCATCAGCCGTTGCCTGGGCCACGGCCAGCAAAAGTGCGATGCCGACGTCACCGAGCATGTGCTCGACAAAGGCGACAACTTGCTGCTGTGCAGCGACGGGCTCAGCGACGTCGTCAGCAACGCCGAGATCGCTGCGCTGGTCGGACAACGCGACGTCCGCGATGCGTCGCGGCGACTCATCGAGGCCGCAAACAAGGCCGGTGGACCGGACAACATCTCGGCCATCGTGATGCGTCGGATGGTCTAGCGGACGGTCTCGCCGAAGGTCTGGACCATGACGCAAAACCCCGCCGATCCGACGCGCGCCAGCCACGACTCGGCGATCGGGGACGACGGCGAACCCCGTCGCTCGCAGCGCTGGGCCGAGGCTCTGCCGTTCTCGACCCGACGCGAGCTTCGCGTGGGCGAGCGCGTCGTGTGGCGACGGCGCGGGTGGCAACTCGCAGCCCGCAGCGCCGCAGCAGCCGTCGCCACCCTGGGCGGCGTCGGGCTTGTGGCCTCGTGGCTCGACCGCGAAGCCCCGGCGCTCGCCCACGCGTTCGGTGGCGTGTTGGGGCTCTCGCTGTCGCTGCTAGGGCTCGTGGGACTCGCTGGGGTCTGCGTCGCGCGGCACAGCGGACCGTTCGCCACGTCTGCGGGTCCCACCCGCCCCAGGATCTGGCCGCGCGTCGGCGCGCTGGTGGCGGTCGCGCTCACGGTGTTCGCAACGGCCTGGGCGCCGGCCGATGCGCTGTCGTCGTTGTGGCTGCGAACCCCGTGGGTCGCCATCGTCCTGCTCGGCACCGGCTCGGCCGCACTCGCGGTCTGGCAGCGGCTTGGATTGTTGGCCCGCGGCCACCGGCTGTTCGCCGATCTTCGCGCCGCCACCGTGGACGTGTACAGCGACGGCGTTGCACGAGTCGACGTGTTGCCGCGCTCTCGCATCGTGATTGCCCGCAACGGCTCCGCCGCCGGGCACTTCGCGCTCACGCGGACCGCCGAGATCGCCGCGCCACAACCCCACGCCTTTCGCACTTCACTGCCGCGCGGCATCGTCCGCGCCGGCGTCGACGCGAACACTCGATTGCAGCGCCGCGGCCTGACCGTCGACGAGCGCCGCGAGATCGACGGCCACATCCACCGCTTGCGTCGGGCCGCCTGGCCATCGGTCGCCTCGTTGTTCGCGGTCGCATTGGTGCTGGGCTTGCGCATGCTCGACAACCCCGACTGGCACAACCTCGTCGACGTCGTTGCGATCGGCTGGTATGCGCTCGGCGCGGTCGCGGTCGTCGGCTATGCGCGGCGGTTCGCAGCCGCACGCAAGCTCGAGCTCGATCGCGACCTACGGTGGGTCGTGACGGTCGATGATGTCTCGCCGCGGGCCTCCGGCGTGGCGCGGCTCGAGGTGCTCCCGGTGTCGCATCTGGCGTGGACGCAGGACGCGGCGCCTGCCCTGTGGCGCTTGTACGGGGCGTGAAAGGGCGGGGCGCGGCGGGCGAGCGCGGCGCGTCGTGTGGTGGCGAGCGAAGCGCTTTGCAGCCACGGCAGGCACAAATGAGCAGCGCCACGTTCGAGTGGAGACATGCGCCCTTCATTCGCAGGGGTGCCCGGCATCACCGCACCTGGCGCGGAAACTATCTTTGCATTCTCAGCGTATTACGACAATAATACTTTCCATCGTGGGACGACGAACCGCGCCCCTGCTGCCGGCCCTGCAGCGCTCGCTCGCGGCACTGGGCGAGGATCTTCGACTCGCGCGACTGCGACGACGCTTGTCCGCGACGCTGCTGGCCGAGCGCGCCGGCATGTCACGACCGACGCTGCGCGCCGTCGAGCGCGGCGACGCGGGCGTGACACTCGGCGCCTACGCGAGCGTGTTGCACAGCCTCGGCCTCGACGACAACCTCGCGCTGCTCGCCAAGGACGACGCGTTCGGTCGTGAGCTCGAGGACGCACGCCTCGCCGTACGTGGGCGCAAGAGCTCGACGCGCGCGACACCCAAGAACACCGGGCGATCGCGATGACGACCGCGCGACAGATCGAGGTGCACGCGGACTGGCTCGGCCTCGGCGGTCCACGGCTCCTGGGCACGTTGCACGCGACGGCGGCGCGCGGCCGGGAGATCTTCGCGTTCGAGTACGCGCCGTCGTGGCTCGAGCGAGGCGACGGTTGGTCGCTCGACCCGAACCTCGTCGTCTCCCGCGGTCGTCAGTACACGCGTGCCGGTCATGACAACTTCGGCGTGTTCCTCGACTCGTGCCCAGATCGCTGGGGTCGTGTGCTCATGCGTCGTCGCGAGGCTCGCGACGCGCGGAAGGCCGGACGGGTCGAGCGCAGGCTGGTCGAGTCGGATTACCTGTTGGGGGTCTTCGATCGCCATCGCATGGGCGCGCTGCGATTCCGTGCCGAGCCCGACGGGCCGTTCGTCGATGACACCGCGGGTCGTGCCGCGCCGCCGTGGACCTCGCTGCGTGCGCTCGAAGAGGCCGCGCGCGCGCTCGAGGGCGACGATGCGGAGAACGATCCAGCGTACGACCAGTGGCTGGCGCTCCTGCTCGCCCCCGGCGCCTCACTCGGTGGCGCCCGCCCCAAGGCCGACGTCATCGATCCCGAGGGCTGGCTGTGGATCGCCAAGTTTCCCAGCATCGCGGACACGCACGACGTCGGCGCGTGGGAACACGTGGTCCACACACTCGCGCGTGCGGCCGGGATTGACGTCCCCGACGCCCGGGCGGAGCGATTCGCGAGCAAGCAGCACACATTCGTGGTTCGCCGCTTCGATCGCACCGCGGACCGAGCACGTGTGCATTTCGCATCCGCACTCACGCTGCTCGGGCGCAACGATGGCGACGACGACACCGACGGCGCGAGCTACCTCGAGATCGTGCAGCTCATCGAACGCAACGGCGCTCGTCCTGCTCAGGATCTCGAGCAACTCTGGCGTCGCATCGCGTTCTCGGTGTGCGTCTCCAACGTTGACGATCACCTTCGCAATCACGGGTTCATCCTGAGTGCGAGCGGCTGGGCCCTGAGTCCGGCCTACGACATCAACCCCGTCGCGGACGGCGCAGGACTGCGACTCAACATCTCCGAGACCGACAACGCCCAGGATCTCGATCTCGTCCGCGAGGTCGCGCCGCTGTTTCGGATCAAGGCGCCGAGGATCGAGCCGCTGCTCCGAGAGGTCTGCGGGGCCGCCGGGAGATGGCGCGAGGTCGCGAACGCGTTCGGCTTGCCGCGCATCGCCCAAGATCGCATGGCACGCGCGTTCCGGCTCGCCGGCGCGCGGTGACACGCCAGGCGCCGGGCGCGAGCACTACCCCGCACCGACGAACGTCACCCCTCGCGCAGCACACTCGCGGCCATCCGGTGGCTGAGGCACCGCGGCCAGTTGATCGAGGCGCCCAACATCGTCAGGGCAGTGCTGCCGCCGCTCAGCTCACCAGTGGAGGGTCCCGAGTGCGTCCACGCCGAACAGATCGGCTTTGCCGACGCGCTGCACCACGAACGAGTCGCCACCATCGATGGTTGCCGCGACCACGCCACCGAGGCCGACCGCCGCGCCGGCGCCATTGGTGTCGACATGGAAGTCCCGCAGCGCGTACTCGCCGATGGTGACCACGCGGACCGAGCTGCCCTCGACGCGGACGATCGTGCCGTCGTCGCCGACGGCGATCGCCGCGTGGCCGTCGCGGGCGATCTGCACCGCGTACAGATCGGCGTTGGTCCCCACCACCTGTCGCGACCACCCGACGCCGTCGGCCGACCACCACAGCGCGCCGCCGTCGCCGACGATCACACCGGCAGTGCTGTCATGGGCCAGATCGATCGCGCGGGTCGGTGACTCGAGCTGGGCGATCCGCAGCGTGACAGCGGCCTGGGGCTCCGCAGCCCACACGCCGCCGTCGCGGCCGACCGCGAGCATGCCCGCTCCGCCCATCGCGACCCCCTCGAGCGATCCCTCGGCGCCCTCGATCCGCCACGAGGCGCCGTCTTGCGCCGCGATCCAGGTGCCATCGACACCGACCGCCGTGATCATGTCGGCGTGATCGCCCTCGACGTCGCGCAGATCCGCGGTCGTGGTGGTCGCGATGACCTGCCAGGTGCGACCCGCGTCGATCGTCTGCACGAGCACGCCACCCGTGCCGACCGCCCAGGCCTCGGCCGTGCCGACGCACTCGATCGCCGCCATGTCGGCGGGCAGCTCGGGGTGGACCTCGGCGCTGCCGTCGGCACCGACCCGAATCACCGCACCGTCGTCTCCGACGACCCAGTACATGTCGATGCACTCGCCGCCGGAACACATCTGACCGTCCGGGCAACCAGCGTCGTCGGCACACTCAGGCTCGGGCTCCGCCATCGTCGTCATGCCATCGCCGGTCTGCTCCGAACCGCCGCTGTCCTCGCCATCGGGCATCTCCGACGCGGAGCTCGGCTCGTCATCATCCTCGTCATCACACGCCACCGTCAGCCCGACGATCAACCACAAGACATCATTGCGCACAGCCATCCAACCACCTCCAGCAATCCCACTGTAGCGCCACCGTCACTTGATCGCAATCGACCCCCTTGGACGCGGGTGACCGGCCTACAGCAGCCGCCGAAACCAGGCTCGCTACGCAAAACGCTCGATGCGACCTCCGTACACGTCCGCGCCTGGGTCGCACCCGTCCGCACAGCAATTGCACGCATCGGCCAATGTCGACGGGAACCGCGAGCCCGTCCCGAGGAACACTCTCATCTCGAAGCCGCCGGCCTCGCTCGCTGCGAACGCTCCCACGGAACCCACCATGCACTCGACCTCGCTGTATCGCCGCTCGCTCCTGCTGTCGCTCACCCTCGTTGCGCTCGCGAGCTGCGACCAAGACCAAGGCCCTCGCCCTGGCTCGGGATGGAACCCCGAGGTCGAGGCCGACGAAGATCTCGACATCGACGCCCGTGATCTCGACGGGATGTTCGAGTCGGTCGCGGCACAGTACGACGTCCCCATGCCCCTGCTTCAGGCGCTCGGCCACGTCGAGACCCGCTGGGAGATGGTCGAGGGCGGCGAGGAATTCGACGCGCGACCGCCGGCGTTCGGCGTGATGGGTCTGCGTGGGCAACGACTCGAGGAGGCCGCGGCGCTCGCCGGCCTCGAGGTCGACAAGGTCAAGCACGACCAAGCCGCGAACATTCGCGCCGCCGCAGCGTGGCTCGACGATCGCGCCGACGCGACCGGGCTGGTCGATCGCAGCGACATCGGCAGCTGGGCCGACATCGTCGCCGAGTGGAGTGACCTGCCGCAAGACTGGGCGCGTGCTGCGTATGTCTACGTCGAGGTCTATCCGCGGATGCGCGAAGGTGCGGTCGAGCTCGACGCCGCCGGTGAGGTTCGTGGCGAGCTCGAGGCGATCGAGGTCTATCCGAACTTCACCGTTCCACCGCCCGAGCCCGCACTCGCGGCCGGCCCCGACTACGAGCTGTCGGTGTGGCGTCCATCGCCCAACTACAGCTCGCGGCCGGGTGGCAACTCGGGCAAGCGAGCGATGATCATCATCCACACCTGCGAAGGTGCCTATGTCGGCTGCTACAGCTGGCTGGCCGACGCGCAGTCGGGCGTGAGCGCCCACTACGTCATCAACTCCACCGGATCCGAGGTATCGCAGCTGGTCAGCGAGGCCAAGAAGGGCTGGCACATCAGCGCGACCTACAAGTGCTCGCGCAACTCGAACCACGACTGCGATCGCGATGGCTCGAGCAGCAACAATTTCACGATCGGGATCGAACACGCGGGCTTCGGCAACCAAGCCTCGTGGGACGCTGGGCTCATCGATGCCTCGGCCAAGCTGGTCTGCAACATCGCCCGCGACAACGGGATCTCGATCGACGACGTCCACGTCGTCGGACACGGCCGCCTGCAGCCCTACAATCGCAGCGACCCGGGGCCGAACTGGCCGTGGCAGGAGTACCTCGAGCTCGCGCGGCAATACTGCGACGAGGGCGAGCCGCCACCACCACCGGCTGATGAACCCCAGCCTGAACCCCAGCCCGATCCCGCGCCGATCCCCGCGGAGATCGTGATCGACAACCACAACGTCAACAACGATCAGGCCCTCGGCTGGGTCGCACTCTCTAACTCGTGGACGGTTGCGAGCTCGACGGCCGGCTACCACGGCACCAACTACGCCTACGCCGGCCTGACCAACGCCAGCGATCCGGTGACTTTTTGGTTCCACATGCCGCAGGCGGGAACCCGCACGATCGACGCCTGGTGGACCGCGGGCACCAACCGCACCTCCACCGCCAAGTTCACCGCCATCAACGCGGCCGGCGGATCGTTGGGGATGGTCGTCGCCGATCAAACCAAGAACGGCTCGCAGTGGCGGCAGCTGGGCACGTTCGACTTCACGGCGGGCTGGAACCGCGTGACGCTGTCGCGCACCGGGAGCGGTAGCAAGGTCGTCATCGCCGACGGCCTCCGGGTGCGCTGAGCTCGACCTGAGGTGGGCGCCGCGCTGGCGCTGCGGGGTGCAAACCTGGCAGGCTGACGCTCGGTGCCTTTCACACGCAACCGTTGGCTGGTGCTCGGACTCGCCGTGGCCGCCGGGCTCGCGATCATCGTGGGCCTCCGGGTGCGGCGCGGCGGCCCCGACGACATCGAGCGCGTGTGGACCACCGACGCGCTGCCGCGCCTGCCCGAACCCGCCGAGAACGGCTGGCAGCTCGTCGCCGACGCCAAGGCTGACCTGCCGATCGATTTCCCCACCGAGCACCTCGGCGACGTCTCGGCGTTGCTCGCGGAGCCCGATACGGTGTGGACCAAGCTCGACGAGCAGGACTCGACGCTGTCGCCGATCATCGCCGCGTTCAAGCAAAGTGCCTATCGCGACGTGTGGCACCGCGCGCGGGTGCTGCGGCGATTCGCCGATGCCCAGCGCGATGAGGCCGGCGACATCGAGGTGTTGTTGAGCCACCTGCACCGGGTCGCTGTGCTCGACTTCCTGCTCGACGCCCGCGGGGGCCACTGGGACGAGGCACTCGAGGGCATGCAACGGCTGCTGGAGATCGAGCTCGACTACCAGGCCTCGGCGCGCGACGTGTTGGCGCAGTCCCTCGCGGCCACGATGTTGGCCGACGGCATGAGCGCGACCGTCGCGTTGGTCGACCGCGCCACCGCCGAGGGCGTCGAGCAGAGCCTGCGCGAGCAGCTACGCGCGACCGCGATCGCGGCCGAGTTCGAACCGCATGTCGATCGCATGGTCGTGCTCCAGTACGCGCGGCTCACCGACGGGCTGGATCGGCTCGTCGCCGAGAGCGAAACCCCGGCGGCGATCCTGAGTCCGAGCGCGTGGTTGTTCTCGCCCAAGAACACCAGCGTGGAGTTCAATCGTTACTTTCGTGCGCTGATGCCGGCGGTGGTCGACGGCACAACGCCACCTGCGGCACCCGCTGCCGAGCACTGCCCGTTGCGCTTCGATCCCGTGGGTTGTGCGTTCTTGGCGCTCGCCGAGGTGGCGTCGGTGCTGCCGGACCGGGGCGAACACGTGATCCAGACCTTGCAACGCGCTAGCGCTGCGCAGGCGCGACTGCGTTGAGCGCCGGGCGCTCTGGGCGATCACTGCGCGTTCGCGGTGCCCATTCGCACAGCCTCGATCGTCGCAGTGGCGCCGGCGGTCTTGCCGACCAAGATCAGCGCGCCGCAGCGGCCGTCGAGCGTTGCCACCGTGCGTGATAGCGCCTTCGCCACGCAGGTGTTGGCCACCGTGGTGCCGCCGGTGGCGGCGATGTCACGAGCCTTGCCACCCACGAACGACCACGTCACCGCGAACGCTTGCCCGGCCGGCGCGCACTTGTCGAGCCCACGCTTTTGTTTTGCGATTGTGCCGGCGATGACCAACGCGCCGAGCATCGGCATGCCGCTGGTGACGTTGCACATCAGCTCACGCAGCTCGAGGCCATCGGCGGCGATCGACGTGACGCTGAGGTTGGCCCCTTCGATGAAGGCCGGGCTCTTGGGCGCGCGCGCAGCCTTGGCTCGGCAGGCACCTTCGTCGCCCAACTCGCACGCCTTCGCGATGAGCATGGAGACCTTCGCGGGATCGACATTGACGCCGACCCCTTGGTCGTACATCGCGGCGACAATCATGCAGCCAGCCGGGTTGCGCTGCTCGCAGGCCGACGACGCGAGCGCGAGTGCGCCCGCGATATCACGGGTCGCACCGCCGGTGCCGTTGACCAAGATGGTGGCGGCGCCCATGCAGGCCTCGGCATCGCCCGCTTGACACTTCGGCGACAGTCGCTCCACGCAGGCGGTGCCGTCTTGCCAGCTCGGCGGTGCGCCTTCGATGGTCACGATCGTGCAGTCGGGATCCTTCGCGGCGACCGGCGCAGCTTTGGATGCGAGGGGTTTCGCGCGTGCCGGCTCCGGCGCGGCCTCCGGGGTCACCCGCGCGGCCTCCGGGGTCACCGGCGCGACGGGAGGTTTCGGATCGCCACGGTGGCACGCGAGTCCGGCAAGCATCAACGAGGACACGAGATAGATCGAGCGGTTCGGCATGCAGAAAGCACGACGAGCATACCGCAAGGATCGCGGCATGGGGATCGCAAGCACCAGTATCGGCCCGGTCATCTCACCAGCCGATGACCGGCGGCAGCAGCATCCGGGCGAGTGACTCCGGCCGCACAGCGCCCATCTCCAGCAGCGTTGCGTCGGCACGCGTCACCGCCTCGACTGAACCCGCGAGTTCACCGATACGGCGAGCGGCGACTGCAGCGTACGCGAGCATGCCCTGCTCGAGAAACGCCCGCCTGGCGGCGTCGAGACGCTCGGACGCGCGATCGACTCGGCCCAGCGCGGCCTCGTGCGCGCCGAGCAACGGCAAGCCCATCGCGCGGCCCCACGGCGTGGGTTCGGCGAGCAGCTTGTCCGCTTCTCCCTTGCCGATCCGCAACGCCTCGCGACGCTTGGCCCCTTGACAGGCCGCCGCCGCGAGCAACGCAGCACATCCTCGATCATGCCCCAAGAAGATCCGCAAGGGCTGCTTGGTGAGCATCATCGAGCGCTCGATCGGTCGTCGCTGTACCTCGATTGCGTTCAGCGATGCCGGCCCGTCGCCGGCATAGCGCTCGATTCGCGAACGGGTCAATCCGAGCACATAGCGATACGTCGGGGTTTCGATGGCCTCGGGCCAGCCCTGCTCGACGTCAGCGACGACCGCACGCGCGTCCGCAGGACGGTCCTCGAACAACGCAGTGAGCGGTTCGTAGGCACTGCGCAGCATCAGCTCGCCGTAGTGGTCGTCGTGATCGACGGCGTCGCGGATCGAGCGTGTGAGGGTCTGGGTCATCTCGCGCAGTGCGCCGCAGTACATCAGCGACATCACCATGAACGTGCGCGTCGTTGCCAACTCCCACTGGGGATCGCCGCCGGCACCGCGGAGGATCTCCTCCGCACCCGACAGTTTCGTGCACGCGCTGAGAAAGCGCCCGCGATAGACATCGGCGACGCCCCCGGCCAATGCCGCGATCCCGCGGGCGTGATCGTCACCAATTCGCCGACAGAGTCCCTCGACCCGCTCGAGCAGATCATCGCAATGGCGAGCGTCGTGCGTGCCACTGGTCGCCACGTACAGCGTCTCGAGGCCCAGCGCTCTGGCGATGCGCCGCGGCTCGCCAGCATCGAGCGCGAGCAACAAGTGCCGAGTCTGGAAGTACTGGCCGAGCAACACCGACGATTGCAGCAATCCCGTCGCTGCGGTCCACGTGGTGTCGATCTCGAGCAGTCGTGCCCGCGGGATCTCGGACTCGGCTCGTTCGGTGAAGCCCAGGCCGCGCAGGCGCACTCGTGCCCGTGCGAGCAACAAGGCCGTCACTGAACCGCGCGCACCGCTGGGCAGGCGCAGCCCGATCGACTCGAGCACACTGCGCAAGACCACGAGCCCCTCGGTGATTCGCCCACTACGCAGCAACTGCTCGGCGCCCGCGCGCTCGAGCTCGAGCGCATGCTCGGGTGCGGCATTCCGGGCAGCCGCCGCGTAGGCTCGAGCCGCCTGGGCGCCGCGGCCGTCGCGTGCGAGAGTGTCGGCCAGGGCCCGCTGCACCGCGTGACGGCGCGGATCGTGAGCATCGAGCAACGTCAACGCCGTGGTGTACAGCCGCGCGGCGCGGTGCAACGCCAGCGATTGGGCCGCGAGGTCAGCGGCCTGTGTCAGGTACCCCACGGCGCGCTGCGACTGGCCGGCGGCCGTGAAATGGACGGCAATCGTCTCGGGATCAGCCATGCCGCGCTCGAGCTCGGTCGCGAGCGCGAGATGACACGCCATGACGCGTGCTGGAGGCATCCGTTCGCGAACGTGTGTCGCGATCCGATCGTGATAGGCCTCGACCACGGTTTCCTCGAGCACACCGTCGGTGCGCACGAGTGCCTGTCCGCGCAACACGGTGATCGCCTCGAGCCCGTGGGCGTGGGCACTTGCGGCGTTGATCGCCACCTGCAGCGCGATCGGGTGGACTGCGACCGCGATCACTTCGAGCACGGCCTGGGCCGCTTCTGGCAGCTGGGCGATGCGGGTCTCGAGCAACCGACCCAGGCGCGGCCGAAAATCCAATCCCGACGAGGGGCTCGCACCCGCGACGTACCGCGCGAGTTCGGCGACGAACAACGGGCTACCGTTGCACTCCGCCGCGATCATGTCTGCGAGGCGCTGGGCGTCGAGACGGTCACCGAGCAGCGACGCCGCGAGGGCGGCCGCGTCGGCGTCGTCGATCGGGCCCAGGGCGAGGCGCTCCACGTCAACCGCAGCGATCATCTCTTCGAGCACCGGGGCGAGGCGATGCCCGGGGGCCTCGCCTCGAGCCACATTCTCCTCGATGCGCAGGCCCAGGATGAAGAGCGCCGCGGGTCCGTTGGCATCGCGCAGGAGCTCCAGCAAGAGCCCTGCGCTGTCGTCGTCGCACCACTGAAAATCGTCGATCATCAGGACCAACGGCGAGACGATGCCGACCCGCCGTAGCACCTCGCGCAGCGCATCGACGGCTTGACGACGCAGCTCGAACGGATCGTCGGTGCGCGGTGCTGCCGCGTCGCCGATGCCGGGCACATCGCCGAGCACCGAGAATACCCGGCCCAGCGCGCCGGCACCGGCCAGCGCCATGATGCCGCCGTGCCGCAGCAGGTGCGCGCGCAGCCCGTCGACCAGCTCGTCGAGGCCCTTGTAGGCGACCGACTCGCGCTCGTAGCAGCGGCCGCGCAACACGGTTGCCGACGCCAGCACGGGGTCCTGGGCGAAGTGCCGCAGCAGCGCACTTTTACCGGAGCCCGAGCTGCCCTCCACCACGGTCACCACGGCGAAGTGACCGCGCTGGGCCCGAGCGAAGGCCTCGCGCAGCTGCGTCAGCTCGGGCTCGCGACCCACGAAGACCTCGGCGCCCAGCGGCGGGGCGGCGCCCTCGAGTCCGATGATGCGACTCGAGGGCCGGCCCAGTCGGCGCAGCACCTCGACGCCGGTCGGTCGATCGGCCGGATCGCGGGACAGCAGTTCCGCACATAGGCGATCGAGATCCGCGGGAACGCCGGGCTGTCGACGCGAGGGCGGGCCGGGATCGCCGAGCTGCTTGGCCATCATCAAGCCGACACCGCCGGCGTCATCGTAGGGAAGGTGCCCTGTGAGGGCCTCGAAGAGCATCACGCCCACGCCATACCAATCACTGGCCGTGCCCACGGCGAGTGCTGCGGCCTGCTCTGGAGACATGTACGCGGGCGTGCCGGCGGCGCTCTCGGGCTCCACACTCGCGAGCTCGCGCGCCAGGCCAAAGTCGGCGACAACCAGGTGACCGTCGTCGCGGACCAGGACGTTCGAGGGCTTGAGGTCGCGATGAAGGATGCCGAACGCGTGCAGCGCGGCGAGGCCATGCGCGAGCTGGCGCAGTGCGGCGCGCAGCCGCGGCTCGTCGCAGCCATCTTCAGGGTCGTCGCTCGGCCGTACCCACGACAAAAAATCGGTGCCCGGCACCAACTCCATCGTGAACCACGCGCGATCGCCATCGACGAAGAGCTCGTGGATCGCGAGCAGGTTGGGATGACCTACTCGCGAGGTCACCCGGAACTCGTGCTTGAATCGAACCAGCTCCTCGGGAGCGACGTTCAGCAGAGTCTTGAGCGCGACCCGTTGATCGTGCTGGCGATCGTCGACCTCGTAGACGGCTCCGTGAGCGCCGGCACCCAGAAACCCGTGGACCACGAAACGCGCGCCGAACTCCTCGAAGGGGACCTCGAGCGCGACGCCGTCGCGATTGGCAGGGCTCGCGTCGGAGCCGAGCGTCGACTCTCTTTCGTTGGCCGACATGGGATCGAGGGGCGCCGATCGAAGGCGAGCGCGCGACAAAGATACCTCGCCCCACGAAAGTCGCGATCGCCCGAGGCCGCGCCGTCATTGCCGGCGCCTGGGGCGGTACACTGCGCGTCGCCCCGTGCCCGCCCCGCCCCCCGACTCCGGCCGTGACGCCGTGGCGGCCACCGCCTCCTGCCTGGATCACGACGCCGCGTCGGACACGGTCACTGGCGCCGGCGCACCCGGCGAGGACGTGACGCTGCGGCCCGACGGCCAGGCTTTGGCGACCACCAGCACGTTCGCGACCGGTCGTCTGATCGGCCGCTTCGTGCTGCTCGGGCGGATCGGCCGCGGCGGCATGGGCGTCGTATACCTCGCCTATGACCCGCAGCTCGAGCGACGGGTCGCGCTCAAGGTCCTCCACACCGAGAACGCGGGCGACGATGCTGGCACCGCGCGGTTGCTCCGCGAGGCCCAGGCTCTGGCGCAGCTCGCCCACCCCAACGTGGTGGCGGTCCACGACGTCGGCCGCGTCGACGACGGCATCTACATCGCGATGGAGTACATCGAGGGCGCCGTGCTGGGCACGTGGCTGCGGGCGCAGCACCGCACGTGGCGTGAAATCGTCGCGGTGTTCGTCGCCGCGGCCCATGGCATCGCGGCCGCCCACGACGCCGGGCTGGTACACCGCGACAT
>CANLQR010000170.1 GCA_947492135.1 Deltaproteobacteria bacterium | reverse complement strand
GGCTACCGTCTCAACGGCGTGCCGGTGCTGCTGGTTAGCGTCGCACTGTGGGCCACCGCGTGCACCCAGGGCTGGCTGCCCTGGGACTTCCTGTGGATCCATCGCTGGGCGTCGCTCGCCGGCGCCGTCGTGCTGGGGCTGGTGTTCTCGGTCGTCATCGTGATCGTGGCGCCGAGCACGGGACGCAGCTTCGCCGCCGATCTGTTCTTCGGCCGCTTCGAGAACCCGCAGGTGTTGGGCGGGCGGGTCGATCTCAAGATGTTCCTGTATCTCGTGGGCGCGACCATGCTCGAGCTCAATGTGCTGTCGTTCGCAGCTCACCACGTGCAGGCGTATCCGCTCGAGCCGTCGCCGGGCGTGCTGCTCTACACCGCGATGCTCAGCTGGTTCGTGCTCGATTACCTGTTCTTCGAGCGGGTTCATCTCTATACCTACGATCTGTTCGCCGAGCGGGTCGGCTTCAAGCTCGGGTGGGGATGTTTGGCGTTCTATCCGTACTTCTACGTCGTCGGGTTGTGGGCGACGGCGGCGTTGCCGGGACCCGCAGTGCCGCTGTGGTGGTACGGCGGTGCGATCGGGGTGTTCGCGGCGGGTTGGTGTCTTGCCCGCGGTGCGAACCTGCAGAAGTTCTTCTTCAAGCTCGATCCGAACCATCGATTTCTCGGCGTGTTCGCGCCCAGCGTGGTCGGCGATGGCGACCGCAGGCTGCTGTGTAGCGGCTTTTGGCGGCTGTCGCGGCACATCAACTACCTCGGCGAAATCTTGATGGCCACCGGATTGGCGCTGGTGCTGGGTTGGCCGACGGTGCTGGGTCCGTGGTTGTACCCGCTGTACTACGTCGCGCTGTTGGTGCCTCGCGAGCGCGACGATCACCGGCGTTGTGCCGCGAAGTACGGCGCGTTGTGGGACGAGTACTGTCGCCGCGTGCCGCGACGCATCGTGCCCGGCGTCTACTGAGGTGCCGGGCAGACCGAGCGTCGCGGGCGAGTGCTGCTATGGGCAGCTGGGGACGTCACCCTCGACGGGCGGCTCGCACTCGAAGGCGCCGGTGGGGAGGCAGGTATCGGGACAGATGTAGGTCGGAGCATCGTCACCCAGGCACCCGACGGTGCGGGCCTCGCCGCAGGCGATGTCGGCCGACTGGCAGCCGAGAAACTCTTGGGGCCCCAGGCACCATTGGACCACGCCGGCGCCGGCCATCACGAAGGGGCGGCAGGCGAGCGGGTGGCAGGCTTCGTTGGCGACACACTCCTTGCGTGTGAGCCCGACACACGGGTCGTCTCCACCCGAGGTCTCGGAGGCCGTCGTGGTGTCGACGCTGCTTGCGGTGCTGTCGGTGGTCGGGTCGTCGCTGGTCGCGGTCGTGGACGACGTGTCGGTGGACGACGCGCTGGTCGACGCGCTGGTCGACGCGCTGGTCGACGCAGTCGCACTCCCGGCGCTCGTCGACGATGCCGAGCTCGAGGCGTTGGTCGCGGACCCACTGCTGGACTCGCTACTGGTCCCGTTGCCGTCTGGGTCGCCATCGGCGGCGGGACAGGCAGTGGACACCAGCAACAACGCGAGGCATGTCAATCGATGCATGGCTAGAACCATGTCTGGTCGCGACATCGGACGTTGGACAAATCGCGCAAGACGACCCATCACCCAAGGGAACGCCGTTCACGCCGGTCACCGCCGGGGCGTTGCATGGTGACGTCGAAAACGGCTTTCGCGCGTGAGCTTCGATCGGTTGGTGCGGCTAGGCGAGCGTGGGGTCACGCCGACGCGGCTTCTCGGGCTCTGGGCTTTTGTGCCACCATCCGCGACCCCGCTATGGTGATGATCAGTGATCTGCTCTTTCAACTCGCCGGCTCCGCCATGGCCGAGGGCGAACTCGCGGACGAGCTCCGCACCGATCTGCCGATCGTGCAGCAGTGTCTCGAGCGTCTCGGCGCGCTCGAGGTCGTCCAAGGACCCGCCGGCGCCCAGCGGATGTGGACCGCGGTGCCCGAGGATGCCCCGTTCGATGTCCTGGTGACCAAGGCCAAGGCCGGCGGGGTGAACGTGCGTGACACCCTCCCCGCGTTCGTGGCCCGCGCCTCCTGAAAGCGCGCGGACGTTTCGCTGCCGTGCACGTCGAGGTCAACCAGGAAATGACGCGCTCGGGCCTCGCGAACGCGAAGGCCATCGAGCCCATCGTCCATGGACCTCGAGCATGACCCCCGCACACACCCGGCGAGCGTTCTTCGAACTTGGGTCGGTCGGCGTCGCGGCGTGGCTCGCGGGTTGCGGGTCGAACGAGGGCGGTGCGCAGGGCGAAAGCACCACGACGACCACCGCAGATCCGCCGGCCACCGGTTCGGAGTCGACCTCGGCGAACGCCTCGGGTGATGGGACCGGCTCGTCGTCGGACGCAGCGTCCTCGGACGGGACCTCGACCCAAGCGGGCGAGTCTTCATCGCCCGAGTCGACAGACGCGGGCGAGTCTTCGTCCTCGACCACCGACGGCGTGCTCTGCGAGCCCTCGCCGGGTTCGATCGAAGGCCCGTTCTATCGGCCAGCCATCCCGATCCGCAGCGACCTCGACTTGTACGGCGACGCGGGCAACCCGGTGCACCTGCGTGGTCGCGTCGTCGACGGCGCGTGTGCACCGGTCGTCGACGCGATCGTCGAGTTGTGGCACGCCTCACCGGTTGCGCCCGAAGGCAGTCCCGGCGACCAGGACGCGACCTACGACAACGGTCGCGAGTACCGCTACTACGGGCAGGTCGCGACCGACCGCGACGGTCGCTACAGCTTCGACACCTTGCAGCCGGGCTGGTACCTCAACGGCGAGGTCTACCGCCCCGCGCACTTCCACCTGAAGATCTGGAGCGACAACGTCGAGCGGCTGACCACGCAGCTGTACTTCGAAGACGATCCATTCAATGCGGCGGATCCGTGGTTTGATCCGACGATGGTGCTGGCGCTCGCTGCGGACGGCACGGTCGAGCGAGACTTCGCGATCTAGCGCGGCCCCGCGAACCTTCGACCCGGGCCTCCAGGCGGAGGTTTCACGCACCTGGTGATCAGAGCCAGAGAGTGACCTCACGCGAGCAGACGCGCCTTGGCGCCGTGTTTTCGCCACACTTCCTTGGTGTTGTCACCTCAGCGTCCGCACTCCTCGAGGCTCCGTTTGGTCGTGTCGCGCCTGGGTCGCGGACTCTCGCGGCTGTGGAAGTGGTCGAACGCGGTACGGGTCGCGACGCTCAACGTGATGTTCTTTGCGTTGGTGATCGCGGTGATCGTGTTGCTGTCGAGTGACGACAAGCCCGACTTCGCCGACACCAACGCGCTGGTGCTCGCGCCCAAGGGCACCATCGTCGAGCAGCTCAGCGCCGACGGCCCGTCGTTGTCCGGGCTGGTCACCGGTGGTGCCGGGGCCGAGACGCTCTTGCGTGACATGATCGAGACCATCGAGCGCGCTGGCGAGGACGATCGCATCAACGTCTTGGTGCTCGAGCTCGGTGAGATGCAGTCCGCCGGCGTCAGCAAGCAACAAGAGATCGCTGCCGCACTCGTCGCGTTCCGCGGCAAGGGCAAGACCGTCATCGCCACTGCCGACCACTACTCGCAGGCCGCGTACTACCTCGCGGCCAACGCCGACGAGGTCTACATGCACCAGATGGGTGAGGTCGGGATCACCGGGATGGGGCGCTATCACATGTACTTCAAGGAGGCGATCGATCGCTTCGAGGTGCAGTGGCACATCTTCCGCGTCGGCAAGTACAAGTCGGCTGTCGAACCCTACATCGCCAACGAGATGTCCCCGGCCGCCCGTGAAGCCGACCTGGCTTGGATGGGCGATCTGTGGGCCGCGTGGATTGCCGAGGTGGCCGCTGCGCGCGGCATCGCCGAGGCGGATCTGTTGGACTATGCCCAGAACTTCGACGCGCACGTGGTCAAGGCCAACGGGGATGCCGCCGCCGCCGCCGTGGCAGCGGGGCTCGTGGATCACACCGGCGGTCGCGATGTCGTGCGTGACCGACTGATCGCGCTGGTCGGCGAAGAGAAGAAGTCGCACGACTTCAATCGCGTCGATGCCGACCAATACCTCGCGTACGAGCGCGAGGCGTCGCCGCGGCCGCACACCGGCGGCAAGATTGCGGTGATCGTCGCGCGCGGTTCCATCGTCGATGGTGAAGCCCCCGCGGGCACCATCGGCGGCGACTCGACCGCCAAGCTGATCCGCAAAGCTCGGCTCGACGAGGACACCAAGGCGCTGGTCCTGCGGGTCGACAGCGGCGGCGGCAGTGCGTTCGCCTCAGAGGTCATCCGTCGGGAGTTCGAGCTGGCCCGGGCGGCAGGCAAGCCCGTGATCGTCTCCATGGGTTCGGTCGCGGCCTCCGGTGGCTACTGGATCAGCACCGCGTCGGATGAGATCTGGGCGAGCCCGACGACGATCACCGGATCGATCGGAATCTTCGGGATGTTCCCGACGTTCGAGCGGCCACTCGCGAAGCATCTCGGGGTCCACGTCGATGGCGTGGCGACCACGCGGTTCGCCGATCTGAGCCCCGAACGTGCGCTCGACCCGGCCGTGGCGCGGTCTATCCAGAGCGGCATCGAGCATGGCTATCGCGAGTTTCTCAGCCGCGTCGCCACGGCCCGCAACATGACGCCAGAGCAGGTCGACCTCATCGCCCAAGGTCGGGTCTGGAGCGGCCAGGATGCCCATGCCGCCGGCTTGGTGGATCAACTCGGCGGCCTGCAGGACGCGATCGCTTCGGCGGCCACCCGCGCGAGTCTCGGCAGCAAGTACCAGGTGGAATACGTCGAGCCCGAGATCCCGTTCAAAGACCGCTTGGTCAAGTCGGTACTCGGCGACGCGGTCGCGCAGGTCGAGCTGATGCCGGGCTTCGCGAGCTCGCCGCTGGTCGCGGTGGTGCGGCACTTCGAGGAGCAGACCCGCATCGTCGGAGCGCTCAACGACCCGCGGGGCATCTACGCCTACGCGATGATCGACGTGGATTGAAGCACTCGTCGATCAGTCCACGCACCGCCAGCTCGACTGGCACTGGCCATCGCTGCTGCAGGTGCACCTGCCGCTGGTCGAATCGCAGGTTTGGTTGCCGCAGAACTCGCCCGGCGCGTCGCAGCGACGCAAGCAAAACCGTGCGCCGTCATCGTCGCTGCCCGCACACACGCCCAAGTCGATCGCCGTGCACGGTGCATCGTCGGCGCACGGCACCACGCAGGTGGTGTTGCCTGCGACGGGCCGACACACGGTGCTGGCGGCGACCGCCTGGCACTCGGTGTCGTCGACGCAGCTGGGCGGGATGCACAGTCCGTCGATGCAATCGATGTTGTAGGGATAGGCGCCGGGACACGGCGTGCCAGGCACGCAGCAGTCCGTGGGGACCTCGCAGGTCTCGACGCACTGCAGAACACCATCACCCATCGGTCCGGTGGTTTCGCCGCCTGTGGTGCTCGCGGTGGTGGTCGCGCTGGTCGATTCGCCGGTGGCCATCGCCGTGCTCGCCATCACGGTGGTGTCTCCCTCGGGGTCGGACGCCGAGCTGCCGCACGCCGAGATCAAAACCACTGCGCCGATCCAGGCGCACACCGTCGCGAGCGGAGGTCGGGCCTTCACCCCGACATCCTACCTCACCCGATCCCACCGATCCGCCTAGCGACGACGTCCCACCGCGAACCCGAGGGAACTGCCCACGACCAGGCCGAGCACCAAGCCCACCGCGGTCCACGCCTCGCGGGGCTGCGGCAGGTGCAGAGTATCCACCAGCACGCCCACGAGGTCGTCCGCGGATCCGTCCGCGAGGTCGACCAGCGTCAACGCCAGCGCCTTGTCCAGGGGCTCGGTCCGGCCGTACAGCGTGATGCGGTTGGTGGTGCGCGGGGTGTCGGTGGGCACGCGCACCACGACCATGGCGCCCTGCAAGCGCACGGTCGGGTCATTGGTGGGCGTCATCGGCACCAACACCGCTGCAGCGGGACGCGATTGATCAGGGACATCGCCCGCGTCCACGGCGTACTCCGCCAGGGTCCAGCCGTCGCGCAACACGCCCGTGACCGCCACGTATTGCGGCGGGCTGGTCGGCATGGGCGCGCTCGCGAGATCGTAGCTCGGCCAGGTGTCGCGGCCGAACGCGGCGTCGACGAGGTTGCGTGCCCGCGCGGCCGCGAGCACCGACACCGCAGTGAGTGCGATCGCCAGCCACCAGTAGCCGCGACGGCCGCCCGCAACCTTGCCCGCCGCGTCCGCGCCGGGGCGGGTGATCCACGCCGACAACGGCAGCAGTGCAAGCGGCCACCACGGTACGGCAACGGCCGCGCCGATCGAATACGCGAGGCCAGCCGGGACCGCGCCCGCGACCAAACCTCGCGCCCAAGCCCAGTCGCTGCGCTGCATGCAACTGCGAAGCGTAGCCCAACGCGGGACACCGTGGCCACGCTGGCGCCCAGGAGCCACACCGTCAGCGTCGCGGGGCTATGCGCTCGCGTGGTAGTTTCGTGGGAGATGCTCCGCACCGCGACGCGCTCACTGCCGCTGCTAGCGTTGCTCGGGGCGTTTGGCTGCTCGCGCCAGGGCGATCCGTTGCCGTGGATCTCCGAGCACTCCGCGGTGGTGCGCTGTGAGTCGCCCGGCAAGCGCCCGCCACCGCCAGCGGCTGTCGGGCTGCCCGCACCGCCGGTCCCGACCGGGCTGTTCGCCCGGCAGCTCGATCCCGCGGCCCTGGATGCGTTGGGCTACACCCGCGACGCGGTCGCCTGCGCGACGCTCGAGGCTCCGACCGCCGCGCGGATCGACGCTGCCGCGGGGCTGCGAGCGATCATCGACTTGCACGACCGCACCAGCCGTGAAGCGCTGCGCGCCGGCGGCCGCTGCACCTGCGAGATCGCGCGGGCGCAAGGTGTCCGCGACCTCGTCGCCGCGTGTGTTCAGACGCCGACGATCGGGGGCTGTGATCCGACCGTGAACGCCGCCGAGGTCGAGCAGGCTGTGGCGCCGCTATTGGTTGCGCTCGAAGACGTCGTGTTGCCGTGGATGCACTGGCGACTGGTGGGTGCCACCGATCGCCCGGGTTGGTTTGCCGCCCACATCAACGAAGCGATTGCCAACCACGACGGCGGCTCGCTGGTGTACCTGCCCAACGAGCCGCTGCCGCCGCGCGCGGACGCTGCGGTCCGCGCGATGCTCGGTGCGCAGGACGTCGTCGCGGTCGTGCGCCAAGATGGCGGCCGCGCGCTCGTGGTCGCCCGCGAGTTCGACGGTCTGCTGGTCCTCGATCACTTCCGTCAGCCGCTCGCCTCACCCGAGCGGATGCCGCTGGTTGCCCGCATCGAAGCCGCGCAGGTCTCGGCGATGGCGGCCCTGCTGTCACCCGGACCCCCGCGCCCACCGCTGGCGCGACTGGGCGAGGGGACGCTGATGGAGTTCGATCGCTTGTTGCTCGAGGAGGTCGATCGCGCCGCCGTGGCGACCGGCGCCTTGCTCGGCATCGACGCCGAGCTGCCCGCGGCCCCGGGTCCGGTGCCACTGGTGGATCGGGTGGCCTACGTCGCGCCCTATGGCGAGTCGGGCAGGGTGCTGCGGGTCGAGCACGCGCTGTCGGTCGACGGGCTCGCATGGGCGCAGACCCTGGGCACGCTGCCGCTGGTCGGTAACCTCGGCGCGTTGGGGCTGTCCTCCGAACTCGAGCTGCCGAGTCCACCAACCAAGGTGCGTGTGGCCGGCGTGAAACCGGCCAAGCCCGTCGTAGTGGCCGGACGCTTCGTGCTCCGGGACACCGCGACCGCGCGTTGGGGTATCGCCGGCGTGTACGGTTTCCCGACGCTCGCGAACCTGCTCGAGATCGCCGCGCCCGGTGCACTGGGTGGCGATCTGTCGAACTGGCGCATCGACTGGCCCGGCACCGACTTGCCCAGCGAACTGGGCGCCGGCCAGCCCGTTGCGTCGCGTGCGTTCGAGGGCCTACAGCGGCTGGTGGCCGCCGGCCCGTATCGCCTCGAGGCCAGCTTCGACCCCCGGCGGACGCGACTGGTGATCGAGGTGCGTCCGCGCTGACGGGCTCATGAGGGACTGGGCGCGGGCGCCTCGGCGGCCGTCTCGGTCGGCATGCCGACGATCGGGTCCGCAGGCGGTGAGGTCAGCTTGCCGGGCTGGGGCCCGCGACAGGTCTTCTTGCCCAGCTTGCAGCCGCGCACGATCGTCTCGCCGGCGATGCCGTCGATCTTCGGGGCCCAGTGGCTGCGTCGTGCCTCATCGCCTGCGAGCTGCACCACCACCACGTTGGCGTCGCTGACGAACAGCACGGCCGCATAGAACTTCTTCGCGGTGGTTCCCGGCGGCGTGTAGTCGAAGTCGAACCGGGTGCCGACCACGCCGTTGCGGCTGGTCACGGCGTTCTGTCCGACCAGCGCGTAGCCGCGCTTGCCGAGCTTCTTCACCAGGTCCTCGCTCCAAAATCCCAGCGTTCCACCCTCGACGTTGTCGAACACCCGAAGGTTGAGCCCGACATCGTCGCCGGCCTTCATGCGCGCCCCGTACTTGTCGTCGTCGACCTGTGCGAAACCCTCGGGGGGCTCGAGCTTGAAGCTGCGGCACGCCGTCATCGACAGGGCCAACGCGGCCAGACTGATCATGAGTGTCAATCGTCGCATGTCACTTCCACTCCGTGGCTTCGACGCCCAGCGAGTCCACCCACGGGAAGGGGTCGTTGCTGCTCGGGGTCGGGGTATGGGGTCCTCGCTCGTAGAGCGAGAGCGTCAGTGTCGAGAACGCGATCAGGCTGTCGAGCTGCCGCATCCTGCCTTTGAGCACCTCGAGCTCGCTGCCGACCTGGTCGAGGGCCTGGCGAACATGCAACGCCTCGTCCACGGTGCGCGCCTTGCTGAGCAACTCGAGCAGCTGCTTGTGGGTGCTCTCGAGCGCCCGGATCCGCGACTCGATGTCGATGTACTCCGCGCTGACGTCTTGGGTGCTCAGGGATCGCTGCTCGACCACGCCGTACCCGGCGAGCTCAGCCATCGCGGGCCGGAGCTTTCGCGCGGGGATCTTGAGCACCAGCTCACCGGCGCCCATGGAGTGGACGTAGCCACCGAAGCGCTCGGGTAGGGTTTCGGCCTTCGTCATCGCCTCTTCGAGGTTGAACACCGCGATGCGCATCCCCGCGGTGTAGATGATCATGCGCCCGCCGATGTCCTTGCGGGGGTCGTCGACGCTGGGCTCGCCGGTCCGCACGGTGGGCGGCTCGGGCTTGGTGACCGTCGCCGTGCCCGTGGGCGAGGTCGGTGCGGCGAAGTCGGCAGCAGCGAGCGCTGCGCCGTCTTCCTCGCTGAAGCTGTCGTCGTCGAAGTCGTAGAGGGTCACCGCACCACCCGGCGCAGCGTCGCTGCGCTCGCGTGAGGCACTCTGGGGTGAGTCGTACGACTCAGCGCTCGAGACACTCGGAGCGGCCATCGAGTTCTTCGCGCAACCGCCCATGACCAGGCCCAGCAGCAAGAGTTGTCGCATCAGTCTGTGCATGGGAGGTTCCTCGGGGTGGTCCTTGGCCCCCGAACGCACGCCGCGGCGCCGCGCTTACAAGGCCTTGGTGGATCAAGCGTGTCGGCGGGCTTGCCGACGGGCCGTCCAGCCGCGAAGCTTGCCACCGATGCTTGCCAATCGTCTGCTCGTTCTCGCCGCGCTCGCACTTTTCTCCGTGGGCTGCGGCAAACCCCGTGCGGTCCCGGCCTCGATCCCCCCGGCGGCGCCCGCCGAACTCACGACGCCCGAGGGCGGGGAAGAGGAGGAGGAGCAGGACGATGACGACGATGGTTTCGGTGGGCCCTCCGGACCCCCGAGCACCAAGCCCGCCGCGAAACCTGCGGTGAAGCCTGCGGACAGCGGGCCGCCGCCGGCATGGGCCCAGGAGGCTGCGGCGAAGCTGACCGCCCACGCCAAGGGCAAGCGCCGCGCGTGGGAGCGTCTTGCGGAGGTCGCGGATCGCTTCGGGCCCCGACCCGCGGGCTCGAAGTCACTCGAGGACGCGATCGACTGGAGCATCACGACGATGCGCGCGGACGGCCTCACGGATGCGCGTCGCGAAAAGGTGATGGTGCCCAACTGGCGTCGCGGCAAGGAGTCGTTGCGCATCGTCGCTCCGGTCGAGCGTGACCTCCGAATCCTCGGGTTGGGTGGCACCGTGGGCACCAAGGGCACGCTGCGCGCCCCGCTGATGGTGGTCCGCAGCCTTGAAGAGCTCGACAAGCGCGGCAGCGAGGCCAAGGGCAGGATCGTGCTGGTCAACCACGAGATGCCGAGCTACGACCATGAGCAGGACGATTCCGGGTATGGCACCGCCGTTCGTCCGCGTAGCGAGGGGGCCTCGCGCGCCGCGAAGCACGGTGCGGTCGCGCTGTTGATCCGCTCGGTCACGGCGGTCAGTCTCGATACCCCGCACACAGGCGCGATGCGCTACGACGAGGGCGTTCGCAAGATCCCTGCTGCCGCAGTCACGGTCGAAGGCGCCGAGTTTCTCGCACGGATGGCGGCCCGCGGCTCCGTCGAGGTCGGCCTGCAGCTCGGGGCGCGGGCATTGCCCGACGTCGCCAGCGCCAACGCGATCGCCGAGATCCGCGGCCGCGAAAAACCCGAGGAGGTCGTGGTCATCGGCGGGCACATCGACTCTTGGGATGTCGGGGACGGCTCGAGCGACGACGCTGCGGGCTGCGTGATGGCGATGGAAGCCGCGCTGATGCTCAAGGAACTCGGACTGGTCCCGCGCAGAACCATCCGCGTGGTGCTGTTCACCAACGAGGAGTACGGCCTGCGTGGTGCGAAGGAGTACTTCGCGGCGCACGGCGAGGAAAAACACGTCGCGGCGATCGAATCCGACTCGGGTGCCGGCGCCCCGCGTGGCTTTGGCGTCGCGAGCAAGGATCCGGCGGTGGTCGCCGGGGTCCAGCGGTTTGCAAAGCTGTTCACGGGCCTGGGCGCCGATGACATCGACAAGGGCTGGGGCGGCGCCGACATCTCGCCGCTCATGGAAAACGGGGTGCTCGGCCTCTCGCTGCGACCCGAGGGTAGCCACTACTTCGATCTGCACCACAGCCCGGCAGACACCGTGGACAAGATCGATCCCGAACACATGCAGCGCAACGCGGCAGCGTTCGCGTTGATGGCGTACATCCTCGCCGAGCGCGAGTAGGCAGCCCCTCGCGCGAGCCCTACGCTCGCGAACGTGGCGCGGCGCGGCTGCGGGGCTGCGGGTGGTGCGAGGCACTCGTGGACTACGTCGACTAAAGCGGCTATCTCGGCGGCAGCACGTCGCGCGCCAGCACGGTCCAGTCGACCTCGCCGAGGCCCTGGGCGATCAACGCGTCCATGCGCGCCGCGACCGCGGGGATCATCATGAGCTCGACGCCCGCGCCAGCGGCCTCGGCCTGCACCAAGCCCGCGTCCTTGCGCGCCATCGCGAGGGCCCACGATGGGTCTTCCCACGGTGCCGAGATCATGCGGCGAAAGCGAGCCGGCAGCGAGGCGCCGGGGTTGAAGTGATCGAACAGCCCCGCGACCTCCTCGGGTGCGATGCCGGTGGCCTTGGCGAGGCCGAGCATGTCGGTGAAGCCCGCGGTCAACGCCATCAGCAGGGTGTTGCCCAACAGCTTGAACGCGGCGGCCGCATCGACGCGGGGACCGAGGTCGACGAGCTTCCCGGTCATCGGCGACAGCACGGGCGTGGCGTTCGCGACCGCGTTGCGATCGCCCGACACCAGCATCAGCCCGCTCGACTCGAGCGCGTTGCCGGGGCCCATGAACACGGGGGCATGCAGGTAGGTGACACCCGCGTGTCGCCAGCGACGGGTGCGCTCGAGGACACCGGAGGTCGAGGTGGTGGTGTGGTCGTAGACGGCGTAGGTGCCGTCGGGGCGCGCCGCCTCGAGGACGGCGTCGACGGCGGCGTCGTCCGACACCACGATGTGAACGCGAGCGGCCCCTACGCAGGCCAGCTCGGGCTCGTCGAAGGCGTGTGCACCGTCGGCGACCAACGCCTGGGCGCGCGCGGCGGTTCGATTCCACACGTGGACCCGTTCGCCACGCCGAAGCAGTGCGCGGGCGAAGCCGGATCCGAGCAGGCCGGTGCCGAGAATCGTGATCATGGCGCCGACGGTACATCACCGCAGGCGCGGGTGCCTCTTCGCGAGCACGGCCGCGGTCGTGAACGCGTCCGCCCCCCGCCACGACACCAGCTGACCTATTCTCGCGGGGAGGCTCCGCGCGGTAACGATGGCGACGAACGAGAAGTTCCTCGATACCGACAACGCGACGCTCGGCGGTGACACGTTGGTGCCCGACGTGTCGTCGTCGGTGGCACACATCCCCCGTGGTGGTTTGGTCGGCCGGTACGTCGTGCTCGAGGAGGCGGGATCCGGTGCGATGGGCGTGGTGTACCGCGCGTACGATCCCGAGCTGCAGCGGGTGGTGGCGCTCAAGCTGCTGCGCACCACCGACTCGACGCGGCGAGAAGCCGCCGGCGAGCAGCTGCGCCGCGAGGCTCAGGCGATGGCCCGGGTCTCGCATCCCAATGTGTTGCCGGTCTACGACGTTGGGATTCACGAAGGCCAGGTCTGGATCGCGATGGAGTTCCTCGCGACCGACGTGCTCTCGCGTTGGCTGACGATCGCCCCCCGGACCTGGCGAGAGATCGTCGCGATGTATTCGCAAGCGGGCCGCGGCCTCGCGGCTGCTCACGCCGTGGGCCTCGTGCACCGCGACTTCAAACCACAGAACGTCCTGGTCGGCGCGGACGGGCGCGCGCGCGTGTTGGACTTCGGACTCGCGCGGGCGGCGGGCGGCGGACTCGCCGTCTCAGGCGACGCCGCGGACGCCGCGGACGCCGAGATCCCTGTGGACGGTGAACGCACCGCGAAGGGGGCCGGGGTCGGCACGCCACGGTACATGGCACCCGAACAGCACGATGGTCGCACGCTCGACGGTCGCGCCGACCAGTTCGCGTTCTGCGTGGCGCTGTTCGAGGCGCTGTACGGAGTGCGCGCCTTCTCCGGCGAAACCGCTGTCGAAGTGGCGATTCAAAAGCTCCAGCGACGGCTGGTCCAGATCCCCGAGTCGAGTGCCGTCCCCCCATGGGTCTACCGGGTTCTCCTGCGCGGGCTCGAGCCGCGCCCCGACGCTCGATTCGCGACGATGGAGGACTTGCTCGCGGCACTCGCAGATGATCCGAGCGTCACGCGGCGCAAAGCGGCGTGGTGGCTCGGCGGCGGCCTGGTGGTGGGCTTGGGCGGACTCGCAGGGGCAATGCTGTTGATCCGACCGCAGCCGTGTCACGACGCCGATCGAAAGCTCGTCGGCGTGTGGGACGAGGCGCGTCGCGGGAAGATCCGCGACGCGATCCTCGCGACCAACGCGCCCGATGCCAGCGATGTCGAGGCCCGAGTCAGCTCGGGCGTCGAACGCTATGCGCAGTCGTGGGTCGAGGCTCACAACGCAGCGTGCGCCGCGACCAAGATCTACGGCGAGCAATCCGAGGAGTTGCAGGACGCACGGATCGCGTGTCTCGACCACGCCCGCGGCGAGCTCGCGGCGAAACTCGACGTGCTCGAGCACGCCGATGCGAAGGTCGTCGATGAGTCTTGGCGCGTGCTTGGGTCGCTCCGGCCGGTCACAGAGTGCGAGGCGAGCCGGGAACTTCTTGCGCTCGAGCGTCCGCCTTCCGATGTCGCGAGTCTCGAAGCGCGCGAGCGGATCGAGACCATGGTCGCGCGTGGCGCTGCGTTGTTGGTTGCCGGCCGTGCCGCCGAATCGGCCGCGGCCCTCGAGTCAGCGGTGGCCGACGCCCGCGCGCTGGGCTATCGGCCTTTGCT
>CANLQR010000169.1 GCA_947492135.1 Deltaproteobacteria bacterium | reverse complement strand
GCTCCTGCTGCTGCTGCTGGGCGTCACGCCGGTCGCCCATCCGGCGATGTTCGGGGTCGCGGCCGGGGTCTCGTTGGTCGGCTACATCGCCATCGCCGCGATCGCCCACACGCTGGACACGATCTATCGCTGCGCGCTGTACGTGTTCGCCACCGAGGGTGTCGTCCCCGACGCCTTCGCCGACCCCGATCTCGAGGAGATCTGGTCGGTTCGACCCCAGCCCCACGATTGAGCGTTCGGTCCGCGCCACGCCAAACCCGCCAGCGTGCGGCCGGCGTCACGGTGGTAGCTTCGCCCGCAGTGGGCTCATTGCATTGCGAGGGTGGTTGGCTGCGCGACGAGGCTGGGCGGGTCGTGTTGCTGCGTGGGGCGAACGTGTCGGGGCGCAGCAAGACCCCGCCGTTTCTCCCTTTCGATGATCCGCGATGGTTCGACGCTCTCGCGGACTGGGGGATGAACGCGATCCGCCTGCTGGTCACGTGGGAGGCGATCGAGCCCGAGCGAGGCCACTACGATGACGACTACCTGGCCAAGATCTCGAACTTGGCCACCGCCGCAGGTGCGCGTGGCCTGCAGGTGATCATCGACTTCCATCAGGACCTGTTCGCGCGCGAGTTCGGGGGTGACGGTGCACCCCGCTGGGCGATCGCTCGACCCGGTCGAGCGGCGACCGGACGAGAGTGGTTCTGGTACTACGGCGTGTCACGGGCAGTCCACGCCAGCTTCGCGGCATTTTGGCGCGACGACGATGGCCTGCGCACCGCATTTCTCGGGGCCGTCGCCCAGGTGATGAAGACGCTGAGCCAGGTCGATGCGGTGGTGGGCTACGACCTGTTCAACGAACCGATGGGGCCGCCCGCCGAGCTGGTCCGCGGCCGGTTCGAGCGCGAGTGGCTCAGCGATTTTCATGAACGGTGCATCGCGCTGCGCAACCATCACGCGCCGGGCCGCTTGCTGTTGATCGAGCCCACGCCGCTGGCGGCATTCGGACTGCCAACGACGTTGGGTGCGCTCGACGGCGACGATCTCGCCTACGCACCGCATCTGTACGACGCCACCGCGCTGCTCGCGTCGCGCTTCTTGCCCCGGCTGTCGACCTTTCCGTCCGCGCTGGCTCGGGTCGCCACCACCGCGAGCAGCCGGCAGTGGCCCCTGATCGTCGGCGAGTTCGGCGTGCTCAACGGGGTCGTCGGTGCCGATGCGATGATCGAGGATCAGTGCAGTCGCCTCGATCGCGCCTTCGCGAGCTGGATGGTGTGGCACTACAACCCGAGCACCGTCGACTGGAACGCCGAGGATGCCTCGATCGTCGCGCCCGACGGCGGCGACCGACCGTGGACCGCGGCGCTGATCAGGCCCTACCCGCGCGCGCTCGCGGGTCGACCCCTGCGGTGGGAAAGCCGAGCATTACGCCGCTGGGTGCTCGAGTATGAAGCGACCTCGGACGGCGTGACCGAGCTGGTGATCCCGGCGCGCTGGAGTCGTGCGCCCAAGATCGCAGTCGAGGGCGCCGACCACCGGTTCGAGGCCAACGTCGTGTCGTTGACCGCTGCGCCCGGGGTCCGCGTACGGATCGAGCTGCAGCGCTGAGAACGACACAAGTCCCCTCTTCCGGGAGAAAAACCCGGGGCCCAGCGCCGGCGACCTCGAGCGCGGCTGGTGGGGCGCGACCCCAAACCCGGCGGCCCGGCGCCCCCGCGCGACGCGCGATCACCCGGCGCCAGCGCCGAGATTCCCGCGCGAGCCCTCGTTAGTATGCGGATCCAGGGTCGTTCCCCAAAGTTGGCGGTGTGCCTCGAGTTGGCGGTGGTTGCTGCGCAGGCCGCAGCCGGGGCGATCTGACTCATCTTTCGCGACGGACCACAGTTTGTGTTGGCCAAAGCGGTCGCCGCGACCGGGCAGGCTTGCTATCGTCAGCCGGTGTTCGGCATCGGTCCGACTGAGTTCATCATCATCGGCGTGATTGCGTTGATGTTGTTCTCGCCGCGCGAGCTGCCCAAGATTCTGCGCAGCGCGGCGAAGTTCTGGGGATCGCTGCGCAACACCGCAGACGAGTTCCGCGATGCGATCATGAACGAAGAGGAGATGCAGGACATCCGCGGCGCCCTCAAGGGCGGGATTTCCAGCTTCAAGTCGGCGGAGTCTGCCGCTCGCCGTGAGCTGATGAAGGCCCGGATGGAGATGCAAAAGGCGCAGAACAAGCTGCTCAAGACCGTGAAGGCGGCCGAAGAGGCCAAGCGCGAAGAGCTTGCCCCCGCGGCCGTGGCTGCAGGCGAACCGCCGGCCGCTTCCGGTGGCGAGTCCCCGGCGTTGTCTGCGAGCAGCGAAGCCGACGAGGCTCCGAGTTCCGCCGTCGCGGTGCCAGACGCGAGCGGGGCCACGGGTGCCCAGGCGGTGGCCCAGGCCGCGCGCGCTGCATCGGTGGCCATGTCCGCGGCCGTGGCCGCTTCCGAGGTGCACGCGCCGGTCGGTGCGGTGCCCTCGGGCCGTCCGAACCCCGGCGCAGGCCAGGGCGCGGCCTAGCCTCCAACACCGCGCGAACGAGTGTTCCCTTGGTAGCCACACCACCACAAAGCAACGGATCGGACGGCCTCGCCGAGGGACCAGACGGCGACAAGCCGATGTCGTTTTTCGATCACCTGGCCGAGCTGCGCAAGCGGATCGGTCGGGCCGGCGGGGCGCTGCTGCTCAGCGCTGTGCTTTGCTACGTGTTCATCGACCACATCACCGGCTTCATGTGGCTTCCGTTCGGGGAGGCTTGGGAAGCGGCCGGGCTCGAGGGTCAGCCCACGCTGCTCAACCTCACCGCACTCGACGTCATCCTCACAGACATCTGGATCTCACTGTTTGCCGGCTTGTTCCTCGCCGCACCGGTGGTCTTCTATCAGCTGTGGATGTTCATCGCGCCTGGCCTCTACAGCCAGGAGAAAAAACTCGTGGTGCCCTTCGTGGCCACCAGTGCGGTGATGTTCGTCGCCGGCGCCGCGTTTTGCTACTACACGGTGCTGCCGATCGCGACCGAGTTCTTTCTGACGTACGCGCAGAAGAAGACCGTCGTCGGGGGTGTGGCGGTTCACACCGCCTACACCTATGCGGACTACGCCAGCTACGTGATGAAGGTGTTGTTCGGGTTCGGCCTCATGTTCGAGATGCCGCTCGCCGTGTTCTTCTTGGCCAAGGCCGGCGTCCTGACGTATGTCTCGTTGCTGCGGCACTGGAAGATCGCGATCCTCTTGATCACGATCGCATCCGCCGTGCTCACCCCACCCGACCCGATCACGATCTGGTTGATGGGGATCCCGATGACCGCGCTGTACTTCGTGAGCGTCGGGGTCGCGTATGTGGTGAGCAAGCCGCAGGTGGACGCCGCACGGAAGCTCGAGGCCGAGCTTGCCGCCCAGCCGCCCGACGACGACGACGACGACGATTGAGCGGCGTCGTTTTGGTGGCTCGCTCGAGCCGGCTGCGGACTCTCACAGCAGGCTTCCCGGTCTTTCGGGCCACGCCTGGGGCGGGGGACCCGCGACGGATCTCGCGTCCTACGAGCCATAGCGGCGGGTTTTCGGGTCTCCCGGCAGATCGTGCGCTTCTCCGGATCGGCTCTGGTGCTCGGCGCTCGCCTTGCCTATCCTTCGCCGGATGTTTGGCTTCCCGCGACGTGTACTCGTGTCTTCGCTCTCGATTGTCGCAGCGCTCTGGATGAGTGGCTGCACCTGCGGTTCGGGTCCCTACGAAGGTGACTACTTCGACGGCGATCGTCCCGGACCTGCGGACTACAAGTACGCCGAGAGCAAGAAGGCCGATCCCAAGATCGTCGGCTGTGCCGATGGCCAACGCGAAGGCTTCGCCGAGATCGAGGCGAATCCTCGAATCGCCGGCTGCGTCGGCAACTGGAAGTCGACCAAGAGTCTTCGCGACGCCCCGACAGGCAAGCCCTGCGGTGACGACGGTGAGATCTGCGCGGCGCCAGCCGACGTTTGTGCACCGGGTTGGCACGTCTGCGCCGGCGACGGCAAGGGCAGCGACGTGTCGGACCACACCTCCGTCAAGGAGTGCGACAACGCCGGACCGGGCCGCTTCAACGCGGCGATCAGCCACTCACCGACCGACGAGATCAACCCCTGTCCAATCCTCAAGAAGGACCAGATCCTGCCGTGCGTCATGTCGGGGCTGGGTTCCGAACCGGTGTGCTGCGGCAACGACTGCGGCGCAGGCAAGTGCAAGGACGCGGTCTGGAAGGGCAAGAGCAAGATCTCGCGCGGCACCTCGGAGGGCTGCGGCGCGATCACGGCGGATCGCAACGCAGGCATTTTGTGTTGCTACGATGGCGCGGGCAACCCCGCGGATGCGGTGAAGGCCGAGGTCAAGGCGCCTGACGCGAAGGTCGACGCGAAGGTCGACGCGAAGGTCGATGCCAAGGTCGATGCGAAGGTCGATGCGAAGGCCGATGCGAAGGCCGATGCGAAGGTCGATGCGAAGGTCGATGCGAAGGTCGACGCGAAGGTCGACGCGAAGACCGACACGAAGAAGGCCGGCTAGGCAGCGTTGCTGCCGCAGCGAGGGGCCTTTGCGAAAGGCTCCTCGATGAAACTCGTCAGCAGCTGATCGACCCGGCGCTGGCCAGACTCACGTACGACTCCAGGCACTCCCGTTGCGGACGACCCACCGCCACCACGGGTGAGGTCACGACGTCGGTGTTGCTGCCCCAGAACTGAATTCGCTGACCGAGCCACACGTGATCGTGACCGGTCGGCGGTAGCTTCAAGGCCCGCAAGCGCAACGCCGCGTGGTCGCGCTGCCAGGCTCCAGTTTCGAGGTCGCGGACACCGACGCACTCATCGGCGCGCAGGTGGTACTCGGTATGCCGGGTCACGAACAAGCGGTGGCGACGACGGTTGAGCGACATGGGATCGAGCATTGGAACGAGACGCCCGCGCCCGCAAGAAATCGGCCAATATCGGGAAGGCTGCCATGAGCATTGATCCCGCGGCGATTCTTGCGGATACCAGCCGACCGCTCGCAGAGCGGGCCGCTGCCGCGCAGGCCCTGGTCGAAGCCGACGCGCCCGTCATCCTCGTTGACGCGCAGATACTCGCTACCCTCTCACCCGCGCTGGCGATCGGGGCTGCCCGCCGCGCTCCGACGTGGGAGCGGCTGCTGCCGATAGCTATCGCCCGCTGGAGCGGTCCCGGAGACATGCCGCTGACCTTGGGCCTGTTGGCGCTCGGAGATCATGAGGGAGCCGCGCGGTCTGTCGTCGACGAGATCTGTGGCTTTGCCGTGCGACCGCTCCCCGGACCGCACCTGTGGGCGGCCTGGGGCAGGCATCTCGTGGGTGTCACCACCGCCATTGGTCTGGCCGCCCTGTCGTCCGTCATTCGGGCGGCGCTCGTTCGTGACCCCCAAGCCACAGTGGCCCTGCGCAAGGCCCTCCACCACGGCAGCTTCGATGAGGCCGAGCAGGCGTTCGCCGCCCGCATGGGCGGGGTCATCGCCGCCGCCACCGCCGGGCATATTGCCGCTGGCGGCAGGGCTTTTCGATGACCCCACTGACGATGCGACGCGGTGGCTAAACGGCGGACTTCAGAACCACACCTTCGACCAAAGCACCGCCGCCGCTTCCCCCAGAACGCCTCGTTGTCCTGTCCGGGATCCGTGAAGTCGTTGATGCCGAACACATCGTGAAGCTGCAACGGCTTGCCCGCGCCGTCGCCCTTGGCGCCTCAACAGCAGGGGGAGCAGCCAGGTTAGCCACGCCGCGCCACGCGGCGAGTTCGTGCAGCCGCAGCCGCCGTCGGACACCGGACCCGCGCCGCCACCGTCGCTCGGCCCGCCTGTTCCCGCACTACCACCATCGGCGGTGCCGGCGTCGACCTGAACCTCGATCATGTCGGTCCGCTCCAAGTCGGAATATCCGTCGTCACCGCCCCAGAACGCCTCGACGGTGAGCGTGTGTTCACCGGGCGCGAGTTCGACGGCGAACACCACTGGTTGGCCGGAACCCTCGATGGAGTCGATCGCTTCGCTGCTGGTGTCGACGTAAAGCCTCACCACCGAGGGCTCCCGGTCCCAGCAGCCCGAGCCCTCGAGCTCGTCGCAATAGCAACGCGGTGTGGCCGTCGCACGCGTCGAGAAGCTGGTCGGAACCGTGGCGCCATCCATCGGCTCGATGATCTCGACCCCTGGCGGGCCATCGGAGCAGTTGTTCGGCGGGCCGCCGGTCGTCTCGCCGCCGCTCGTGTCGAGATTGCCGTCCGTGCTGCTCGACTCCGGGCCACCGGTGTCGGTCGGAGAGCCCGAACTGCCCGAATCACTGCTACCGGTCGCACCAACAGCTGGCGACGCTGACGCGACGCTGACGAGTGAAGCGACGACGAACCATCCACACCTACTGAATGCCACGTCGAACATGTTGCCTCATGTCAGCAGGGGAGGCCAGTCGGTGGGTCATGGGTGCGTCCTCGGGTCGCGCTTTCGATTGTCCTCGGATCACTTGGTGAACAGACGAGGCCCCGTCGTTGCAGCGCACGGGAGCATCGAGCTACGCTCGATGCTCCCGCCGCTCAACAACTGCTCGTTGGCCGAACAGAAGCCCGTCATGGATCTCGCGGAAGAGAAAGCGCTCGCCGATATCGAGCGCGTCGGTTGTCACGTGATCCACGTGCTCGCCGAGGGCGACCTACCACCGTTCTCTTACTCGGTGGGCATTCAGAGGTCCGCCGCTGCGCCGGAGGTCATCATCCTCGGGCTGAAGCGCGAGATCAGCCACTCCCTTGTCAACGAGTACAACGAGCGCGTTCGAGACGGCGAACGCTTCGTGGCTGGGGCGTTCTACGCCGGATTTCTCGAGAACTTCGACGTCACCTTCGAACGAGTCGATCGCCGGCACTACCGAGAGCATCTGGGTTGGGACCGTTGGCTTTACAGCGGCGATGAGTTCGAGGTGCTGCAGCTCGTCTATCCAACGACTTCGGGTGTCTGGCCGGTCTGGCCGTGGGGTCCCGATGGCCCGGTCGTGTTCGGCCCGCGGCAACCGCTCCTCACCGCGAGCGGCGGCCGCGAAGCCGGCTAACAAGCCGTTGCAGCGGACGGGCTCATCGAGCTAGGCTGGACGCTCCCGCCGCTGAAACGCCTACTGCGTTAGCCACACGCGCGCGGCATGGACTGGCTGGACGATGGCCGACTTCGACAACGTGACGTGGGTCTTGGAGGCGGAGGTGTTTCCGGCATCGCACGCTCGCATGCGCGACGCGGTCTGCGAGCTGTCCGCGCAAGTGGTCCTGTGGAGGGACGAGTGGCTCGCGGATGACACGTGGCCGCGTCTGCCAGGCAGGACCGTACTGTTCCACGGAAGCCTCGGGAACGCTGCGGTCGTCGAGCAACGGTTGTCCTGGCGTCCAGGCTCGTTCTGCGCGACGGATGCGTTCCGCTGCTCACGCTGGTACCCGACCTGCGGGCAGTGGCTGCTCCACCGAACATGGGCGCTGAGCTCGGTCGAGGAACTCGTTGAGGCGAGCGATGCAGTTCTCGGCCGCATCGGTGGCCCCGAGGTGTTTTTCGTCCGTCCCGACAGTCCTCTCAAGCCGTTTAGCGGACGAGTGCTGCGACGCGATCAGCTGGGTTTTGGCGCCCTCGACCACGGCTTCTACTACGACGACAAGCAACTACCAGTGATCGTCGCACCCGTGCGTGTCGTGAGTCGCGAGTGGCGCTACGTCGTCGTGGAAGGTGAAGTCGTTGCAGGCTCCGCATATGAGGCCGATGGGCGCTCGTCGTTGCCGGACGATCCTCGCGGAGACCCGTGGGCGTACGCATCCTCGATTGCCCAGCGTTTGGAAGCACCCCAGCCCGTCTATGTCCTGGACATCTGCGAGGCTGACGGTGGTCTCGCCCTGCTTGAACTCAATCCCTTCGGCGGCGCGGACCTGTACGCGTGCGATCGAAGCGCTGTCGTCGCGGCGGTCTCGAACTTCGCGATGCGAAGACCGCGACCCGGTGGCTAACATGCCGACGATGGCACCACGCCAAGCAACGTCTCTCAAGACCGCCGTCAAAGAACTCCGGGCCTCTGGGTGCCCCTGTGCAGGTCATCTTACGGGCTCTCGAGGAGGCCGACGGAGTCGTCGAGGTTGCGGCGCTCGCCCTCGAGCAGGGAGGACGCGCCCGCGCAACGCTCTTCCGCTAGCCGGAGCTACAGCGTGAACATTCTTCCCGCCCTTCGTCTCCCTCACATCGCGGCTCTGGTCCAGGACGGACGTGTCGTAGTGGAGGTGGTCGACTACGAACTCCGCGACATGGTCGAGGACCACCTCGCGGAGGAATGCGACCTCGAGTACGAATATCTGATGCCGGCGATCGAGGGCGGGCCGGCATGCCGCATGGTTTTCCCCCCGGGGGTCTTGCTGTCCGAAGTCATTGACGCGCTCAACCTGTTGGATGCTGCCGAGGTCGAGCGCGTGTTCAGGCTCAATAATCCACATTGAGGATCGACGTCATGAGCCAGCTTTCCAGGCGCACGGAATGCAACTTCACACCGCCGGAGAAGCTCCGCACCCAATCTATACGGGTAGCAGCGTGCGCCCAGACCGCCTGGTGAGGCGCCGCGGCTAAACGGCGGACTTCAGAACCACACCTTCGACCAAAGCACCGCCGCGGGATGATCGTCGAAGTCGGTGTCCTTGCACGCCGGCAACTTTTCACCGTTGCACACGACCTCCCACGGCTGGACGTGCCGCGGCGTGTCGAGACACAGCGCGCCCCGCTCCCCCCAGAACGCCTCGTTTTTCTGTCCGGGATCCGTGAAGTCGTTGATGCCGAACACGTCATGAAGCTGCAACGGCGTGCCCGCCTGGGTATACGACTGGCCGTTGCCGCAGTAGTCGGCACGCACCGCGCGCGATGCGGTCTGGCGAGTGCCCCCGTCGGTCGACCACGGGCTGTAGCCCCACACCGCGGCCTTTCCTACGGCCGCAGCAGCGCAGGCGAAGTAGAGTGTCTTGGGGCGCTCGACGTGCGTGCCGGAAGTCCTATCGACGTCGAGGTCGGCGAAGAGTACCGCCGAGAAGTCGCCGGTGTCCTCGTCCTTGGGGCATGTGTAAAATTTCGGATTGCCTACACCTTCGCTGCTGGCGCTGGCGATGAACGTGTATCGCGCCGCGTCCGCGTCGGGCACAAAGTGTGTGATCTGCAGGGACTCCTTGGCGCCGGTCGCCTCGAGCTCGATCGTCCACAACGACGCGACGAACTCCTGACCGGAGACCACGACGCCCCAATCGTCGACGCCGTAGAGCACGCCCTGTTCGGCATGGACGTCATGCACCTCGCGACCGATCACACCGAGGTCGCCGGCGACCCGCACCTCGACCAGCCGCCAACCATCGTGAAAGGCGCCTGTGGTGTCCAACGCCGACACGGGGACGCCGTTGACCCCATGGCTGTTGAGCAGAGGCGGCCCCCACCTGCAGTTCGAGCACGGCCGAAACCCGATCTCCTCGGGGTCCTCCCAGGGCTCTTCGATCGCGCACGCAGCAAGAAGTAGGGTGAACAGGGTCAGCGTTGGGCGTGTTTGCATGTCCGTGAAGCTCGCGGGGGGGTGGCCGAGACCCGATGGACCACGCTCCCCGAACTTCGATCACTGCGGTCGGTCGAAATTCTTCGGGCCGGCGTCGATTTCGGGCGAGCCGTTGTCGCTGGGGTCGAGAACGCGCGGCTCCGCGGCCAGCGCGGCACGGGCCTCGCGCAGTCGTGGGTCTCCCGGGGCCCACGCCCCCGCGAGCACCGCTGCGATATCCCTCATGCGGGCCACGCGAGCCCCGGCCTCGCCCGTCGGAGAGCCGACCGCATCCCAGAACTCGTACCAGCCGAGATCGCCGGCCGATAGCTCCGGGATCGCGCGCGCGAGCTGGAGAGCGCGCACGAAACAGGCCTCGGCCTGCGGCCCGGCGCCGGCGCCGAGCAGCAGCCGCCCCAGCCGCAGCCACGCCTCCGCAAGATAGGGATGGCTGCTGCCGAGCGCGAGCTCGAGCCGCGCCACTGCGTCACGCCCGATCTCCTCGGCCTCGCGGAGTTCCCCCTGCGCGGCGTGAACCTCAGCGAGGGCGAGGCGCGCGTCGGCGAGCATGGGGTGCTCGCCACCGACCGCAGTGGTCGCCAAGCCCAGCGCGTCGTCGAGATGACGCCGGGCCTCGCCAAAGCGCCGCTCGCGGCCCGCGAGCTCGCCCATCGCCAGCAGCACGAAGTAGCGCGGCAGCGCGACGTCACCCAGCGTCTCGCGATAGATCGCGTCGTCGAGGGCGAGCTCGGTGCGGGCCTCGTCGTCGTGCTGCAGATCGAGCAGGGTACTCGCAAGGACGCTGCCGATCATCGCGCGCTGCGGGTGACGGGGCCCAAGCGCGACCTCGGTCACGCGCACCGCCTCGCGCAGGCTCTCGAGTGACGCGGTGAAGTCGCCGAGATCTCGCTCGAACCGTCCGAGGTTCGCAAGCGTGAGCGCGATGTCGGGATGCTCCGCCGACGCGAACCGTCGCCGCGCCGCAAGTGCCTCACGGGCCAAGGAGCGCGCCCGCTCTGAATCACCCGAACGACTCTCGACCGCCGCAGCGTTGTGCAAGAACAGGCCCAGCAGTGCGTCGTCGTGCGTACGATCGACGAGCGCGCGCGCCCACGGCAGCTCGATCTCGGCCTCGGCAGGGCGGCCCAACAGCTCACTGCGCACGAAGATGCGTCGCGCGGCCGCTTCCGCCGCGACGCCATCGTCACCACCGACCACCGCGCCCCATGCCGCGCGCCCGAGGTCGTCGTCGGCCTGGGTTGCCTGGCCGGCGATCAACTCGCCACTGCCGCGGCGCAGCAACGCCTCGGCGACGAGCGGGGGATAGCCCAGGCGCTCGGCCTGCACGAGCACCTCGTCGGCTGCGGCCACACTCTCGGCGACACGGCCAGCATCCTCCACCGAGCGCGCCCGTGCGAGTGCCTCGCGCAGCGCGACGACCTCGCCAGCGATCGCAGCGTCGGGCGGCGCGACCTCGGCGAGCAACGCTTCGGCATCCTCGCAGCGCGCGATCGCGGGTAGCCCGGTCACGGCGCTCACAGCCTTCTCGACCACGTTCGCGTCCGCCCGCTCGAACACCTCGATGAGCGCATCGAAGGCGGTGCGACTGCGCGACAGACACGCGACCCGTCGATCATGCAGCAACTCCGACACCGCACCTTCACGCAGTGCGTGGCACGCCTGCTCTCGCGCGGAGATCCACGCGTCGGCGTAGGCATCCAGCGCCGGCTCGACCCGCGACCACGTGGCCTCACCGTGGGCGGCGCCGCCACGCAGCGCAATGGCTACGCGCGCGCGACGGCCATCTTCCCATGCGCCCCCGAGCTCTTGTCTGCCGTCGGGACAGGGCTCAGCGGCAGCGAGCCGCGAGAGCCCGATGCCACCGGCCACAACCGCCGCCGCGCCGACCCCTGCGATCGCCCAACGTCGTCGGCGTGCGCCCGGGTCGGCGCCGAGCGCCGCGAGCAACTCGCCCATCGACGCGTGACGTTGGCTCGGCTCGCGCGCGAGGCCCTGCATCACCGCTCGGCGGACCCACGACGGGACCTCGCTGTCGCGCGGGGGCGGCGTGGGCGTGCCGTCGCACACCGCTGTGACCAGCGCAGCGAGGTTCTTGCCCGTAAACGGTGGCACGCCGAAGAGCGCGCCGTAGAGCGCGACGCAGAAGCTGAATTGATCGCTGGCCGCGGTCGTAGCCTCGCCGAGGTGCTGCTCGGCGGCCATGTACGCCGGCGTGCCCGCGATCGTGCCGGTGTGCGTGAGCGAGGCGGCATGAGGCCTGCCCGGTACGCTCTCGGGTGGGCGGGCGACACCAGCGGCCGCGGTCCCGTCAGCAACGGTGCCGAGGGCGACCGCGGTTCCGTCGGCGACGGCGCGCGCCAGTCCAAAGTCGAGGATCTTGATCTGACCGTCGTCGCCGACCATCACGTTGGTGGGCTTGAAGTCACGGTGCACGAGGCCCGCAGCGTGGGCCGCCATCAGTCCGCGTCCGGCCTGGGCGAACACCTCGAGCACCGCGCGCCAGGATCGCGGCTGCCCCGACAGCCACACGTCGAGGCTGACCCCGCGCACGAACTCCATCGCGATGAACACCTGCTCGTCAGCCACACCAACTTCGTGCACCGCGACAATGTTGGGATGCGACAGCCGGGCCATGGCCTGCGCTTCGCGACGCATGCGCTCGCGGCCCTGCGTGCCGGGAGCCACGCTCGACCGCATCACCTTCACGGCGATCCGACGATCCAGCTCCTCGTCGAAGGCCGAGAACACCTCCCCCATCCCCCCTCGCCCCAGCGTTCCGAGGATCGGGAAGCGGCCGATGCGAACCGGCTCGCTCTCGATCTGGAACAGCTGGGCTCGCACCTTCGCCCGAGCCTGCGCGCGCTCTAGTTCGTGTCCGACCGGCCCGAACTCGAGTTCGGGCGGTAGCCATGTTACGTCGCCATCCACCAAGCTCGCCTCCACCGCGTCGGCACCGGCGGCCGGCGGGCCGGAACGCGGCGCGGGAGGGTCATTCATGGCGGTGAACATTCTACCGCAGTGGCGCTTCGTCCTCGCGCCCAACGGCAGCCCGACGCGCGCCCAGCCCTCTGTGCCGCTTCTCAGCACGACTTCCGGGCGTCTGCGTGCTCTGAGCAACCGCGTGCGCTAGACTGAGGTCGACCGTGTCGGGGATGCTCAGTGGCCTGCCCAAGTTCCATCGCGGTGCGCTGGCACTTTTTCTCCTCACCGTCGCAGGTACCGCGCTCGTCGGTGACCAACCGCTCGGTGATGCGCTGCGCCTGCAGCCGGGCGCGTTGCTCTCGGGCTCGGGACTGTGGCAACCGCTGACCGCGAACTTCGTGTTCCCGGTCGACTCGGTCGGGTTGATCCTCGGCTCACTGTTCATGCAGTGGTTCATCGGCTCCCGGCTCGAGGGATTCTGGGGGACGCGCAAGTACGTGACGCTCGTGCTCGGCTGCGGGTTCGCGGGCTATCTGGCGTACGCCTTGTTGTCGCCATGGTTGCCGGCGGTCGTGCACGGCGGCTCCACGGCCGTCGACCTCGCAGCAGTCACCGCCTTCGGGGTCGTGTACGGCCGGCAAGAGCTCTCGCTGGTGGGCGCCGTGACCCTGCGTGGGCGGACACTTGCGATGATCCTGATCGCGCTCGGCGTGCTCGGCCCACTGGCGCGCGGGGCCCCATGGCCGCTGGTGATCCCCTGGCTCGTCGGGGTCGCCGGCGCCTATCTGGTCACCGCCCAACCGTGGAAGCGGCGTGATGCCAATGGTGGTGGCGGTGGTCGTGGTGGCGGTGGTCGCGGTGGTTCGAACCGTCCCGCCAAGCCGCGGGAGCGGGCGAAACCATCGCACTTGCGCGTGGTCAAAGACAGCTTGCCCAACTGATCGTCATCGCGCCGGGTTGCATGCGATGCGACCCCTCGGGTATCGTGAAAGCATCGTGCGATCCCTCGTCTTTGCGGGTTGTGCAGGCTTGTGGCTGCTGACTTCTGCCTGCGCTTTCGATAGCAGCGGCACGGTGGGCGGCGGCCCTGGAAGCGCGTCGGTGGGTTCGGCGGGCACATCGGAGACCAGCGCCGACAACGCGAACGACACCACCAGCAATATGGCCGAGTCAGGGCCGCCGGGCGCCGACTCGACCACCTCCACCGGCAGCGCACCGGGTTCGAGCGGCCCGTTCGGTGAAAGCACAGGCTTGGCGACCACGGGTGTCGCGACCGACCCGCTCGACGGCGGTGAGCCACCAACGACCACCTCCGACAGCACAGCGGCCGTCACCACAGACGACGGCGGCGTGATGCCGGATCCGTACTACGGCGACTGCACCGAGGATGCCGACTG
>CANLQR010000168.1 GCA_947492135.1 Deltaproteobacteria bacterium | reverse complement strand
CTGCTGCTGCTCGTGTCTTCCTCTCCGCCCTCTCCCGAGTTCGAGCCGTCGCAACGATCCTCGAAGCACTGCGTCGTGCCGGACTCGGAAGACTCGGAGTCTTCGGTCGTGCCCTCCCCCATCGTTCCGCTCGAGCTGCCCGAGGTCTCCCCGGTCTGGTCGGCGGTGCCGGCGTCCTGCTCGGTGTCCTCGTCGTCCGGCGAGGAATCCTCGTCATCATCATCGGAGTCACCCGACGACGTCGTCGTGGATGCGTCGACCACGACGTACGGCTGCACGCCGCAGCCGAGCCCGACCCAAAGGCCGATCCAACAAAGGCTCCTGCGGTGTCGCCCGTGCAACGTGGTCATTCCCCTTTCGGTGCGGCTGCCCGTGCCTCGGTACCGTAGGACCCCTTGGGGAAGTCGAGCAGATACTTCGCCCAGCATTCGCTCGGCGTGCTCGAGGCTCGACAGAGCCCAGCACGCGCGTCATCGGCGTAGCGCCCGCGGGGGAACTTCGCCACGTAGGCGCGCCAGCGTTTGGTCCGACGGGCATCGTCGCCGAGCTGGTTGGCGAGCGCGAACAGATCGCCCCACGCCAACTCGGCCAGCGCCGACCGGCCACCGGCCGCCGTCACCTGCAGGAACTTGGCCTCGGCCGCAACGCGGTCACCCGCGCGCCACAGCGCACGGGCTTCGTCGCTGAGCCCGCGCAGGAGATCGGCGTCGCTGTGGGGTGCAGCGACGCGAGGCCGCGGCGCCGATCCAACTGCCGGGGATGGTTGCGGCATCGCCGGCGTCGCTGCCGGGCTGGGCTGCGGCGCCGTCGCGGGCGGCGCGGGCCGAGTGGCCCCGGGCACCCCGATTTCGTAGGTTGCCTGGCGAGCCGCCTCATCGGTGGCGTCGATTCGAACCGCTTGATCGAGCGGCGCCGAGTGCTGCGCGCGATCGGCTGACGACGACCACTGCATGACCGCGAACGCGACCACGGCAGCGGCGGCCAGACCCACCGCCCCGATCGCGCTCACGGCGAGCCGTGGCACGTGGCGCGGCATCGGTGGGATCGCACGCATGCGCGCGGTGTCGATCATGCGGCCAACCGATGCCCGCGCGTCCGAGACCAGCCCAGCGATCCCGTCCACAGCACCAGCGCCAGCGCGAGCGCGCGTGCGGATGTCGATGACAGGCTCATCGACCTGCCCGCCGTCGGCGGCCTCTCGTTCGGCGTCAGCGACGGCGTGCATGAAGTCGGGCGTCGCGTCGCCGCTGGTGAGCACCGCCGCATGGGCGAGCACCGCCGCAAAGTCGGGCGGCACGGCCGCTCGTGCCCGCGACAACGAAGCGTGGGTCGCATCGATCAGAGCGTCGACGGGATCCTGACCTGTACGCGTGGATCGATCGTCAGTCATGGCCTGTGCTCCGTCCATCCCAGACGTTCGAGTTCTTCGCGGATCCGTGCGCGTGCACGAGACGCGCGCACGGCCAGGTTACCCTCGGAGATCCCCAGTGCTGACGCCGCCTCATCAGCCGGGAGCCCCTCGAGCTCCCGAAGTACGAAGGCCTCGCGCAGGTTCTCGGGCAAGGTCGTCAACAACTCGTAGAGCAGACGCATGCGCTGGTCCTGTTGATGGACACGCTCGGGACCCTCGGTCACTCCGCCGGTAGTGACCTCCACCAGCGTACGTAGCCGATCATGCACGCGATCGGTGGTTCGCGCCCGGCGCCAGTGCATACGCACGACGTTCAGTGCGATTCCCCGCAGCCATGACGTGAACGACGACCGTGCGTCGAACTGCGCGATGTTGCTCATCGCTCGAGCGTACGCATCCTGAACCAGGTCCTCCGCCAGCGCCGCGTCTCCGGTGAGGTAGCAGACGTGCTTGAGGACGTTGTCGAAAGTCTCGACGTAGAGGCGAGACCACGCGTTGAGGTCGCCGCGACGCGCCGCAGCAACCAACGCCTCGTGACGGCCGGGTGCCTCGGTCGGCACGGACGCTGGCACTGCGCGAAGCAGGGCAGCGGCCATCGCGGGGTCTGTGGGTTGGCGGCTCATCGGAACTTCGGGAGCCAGGAGGTCCCCGCATCACTAAGGTTGCGCGACCCCCCGCGAGATTACCGGCCCACACGCGCAATCGCCCACCCGCTGCTACGCAGGGTGGTCGACGAGCCACTTGCGCGTAAATTCAGTGGCTTTGCGGTAGCTCTCGCGAACCTCGTCAACCAGCATCTTCTCGATCTTGCCACCGAGGAGCGCAATCGCACACTCGATTTCGCCGGCCCAGACCCGCTTGCACCGGCTGGGACCGAGCACCTCGATGCGGTAGAGCCCGCTGGTCTTGATCTTGTCGGGCATGAAGCTCGGCGTGGTGACCGTACGCATCTCGCCGTCGCGGGCCTTGTAGTGGTTGCGCTCGGTGTAGGTGAAGCCGCCTTTGACGAACTTCTGGATCACCGCCGGCAGCTCGCGATTGGGCGTCAGCCGCTGCTCGCGGTGGATCTCGAGCGCGGCACCCTCACCGACGCGCTCGAACTTCAGCACCTCGCACTTGATGTCGAGCGCTGGCCACAGCCCCTTGCCGTAGTCCTCGCTGAAGAACGTGTCCCAGTAGTGCGCGGCCGGAACCTCGAATGTGTCCTCGATGGTGTACTTCATGCGGCCGCCCGAGGCTGCCTCAGGGGCCGCCGGGTTGTCCACCGCGGCCGTCTGGCGGCGGTTCGGCCTGGGGCGCGGCCGCAAACGCCCGGGCACGGAGCTCAGGATTCCGCAGGAAGATCGCCAACGCCACCGCGCCCACCAGCTCGCCGTACCACAGCGTCGCAGTGCGGCCCAGGATCGTCGAAGCGAGCGCCATCGGGGCGGTCGCGCCCACCACCAGCCTCGTGGTCGCGAGCGCGAGGCTGCCTTCGGCCGCGAACAGACCACCGGGCAAGAAGCTCAGCGCCCCGACGAGTGTCCCGGTCGCCCACAAGAACGCGGCCAGTGGCAGCGATGCCTGGGTCCCGGCAAAACCACCCAAGATCAACCAGAAGCCGACGCACTCGAGTCCCCAGCCGACGACCGACAGCGCACTGAGAACCGCCAACGGTCGCAGGCGCAACACCACCGCCGCGCTATCGACCAGCAACTCCGCGCGACCGGCGAAGCGACCGACAATCGGCCAGCCCGCGGCACGGCGCAGGAGCGGACGCGCGATGCTCGGCGTCCCGAGGACCACCACGCCGCCCACCACCAGCGCAGCCGTGACCAGCACCAGCGGGAGATACTCGCGAAAGCGTGAGATCCCAAACAGGCTCAGCACCACCAGCGCCACCAAGTCGGTCAGACGATCGGCGACGACGATCGGTGCCGTGCGACTGAACGGCACATCGTTGCTCGCCTTGAGCAGCGCACTGCGCAACACCTCGCCGAATTTGCCGGGCGAGATCGACATACTCAGACCCGCCAGATAGATGATCAGCGAGCGACCAATGGTGAGATCCGGAGTGATCTTGCGGACACCCAGCCAGCCCAGCGACAGCTCCCATTTGGCGAAACGCAGCAAGTAGTTGACCGAAGACAGCGCGAGCGCAGCGGCGAACCGCCACCACGGGAACTCGGTGAGCTGGGCCGCGATGGTGCGGGCATCGAAGTAGACCATCGCAGCGGCGTACAACAACGCGCCGGCGACGACCGCGTACAGCGTGCGGCGCAACAGCCGGCTCACGGACGTCTCGCTTCGCGGCCTCGTGCCCCTGTGCGCGACGACCACACCGGGCCATCGACGCCCACGGGCTCGCGCGCATGGATCGGCCACGGATCCGTCGCCTGGGCGCCCTCCAACGCGATGCCCGACGGCGAGGCATCGCGGACTCGCAACCACTGATCCAAGACTCGCGCCCGCTCGACGATCTCACTCGCGTCGAGACCGGTGCCACCGTGTACGAACACGCGCTCGACGACGGCGACCGCAGGCCGTGCGCCCGCTCGAGGGCCCCGCAGCAGGGCGCGGTGGGCATCGAGCACCCAGGTGAAGCCCGCGAAAATCCCAGCGAGCATGGCGGCACCAACCTCGACCGGATCGGCGTGGCTGCGCGCGTGGGCGGCGACCGCCAGCGCAGCCAGTCCGGCGCAAAACGGTCCAGCGCAAGACGGTCCAGCGCCCCCCGCGACGCCGGACTCGATCACGGTCGGGGACAGCAGCACGGCATGGCGACCGACCCAAGCCCGCGGCAGCTCGCACGCAAACTCGAGTCCCCAGGACCGTGACGACGATTCGTCGAACCGCAACGGCAGGGTCCTGCGATCGCTTGCTGGCGCCGCGAGCTTCGCCAGCGCCCCGGGCGACTGCGGCTCGCGACCCAGTGGAGCCCAGCGCGTCGCAACCGCTGCGTCGAGACACGCCGTCACGACACCGACGATCGTCGCGTCGGCCGGACACCACGGCGAACCCGGCCCGCGACCATGCATGAGCACCACCGCACCGCGACGGCGCGCGTGACCAGGCAACGCAGCGCCGAGCACCGCACCGACGCGATCCGACGCCTCCACGATCAGCCGGATCGGTGCCCGATCGTTCAGTCGTGCCAGATCGTTCACGCCGGGCGGGAGTATAGCGATCCTTGGTCCCCCGCGTTGTGCGCTGGGCGAAGACGCCACGGCTTCGACGCCGCACCCTCGTGGATCTTTGCCGACGAGCACACTAGGATTCCAGCCTTGGCACGGACAGCAGGAGTCGGGGCATGAGCAGTGTCGTCTGGATCGGGCGTGTCTGTGTCCCGGGCGAAGCCGTGGTGAGGTCGGTCCGGGTGACGACGGCAGGCGCGGCTCCAACGGCGCAGGACATGGCCGTCGAAATCGCAGACCCGTTTGCGTCGGCGTTGCCCGCCACCGGTGGCGAGCGGCACGCCGACGCGTGGCGTCTGGCTCAGGATCTCCCCGCCCGCAGCGGCGGCGTGCGAGCACCCCTGGGCGAGCTCATGCTGCGGCCACCGTTGCGGCCCGGCAAGATCGTCTGCGTCGGTCGAAACTATGCCGCGCATGCCAAGGAGATGGGCAACGAGATCCCCACCGAGCCGCTGCTGTTCACCAAGCCCGCGTCGGCACTGTTGGCGGCCGGTGAGTCGCTCGCGTTGCCTCGCGGGTTCGAGCGGATCGACATGGAAGCCGAGCTGGTGGTGGTGATCGGTCGCAGCGGTCGCGGCTTCCATCGCGATCAGGCACTCGATCATGTCGGCGGCTACACGTTGGGCAACGACGTGTCGTGCCGCGACCTGCAAAAGCTCGACAAGCAGTGGACGCGGGCCAAGGGCTTCGATGGGTTCGCACCCGTGGGCCCGTTCGTCCGCATGCACCCACCAGGCGCAGCTTTGCCCGCCGAGGTGCGCGTGCAGGGGTTCATCGACGACGAACTCCGCCAGGACGCCCCTTTGTCCGCGATGATCTTCGACATCGCAGGTGTCCTCGAGTACATCGCCGCGTGCATGACCCTCGAGCCCGGCGACCTCATTTTTACCGGCACGCCCGAGGGGGTATCGGCGCTCGCTCCCGGGCTCAGTACACAGGTGGGTACGGTCGGCTTCGAACTCGGTCGCCTGGTCACGCCGGTGCGTTGACACCTGTGGCATCGACGACCGATCATGCTTTCGACACCACGGCCCCGCGGCCGACCAAGGAGCAATGGCGATGACCAGGACAACGAGGAAGTGGATCGTCGGGCTGGGCCTGGGACCGCACGATCATGGACCGCTCTTGTTCGGTAAATGGTTGGCAGAGCATGGCGGAGATCAGCTCGTGGGCGTCCATGTGCTCGAGGAGGCCCACCTCCAGGCCGCGTTGCGCTACCACCATTTGCCCGAGCTCGAGGCCAACGCGATGAACGCCTTGCGTGCGGTCGTCGAGGCCAATGGCGCGACCGCAAGCTTCGCTGTCGTCGAGGTCATCGAGGGGGGCGACGCCGAGGAGACCCTCACCGCGGCGGCGGCCTACCGTCGCTGCGATGGCATCATCGTGGGTCGCCACGCCGGCCGCGATGGCCATCCGGTCGTGCGGCTCGGCCGGATCGCTCGACGGCTCTTGCGCGCCACGCCGACGTCACTGGTGATCGTTCCGCCCGACTTCGATCCGACCGCGGTGGGCAAAGGCCCGGTCGTGCTCGCGTGTGGACTCGATGAGGATGGCACCGGCGCCACCGAGTTCGCGCGCCACTTCGCCAACCAGTTCGGACGTCCACTCGAGCTCGTGCACATCGCGGCTTCGCCCGAGCAGCACAGCGCCCAGTATGCCCCCGCGGCGACGCTGGCCAAGATCCGAGCCGATAGCCGAGCCCACGCCGAGGACCAGCTCGCACAGTGGGCCGAGGTTCATCGACTCGAAGACGCGACCCGCGTCGTGCGGCTCGGAGGCACGGTGGATCAGCTCGCCGAGCACGCGCGCGAACGCGATGCCCTGATGATCGTCACCGGTTCACGACGCCTCTCTGGATTCGAGCGCCTGTTCCTCGCCAGCGCTGGTACCGAACTCGCGAGCCACGCGGTGTGCCCGATCGTGGTGATCCCACCCGCCTGAAGCCTCAAGACTCTGGAACCAGCGCGGCGAGCTCGGCGTCGAGCAGCTGCACCACGGGCAGGCTGCGGTACAGGCTGCCCATGTCGCGGCGCGGCCCGTCGCCGTCGTGCGGCTCATGCGGGATGTCGTGGGTGTGCGCCGGCAGCTTGATGAAGTTGGCCTCGATGGCGATCAGCAGGCGCCCAGTGCAGGTGCACGGATTCTGCCCGTCGACGTGGGTGCACCGCGGCGTGAGGTAGTCCTCGACACGCTTGCGCGCCCGCGTCAGACGGACCCGATAGGCGCTCTCCTTGATGCCCAGCAGCTCCGCCGCCTCGACCGGTCCAAAGCCCAGCAGATCGGTCAGGACGAACGAAACCCGCACACCCGGAGGCAGACACGAGAGCGTCGCCGCCAGACAGGTGCGCTTGAGCTCCCACAGCATGGTGTGGAGCTTGACCGGATCGCCACCGAGCGGGCCGCCGAACAGATCGATCGGCCGGGTGATGTCGCTGCGCAGGATTTCATCGAGGCCCTCGAACGAATGCTCCGACTTTCGCCCGAGCGATTCCTCGAGCGAGCGGGCCATCAGTCCGAGCAAGGCATCGCCCGGCTTGTCTGCGCCCAGAAACCTGGATTCGCCCTGGCTGCGCACCTCTGTGACCAGATGACGTACCGCCGTGAGGGCCTCTTCGCGGCTGCAACACATCGAGTACGCAAAGCCATACAGGCGCGGCAGTTCTCGACGGAGCAGCTGGTTGAGAGTCGTTGCTTCGGCCATCGAGGAGACTTCGGCGTCAGCGTCGCATGTTCAGGCCCGTTGGCCAAGCTTTCCTTCGAGGGTCCGCCAGAAGCACGCCTGCATTGTCTCGTCGTCGCGCAGTGCGCCTAGGCGGTTGATCTCCTGCATGCCGGTTGGGCTCGTGACGTTGATCTCCGTCAGTCGAGCACCGATGACATCGAGGCCGACGAAGAACTGCCCCTGCTCGCGCAAGATCGGGCCCACGCGTCGACAGATCGCGAGGTCGGCGTCGTCCAGCACCGCGGCCACCGGCTTGCCACCGGCGTGAAAGTTGTTGCGGACCTCGTTGGGCATGCCGACGCGAAGCACCGCGCCCGCGGGCTCGCCATCGATCAGCAAGATCCGCTTGTCGCCCTGCGTGGCCGCCGGTAGGTACTCCTGCGCGATCGTCCAGCGGGTCCCCTCGGCGGTGGCCAGCTCGATGAGGCTCCCGAGATTCGGATCGTCAGCGCGCGCAAGCAGCACCTCGCGACCACCGAAGCCGAACACCGGCTTGAGGATCATCCGGCCGCCTAGCTCCGCCAACACCCGGCGGATTTCCTGAGCCTCACGCAGCACGTAGGTGGCCGGCGCGAGCTCGGCGAACTGCGCAAGGCTCAGCTTCTCGTTGAAATTGCGAAGCCCTGCGGGAGCGTTCAGGACCGCGGTTTGGGCTCGATCGAGGATCCACGTCGCGGTCAGGTATCCCTGATCGAATGGCGGGTCCTTGCGCATCAGCACCACGCCGAACTCCGCCATCGATCGCCACGTCGGGGACAGCGCGCGGCGGGCCGCATCCCCTTGCGCGGTGGTCTCGATCCGCAGCGCGTCGACGCGCGCCCACGCCTGATCGCCACGCAAGGCGAGATCCGGCAGCATCGCGCAGTACGGCCGGTGGCCTCGGCGCAGGGCCTCGCTGATCATCACCAGCGTCGAGTCACCGATGGGGGAAAAGCTCTCGGGCGGATCGCAGACAAACAGGACGTCCATGGGCGCTCGCAGCATAGCCTCGCGCAGTCACGGCCTGCCCGATCACGGCCGGTTTCTTGGAGATGGCTGCGGTGCGTCGGTAGGATACGTGCCTACACTTGGTACCCCGAAAGACTCCACTCCTCGATCGTCGAGGGCCGCCGGCTTCGGGCAACGCGCGACCTGGCCAGCACGGCTCCGGGGCCGGGCGAGGTGCCGAACTCCTCCCCGCACGCTGGGCGAAGGTCGATCGCATCCGGCTCATTCACCGCGAGGTGCGAGAGTCGATGAGCCCCGGCGCGGTCGACTTGTTGTTCGCGCATGGCGACCTCGTCGTCGAGGGCAGCGAGGCTGTCGCCGCCGAGTCGGGCAACGGACGCATCTATGCCACGGTCATGTTGACGATCGAGCTGTTGGACTGTGCCGCGCGCGTGCGCGAACCAGCGGACACCGCCACCGCCGAACGACTCGTCGAGCTCATGCGCGAGTGCGCCAGCGTGCGGCTCAAGCTCACCGAGCTCGCACGGCCCCACCTCGCGCGACTCGCGAGACTACCCGAAGATGCACTCGAACTCGCACTCGAGCCCTCGATCCGCCACGATCGGACGCAGCTGTTGATCGACGGTGACGCCGTCGCGTGGCCGCGCGCGCACCTCGATCGTTCCAAGGGCTGATACCCTCCACCGCACCATGACCCTCGACACCGACACTCGACCCGTCGATGCCGCCGGCTACGGCATCCGCGAAGTCGCACGGTTGTTCGCCGTGCCCGAACATCGCCTGCGCTACTGGTCGCAGACGGGCTTCATCGTGCCGTCGCTGCGCGAGGGCGGCCGTTTGGTCTACAGCTTTCGCGACCTGATCGCCGTCAAGGTCGCCAAGACGCTCGTCGACGAAGGTGCGAGTCTACGCAAGATTCGCCGCTCGCTGGCCACGTTGCGAGCGAACCTCCCGGGTGTCGACACCTCGCTTTCTGCGCTGCGCATCCGTTGCGACCACGACCGCGTCCTCGTCGACGAAGGCCAGCACCGCTTCGAGGCCGACAGCGGCCAGGTGGTTCTCGACTTCACGATCTCGACCCTGCGCGAGCAAGCCGCCCGCGTGCTGACCTTGCCACTGGTCGCACCCGATTCGAGCGAGCCGACCACCGCCCACGACTGGTTTCGGCGCGGCTGCGAGCTCGAGCACGAACGCGATGGTGCGCCGGGCGATCTCGTCGGACTCGCGGCCGCGCGACGCGCGTATGAGACCGCGCTTGGCCTCGATCCGTCGCTCGCAGCGGCCTGGACCAACCTCGGAGGTCTCCACGCCGAGCTCGAAGACACCGATGCTGCCCGCGAGCACTTCGAGCAGGCGCTGCGTTGCGATCCCGATCAGCCCGAAGCCCAGTGCAACCTCGCCGAGCTGACGCTGCGAAGCGGTGACGTCGAGGGGGCGATCTCCGCGTACCGGCAGGTGCTGCGGACGAGCCCCGATTGGACCGAGGCGCACTATGGGCTCGCCCGTGCGCTGCTGCAGGTCGGCGGCAAGCTGCAGGCCCTTGCTCACCTCGATCGCTTCTGCGCCGCGGTCTCGGCACTCGCGCCCGAGCTCCGCGCGGTCGAGGTCGAGGACCGTCGCGAATCGGCGGCTCACATCGCTGCGCAGCTGCGCCGTGAGCTCGAGCGGTGAGCCAGCCGGGATTCTCGGGTACCCGCGAGAAGCTGCTGCGGCTGCTGCTCAACCAGCTCGGTTCGACGCGGGTGGGTCAACGCTTCGGGCTGGGTGCAATCGCGTCGTTCGAGGATTTCCGCGCGAGTATCCCGGTGTTCGATCGCGCCCGCCATGAGCGCGAGGTGGAGAATCTGCTCGGTTTTGGGGTGATCGATGACGCCGACCCCACAGCGATGGCGCTCACCGGCGCCGAGCACGAGCGCGGGGACACCCTGGCGGTGTGGCGCGCTCGGCTCGGCGACGCGCCCCTGCGACGCACGGCCTTGTTGCATGCGCACGGCCAGGATCCGATGGGCGAGCGCACGCTTCGCGATGATCTGCGGGGGCTCGGCGGCGAACTGTTCGTGCTCGATCGGATCGACGATGGTGCGCGGGTCCTCGAGCGCTTGCGTTCGTTCGATCCCGAGCTACTCGTCGCCCCCAGCATTCTGGTGTGCGCGTGGCTGGAACGCTCGCAGCGGCTGCCGCTGGGCCGCCAGTTGCCGTCGCTGCGCGGCGTGCTGTGCGAGCACGACTTGTCCCGCCCCGCGCGGCTCGACGTCCCCCTCGTTGGCGTCGGATGGTTCTATCGCGGACTGCGCTGTGGCCTGCCCAGCGCCCAGGCGCCGGGCGATGCGGTCACGCTCGCGGTCGGTTCGCAGCTGTTGGAGCTGTTGCCCTACACCAACCCCGAGGACGACGGGCGCCGCGTCTACGCCGAGCACACGATCTTGCCCGAGGCCGCGCTGTTGGGTCATCGCTACGAGGTCGTGGTGTCGTCGGCGCTGGGCATGCTGCGGCTGCGCAGCGAACAACACATCCGAGTCGTGGGATTCGATCCACCGACCCACGCCGCGCCGGTGCCCCGGGTCCGCGTGGTCCGGCTGTCGACGCCACCCGCCGATGTCGCGCTCGAAGGTTGCACGGTCGCGGGCGCGTGGCTGACCGCCTCGGTGCGTCAAGCACTCACGCGCGAGGATCCAGCGCTCGTCGCCGCCGAGATCGGACCCGATCCGCAGAGCCTCGGCGCGCGCGTCGGCACCGCGCCGTCCTCGGCGCGCCTGGGCGACGGGTTGGGCGACACCGAGTTCGGCGAGGTCTCCGTCCGCACCGCGGGCGTCCAGCCGGCGGGACGCCCTCGTGCGCTGCTGTGCCGCCTCGAGCTACAGGGTCTGGTGCGCCCCGACTTGCCCCGACGACTCGCTGGCCGCATCGATGACAACCTGCAGCTGCGCTCGCCCGCCTACGCCTACCTGCGTGAGCGCGGCGAGCTCGATCCTCCGCGCGTGATCGTGGTGCCGGCGGGTACTGCGGCGACCGAACGCGGGCGCCGGATCTGCGAGCTCGGGGGCGGCGTGTGGTTGCCCGACGTGCGCGTGATCGGGTAGCAGCGCCGCGGGTTCCTCCTACCGACGACGGCGCCGCACGAACCATCCGAGGCCCAACCACCCGAGGCCCCCCCCAAGCGCGAAGCCGACTCCGCCGCGCCCACCTGCAGCGCCACTGGCGTCGCAGGCACAACCGTCGACTACGGGCGAGTCTTGCCCGGGTCCAGAACTCGAGCTCCCTTCGCCAGTGCCGTCCGCGTCGTCGTTGGTGTCCGAAGGGTCGGGCGCACCGGTGGTCGTACCGGAATCACCCTGGTCGTCGCCGCCCGTGGTGTCGGCCGCCGCCCCGCCTTCGCGCACCGTGATCGTCACCGGCAAGCTCGCCGCCGAGTTCGGCCCGTCGCGCACCACGAACCCGAACAGGTACTCGCCCTCGGGGATGTTGGTCACGTCGTACTCGTACGGCGGGTCGAACAGCTTGAACAGCGGCTGCGCCATCTCGTCGGTGCCGATGATCTGCAGGTACAGCTCGGCCTCGGTGACGTAACGATCGTCCATCGCCTCGGCGGTGATCGTGAAGTCGGCCCCGATGTCGAACACGTCCCCGTCGGCGGGATAGGTGATCTCGACCGTGGGTGGATTCGTGTCGAGCGGGAACGGAGCGTCGAGACACTCGAGCGAACCGACGTTGCCGGCGGCCATCTCGGGCAGGCTGCCATCGTCGCAGGTCGGCTCTCCGCCGTCGGCGCCGGCGAAGTCCACGCTGATGACAGCGTGGGTCGGCAACATCTCGGTCACCGTGAACGTCACGGTCCCGGCCGGATCGGTGAACGAGTCGCCCTCGACCATCTGGTACTGACCATCGCCGGCCTCGATGATGTAGGGCGTCGCCGAGGCATCGTGGCTGGTCCCCCAGTGCAAGAGCACCGAGTCGAACCCCGCGTCCACGCCGTAGGACTGGCGGTACTCGACGTAGTAGTACCGACTGGGGTCCGACGACGGGAATCGCAGGGCCTGGGTGCCATTGCACGGCAGCTCCGTGGGCAGCACGTTGAACGTGCCGTCGGACTCGGTCGAGACGATGTTGCAGTCCTCGAGCCAGCCCATGTAGCCCTTCTGGATCACGTTCATGTGGTCGCAGCCGCCGCCCATCGGATCGAAGGGATCGCCGTACTCGACGTGCTCGCACTCGTCCCCGACCGGCACAATCGTGCCATCGGGGCAGTTCCACGAGTGCGAGTGGCCCATGCCGTAGTTGTGCCCGATCTCCTGGGCCCGCACCACGCAACCAAAGTTGTTGGGGTACCAGCTGTTGCGCGCCGGAGCGTCGACACTGCCCACCTGCGCGAGCCCACCGAAGCCGCAGTCCAAGCCGCCCTCGAAGAGCCACATGAACTGGCGGTACTCATCGGGATCGTGGCCCTGGTCCACGAACGCCTCGAGGCCGCGCTGGGCGATGAGGTCGGGGTTGCACGAGACCGGATTGTCGATCTGGTAGGGGCCGAACACGTCACCCGCGATGGTCTCCTTGCCGTAGGAGTTCTCGCCGTAAAAGACGTTGGTCGAGTCGCCGGCGATGAACATGTCGTCCTTCGCCTGCCCGTTCATGAAGCCCGGCTGGTTCCAGAACACCAGCACCGTGGCGATGCGCCGGTACCCGTAGGGCTCGGGGTCGATCAACGGCGTCGGCGGCAGCGCGAGAACCTCGAGCTCATCGAGCGAAAACAACGCGTCGTTCTCGTGCTCGCCCCACGCGCGCACGCGGGTCTCGTAGGGAAGATCGATCGTCTCGTCGGTGATCAGCTCTTGCACGCCATCGGCCGTGACGACGTGGTAGCTCACCCGCGCGGTGCCGTCGTCCATCGACGCGATCCGCTTCTCGAACGTGCCATCGATCGAGGGCGCGGTGAGTCCACCCGAACGGGCAATCAGCGCGTCCCCGGGGCTGGCCCCTTCTTGGCAGGCAGCGAGCCCGGCGAGGGTGACGACAATGCTGAGCGGAATGGTCCGAGTCTGGCGCATCGGTGGTGGGGTCCCACCTTGGTGGATATCACCGATGGGCGCCGCGGGGGGCGCCTCGGACACGCGAACACGCGGGGATTGCGAGACCCCGCGCGCTTTTTTTCTAGCGACGGCTGCGGCGACGACTGCGGCGCACGAACCATCCCACGCCCAGGCCGAGGCCCGCGAATGCGAAGCCGGCTCCGCCAGGCCCACCTGCAGCGCCGCCGGCGTCGCACGCACAACCGGCGACCTCGGGCGTGTCTTGCCCGGGGCCAGAACTCGAGCTCCCTTCGCCAGTGCCGTCGGCGTCGTCGTTGGTGTCCGAAGGGTCGGGCGTGCCCGTCGTACCCGAATCACCCTGATCATCGCCGCCCGTGGTGTCGGCCGCAGCCCCGCCCTCGCGCACCGTGATCGTGACCGGCAAGCTCGCCGCCGAGTTCGGCCCGTCGCGCACCACGAACCCGAAGAGGTACTCGCCCTCGGGGATGTTGGTCACGTCGTACTCGTACGGCGGGTCGAACAGCTTGAACAGCGGCTGCGCCGTGTCGTCGGTGCCGATGATCTGCAAGTACAGCTCGGCCTCGGTGACGTAGCGATCGTCCATCGCCTCGGCGGTGAT